>NZ_MUGV01000019.1:0-182223 GCF_002217275.1 Flavobacterium frigidimaris
AAATAAGATGAATAACTGTTTTTTAGGTGTATTTTTGCAAAAATCCAAAAATAAACAATGTCTCAAAACACTTTAGAAATAGAAAGAGAAGAGAAAAAAGAACTTTATGCATACCAAAAAGGCGATATTGATGCCATTTTTGAACGTTTAGATAATGCTCCAGCTCAACATCATTTATTGTATCAATTACCGACAGGTGGTGGAAAAACAGTAATTTTTTCCGAAATCGTTCGTCGTTATTTAGCTAATAACGATAAAAAAGTGGTTGTCTTAACACACCGTATTGAACTTTGTAAGCAAACTTCAAAAATGCTTAAAGGTTTCGGTGTCAGCAACAAAATAATCAATAGTAAAGTAAAAGAACTACCTGATCAAAACGAGTATTCTTGTTTTGTGGCGATGGTTGAAACTTTAAAAAACCGTATCAATGACGAGAAATTACATCTTGACAACATTGGTTTGGTTATTATTGACGAGGCACATTACAATTCCTTTAGAAAGTTATTAAACTCATTCAAAAATGCCTTTATTCTTGGAGTAACAGCAACACCTTTGAGTTCAAATATAAAATTACCAATGCACCAGAGTTATGATGAACTTATTGTGGGTGACACTATTAGTTCATTGATCGACAAAGGTTTCCTTGCAAGGGCTACAACTTACAGTTATGATGTTGGATTAACATCCTTAAAAGTTGGTATTAATGGAGATTATACGGTAAAATCATCTGATGATTTATATACCAATACAATCATGCAAGAGAAACTTTTGCATGCTTATACAGAACGTTCTTTAGGTAAAAAGACTTTGATTTTCAATAACGGTATTCATACCTCATTATATGTATATGAAACGTTTAGAGAAGCTGGTTACGATATCAGACACCTTGACAACACAAGTAGTTCTGAGGAACGTAAAGATATTTTGGCCTGGTTCAAAAAGACTCCGGATGCAATTTTAACTTCTGTTGGAATTTTGACTACCGGTTTTGATGAGCCAACTGTTGAAACGATTATCTTAAACAGAGCAACAAAATCATTAACTTTATACTACCAAATGATTGGTCGTGGATCTCGTAAATTACCTGGTAAAGACGAGTTTACAGTAATCGATTTGGGTAATAATGCTGCACGTTTTGGTTTATGGAGCGAGCCGGTTAACTGGCAACACATTTTTAAATCACCTGAATTTTATTTAGAAAATCTGCGTGATGATACTGAAATTGAATTGTATTTCAAATACAGTATGCCGCCGGAATTAAGAGCAAAATTCAGTAAAACTGCTGATGTTACTTTTGATGTTGATGAAGAACATAAATTAATTATCAAACAAAATTTACGTTCGAAAGTAGTATTAGACAAATCGTTAGAGCAACACGCTTCAATGTGTGTAGACAATACTGAAACGTTGCAGGAAGCAAAATCATTAGGAAAAGAACTTGATGATGATATCGAATGCCGTATCAAACGTTACGCAAAATGTTTGAGCCAATGTAGTAAAAACTACCGTGAATGGTTGGTTGAAGATTATAAAAAGAATATGACTTTATTAATCGGTAAAAAATACCGTGAAAAAATCATGAACGAACCGGATTGATCTGGTAAAGGTTAAAAAAGTTTCAGGTTTCAGGTTATTTTCTTTGAATATAGTCTAACCGCAAAGTTCGCAAAGTTTTTTTAGCAAAGTCCCCAAGGATTAACTTTGCGTTCATAGCGTAAATCTTTGCGAACTTTGTGGTTAAATACACCATCCAATAACTTGAAACCTGAAACAAAAAAAACAATAAAAACAAAAATCAAAACATGTCTAAACAATTCTCAGCATTAGGAGTTTCAGCACCAATTTTAAAAGCGTTAAGCGAATTGAACATTGTTGAACCAACAGAAATTCAACAAAAAACGATTCCATTACTTTTAGCTGAAAGTCATGATGTTGTAGGTTTGGCAAAAACAGGAACAGGAAAAACTGCTGCTTTTGGATTGCCTTTATTGCAATTGATTAATACTGAAATCACAACTGTTCAGGCTGTAATTTTGGTTCCAACCAGAGAACTTGGACAACAAATATTTAGAAATTTAGAAGATTTTGGAAAACATATTCCGAATATCTCTATAGCTTCAACTTGTGGTGGAATCCCAATAAAACCACAAATTGAACGCCTAACACAGCCAACACAAATTGTTGTGGCTACACCAGGACGTTTAATCGACTTGATTCAACGCAAAGCAATTGATTTAAAACAAACGGAATATCTAGTTCTGGATGAAGCCGATGAAATGGTTTCGATCCTAAAAGAAAGTTTAGACGAAATCGTTGCTGAACTTCCTAAAAAACACCGCACTTTATTGTTTTCAGCCACTTTGCCTGGAACAGTCAAACAATTGATTCAAAATTACTTAAATAAAAATGTAGTTCATGTTAGTGCCAACATGGAAACGGTAGGTAACCAAGGAATTGATCACGAATATATTGTAGTTGACCCGATTGAGAAATTAGATGTTTTAATGCATTTTTTAAACTCAAAAGAAGGAGAACGCGGAATCATTTTCTGTAAAACCAAAGCTGCAGTTAATAAATTGGCCAAAAATCTGGCTATAAATCGTTTTTCTTCAGGAGCATTGCATGGAAGTTTATCTCAGGGAATCCGTGACAGAATTATGGAGCAATTTCGTGAAGGACATATCAATATCTTAGTTGCTACAGACTTAGCTGCAAGAGGAATCGATGTAAAAGAAATCTCTTATGTTGTGAATTACCATTTGCCGGACACTTACGAAACTTACGTTCACAGAAGCGGAAGAACGGCAAGGGCAGGAGCAAAAGGACTTTCATTAACTGTTTTACAAGAAGAGGAAGTAATTGAAATTCCGGAATTTGAAAAAGAATTAGGAATTAAATTCACTAAATTCCAAAAACCATCTGTTGTTAGTTTAGAAGAAAATAATACGCTTCTATGGGCAAAACAAATTTTCAAAACAAAACCCAATCACGATATTTCAGCTGATTTAAAAACAAAAGTGAAAACGGTTTTCCATCATCTTACAAAAGAGGAATTAATAGAGAAACTGATGGCTAATTATGTGTTACAAAACAAAGTTGAAGTAGCCGAAAAACCTGTTAAAAAATTCAAAAAGTAACATTTCGGGTAAATGACTTTTCCAATTTATGTTGTATATTTATAAGGTAAATTTTTATAAAACCTACTTAATCGACAACATATATGAAGATAGTCATTATAGGAGGTGGCTTTGCAGGCATCAATCTCGCAAAAGAGCTTGTCAACCATCCTCAGATACAGGTAACACTTGTAGACAAAAACAATTATAACTTTTTCCCTCCACTTATATATCAGGTTGCAACTGCATTTTTAGAGCCTTCAAGCATTAGTTATCCTTTCAGGAAATTTTTTGCAGGTAAAAAAAACCTGCAGTTTCGTTTGGGAGAATTACTTTCTGTTGTTCCGGAAGAAAACAAAATAATTCTCAGTAATGGAGAACTAACCTACGATCATTTAGTTTTCGCTACAGGAGCTGAAACGAGCTATTTTGGAATGGAAAACGTAATGAAAAACGCTATTCCGATGAAAACCTTAAATGATGCCATCGAAATGCGGAATGCGTTGCTTAAAAACCTTGAAAAAGCAGCTATCTGTAAGGACATTAGAAAACGTCGTAAATTACTAACGATCGTTGTGGCAGGAGGAGGACCAACCGGAGTAGAAGTTTCTGGAATGTTTGCAGAAATGCGTAAAAATATTTTACTAAAAGAATATCCGGAATTAGAAACCTCTGCAAGCAATGTTTATTTGGTCGATGGGGGAGACTCACTACTCTCTCCTATGAGTGAAGCTTCTCAAAAAGACACTTTAGATGCGCTTACAAAACTGGGTGTTGTAGTTAAATTACACACCCGCGTTACAGACTACGTTGACGATACTGTCTTTTTTGAAAACGGCGAAACTATTAAAACTAAAAACTTAATCTGGGCAGCCGGTGTTTCTGCTAAACTTTTTGACGGAATTCCGAAAGAAAGTTATGGACGTGGCAGACGTATGGCAACGGATCAATTTAATAAAGTAAACGGTTTTCAGAATATTTATGCTATTGGCGATACTGCCATTTTAGCTGGAGATGCAAAATTCCCTGACGGACACCCACAGGTTGCTCAGGTTGCCATTCAGCAGGGTTTGAATTTAGCAAAAAACTTTAAAGCAATGGTTCAAAATAAACCTTTGAAACCATTCGCATACAAAGACAAAGGCTCAATGGCAATTATAGGAAAAAATCAGGCTGTTGTTGATCTACCAAGTCCAAAATGGCATTTTAAAGGCTTTTTTGCATGGGTAATTTGGTTGTTTATCCATTTAATTTCTTTGATCACTTATAGAAACAGATTAAATACTTTTTGGAATTGGATGGTAGCTTATTTTGCAAGGGATCAATCTCTTAGAATGATTATCAGACCAGATAAAAAGCAACAGATTGAATAAAATAAATTCCAATTTTTAAATTCCAAATTCCAGGCTTCACAAAAAAGCCAAAATCTAATAGATTTTGGCTTTTTATATTCTATTACTTTATTAAAGAATTGGAATTTGGAATTTAAAAATTGTAATTTATTATTCCTAATGCCCAACCACCATATCATCCTCTATAGAAACTTCTACTTTTTCTTTAATAAACCTTTTACCTATATTCAAAACAACAAGCGCAATTAAAGTCGTCACCGTCATAATAAGAACCATTGGAGCCACAGAATCTTTAACAAAAACGCCAACTGCAAAAGAAGCTAATGCGCCCAAACCTAATTGAATTGCACCCATTAAAGCAGAAGCACTTCCGGCATTTTTAGCAAAAGGAGCCATTGTTAACCCGGCAGTATTTGGGTTTGAAATTCCCAAACAACCTAAAAACAAAAATAACATTGCAATGGTTTCGTACAGTCCCAAAAGATTATTCACTGAAAGTAGCAAGAAAACAATACTGATTGCAGATTGCGAGATCAAAGCTGCCAAAATCATTTGTTCACTAGAAAATTTCTTTAATAAAAGAGAATTTAACTGGCTTGAACCAATAAAACTTACAGACATAAAAGCAAAGATCCATCCGTATGTTTTGGCATCGACATGGTAAATGTCCATAAAAACAATAGGAGAGGCCGCTACGTAAGTAAACAATCCGGAAAAAGCTATCGAACCAGTAAACGCGTAGGTGTAAAACTGAGGTTCTTTTAGTACTTTCATAAAATTAGAAATAATTGGTTTCGGCTTTAGTGAAATTGAGGTATCTGCTTTATAAGAATTAGGCAAACCAACCTGTGAAGCAATTAAAATCGCTATTCCCATACACATTAATATAAGGAACACAATGTGCCATCCAAAATCTTCTGTTACATAACCACCAATTGTTGGTGCTAACATAGGCGAAAGTCCAAGAACAAGCATTAGTAAAGAAAATACTTTCGGTATATCTTTTACAGGGAACAAATCACGAACCATTGCTACTGAAGCTACAGTTGCAGCACAGCTTCCAATAGCCTGGATAAAACGTAAAAAGATAAAAGTATCAATATTATTAACATATATACAGCCTAAAGAAGCAAGAATATAGACCATTAAACCAATAAATAAAGGTTTTTTTCTTCCAAAACGATCCAACAAAGGCCCATAAAGTAATTGTCCGGCGGAAATTCCAATAAAATAACTTGACAAACTCATTGATACTTTGGCCACAGTAGTATGTAAATCCTTAGCAATACCTGCAAAACCTGGCAAATACATATCGATTGAAAAAGGACCAAGCGCTGTTAAAGAACCTAAAATAAGGATGAGTTGAATATATTTTTTTGTTGTCATTTTCTTAAAAAATTGCTTTTTAATTTAAAATATCAATTAATATTTACTATCTTGTTAGATATAATAACCATTTTATACAAAAAGTGGCTATTATGTAAGTTTTCAAAAATGTTTTGAAACTTTAACCATAAAATTTAAATTATGAAAAAAATCACTTTACTATTAGCGCTTATTTTTACAACAATTTCATTTGCGCAAACAATTACATCTAAACAAGAAGATGCAAATGTAGAACAATACGCATTGCTTACAAAAGTAAATCAGTATTATCCCGACATTACATTAAACAAAACAATTACGAATTTTTATGCTGATGGAAAAATTATCGATTCACAACAACAATTCGATTTAAAAGGAACAAAATTTTCAAGTTATAAAATTGGTATCGAGCCTGGCAATAAAAAATTGTTATTTGAATATGTTTCGGATGAAACCGGAAAAGTTTTTGGAGATGTTCAGCTTTTTAAAGGAAACGCCCTAAGAACGACGTTTTCTGATAAAACTAATGAAATTGAAGTTTCCTTAAACGGTAAATCCGTTTTTTTGAAGAAACTAATGTAAACAACTATTTAGATTCAAAACAAGAGCATACGCCATAAACGTATGCTTTTTTGGTTTATATTTGTTACCGGCGTCATGGAAGTTACAGGACATGTTGCTTCACATGGCGAAAAAGCCCAAATAAACATCAAAGGAAAAGATGGTTCAGCAAGTGCGGTTTTATTTGTGAATGAAGGATTATTAGAATTCAATAAACGTGGTGGTGCAGATTTAGTTCCGAAAGAAACAATTCTCACGAAGATCAATTAGGGAAGTTTTCCAAAAAGTAATTCCAAATGGTTAAATGATATGAATTTGGTGTTTTGCAAAAGCACTCAATTTGACCTATAATTTATATTATGTAAAATAGAATATTTTAAAACTGCTTTCTTTACACTCTTATGAACCATTTAATAATATCTACTTAACCAATAGCAAATATCAAAATAGCTTCGATGAAATAAAATAATGCTCCTCGATTTTAATAAATTGCTGTTTTTAAAAGTTTTACAATAAAACTAAAGTTAAATAATAAAGAAATTAACCAATAAAAAATCATTTTAAAGCTTATAAAACTACAAATTTTAACATTTCTTTAAAATAATTATATTCTGATAAAGATGCTTTCATTGTAAGACTTTATTTTATTATTTTTACATTCGATACTTCAAAAAAATTATCAAACGTATGAATACAATTGCTGAGCATATTGCCGATTTTTTAAAAGAATACCCGCCATTTGATAATTTGACTTTTCAGGAATTATCTGATATTGCTACTAACATCAGAGTGCTAAATTTAGAAAAGCATACTGTATTGTTTCAAAACAACGACGTACTTCATGATAGTTTTTATGTTGTGGCATCTGGTGTCATAAATTTGACTACAATTGCTGATGCTGAAGAGACAATTATCAATAAATGTCACGAAGGAGATATTTTTGGCTTAAGACCATTTTTTGCCAAAAATAACTATATGATGACTGCGAAAGCACGCGAGGAAAGTATTGTATATGCTATTCCAATCGCTGTTTTTAGACCTTTTGTAGCTAATAATTCTGATGTTTTAAACTTTTTACTGGAAAGTTTTGCTGTAAATTCAAGACATACAAAAGATAGTGTAAATTCAAACGGAAAATTGATTTCTGATACTTCATTCTATGTAGATCAGCAATCTGAAATGCAATATATTCAATCGCTTAGTTATAATAATTCACCTTTAACTACTGAAGCTAGCCATGTTGTTAAAGATGTTGCCATATTAATGACTGAGGCTATGGTTGATAACATTATTGTGTGCGAAAAAAACAAACCAATTGGTATTGTTACTGCTGCAGATTTATCATCTAAAATTGCCACAGGCCGTTATCCTATTACGGAAACCATTGATAAGATTATGTCTTCGCCAGTAGTTACTGTAATTGAAAACGTGTCACTTGCTGAAGCACAATTATTGATGTTAAAGCATAATGTAACGCATTTATGTGTTACTAAGGATGGTACAAATAAATCTGCTGTTAAAGGAATTATTTCTGAGCATGATTTGATTGTTGCTCAAGCCAGTAATCCTGGTGTTTTGATCAAAGAAATCAAGCGTTCTCAGCTTCCTAAAGATTTAAAACAAATACGTGATCGTTTGTCTGATTTGATTCAGAACTCAATTCAGAAAAACATTCCAATTTCACATATCAGTAATATTGCCAGTGAAATTAATCTTGCTATTATTAAACGTGCCGTTGAATTATCAATTTTAGACTTAGGCTCACCTCCTGCCCGATTTGCATGGTTAAGTATTGGTAGCCAGGGTCGTAAAGAACAACTTTTACTAACTGACCAGGATAGTATTTTAATTTTTGAAGATGTTACTCCGGAAAAATACAGAGAAACAAAAGATTACTTTTTAAGATTAGCAAAAAGAACAACTGCTATCTTAGAAAAAGTAGGTTACGAGTACTGCCCAAATGGTCATATGGGAAGCAATATGTTATGGTGTAAATCACTGACAGACTGGACAAAACAATACAACAGCTGGATGAATACTCCAGGTGAAAACAGCAATGATTTGAGTAGTATTTTCTTTGATTACGAAATTGTTTTTGGAGAACCAAAAATCGAAGAAGTAATTGAAAATGTTATTTTTAAAAATGCTGTAAACAATACTTTATTCTTTGACTTTCTAGGAAATGATGCTTTAAAAAGAAATTCTCCATTAAGCTTCTTCAAGAAATTCATTGTAGAAGAAGAAGGTCCGAATAAAACAAAATTTGATATTAAAACCCGTGCATTAATGCCTTTGATTGATGGTGCACGTTTATTAATTTTGAATGCAAATATTAAAGGAATAAAAAACACCTATTTAAGATTTAAACAGTTAGCGATAACTGACTCTAAAAATGCAGAGATTTACTTAAGTTGTGCTGAAGCTTTTTTAATTTTATCTAAATTTAGAACTGTTGAAGGATTGAAAAATGATGATTCAGGACAATTCATCAATCTTAGAGAAATGTCTAAAACAGATAAGGAAAAATTGAAAAATGCTTTAACACCAATGAAAGACCTTGAGGAATTAATTAAGAGTAAATTTCAACTTACCCAATTCTCATAAAATATGCTAGACTGGCTGAAAAATATCAATAAAGAATATCCGGATTTCTGGAAAGACTATTTAACAAAATTTGAGACAAAGCCCAATCGATTCGTGGTTTTGTCAACTGAAACTTCAGGATTAAATCCTGATAAAGATGTTATTTTATCTCTGGGAGCATTTTCAGTTATTGACGATGGTATTGTAATTAAAGATAATTTTGAATCGGTTTTGTTGCAATATAAATACCTGCAGGATAACGGACTTTCGAACGAGTTTATCATAGAAAGTAAAATGATAAAAATGCCGGAACCTGATGCATTAGAAGCTTTTATAAACTTTCTGGGAAATGCTATCTTAGTTGGTCATCATATTAATTTTGATATCGAAATGCTAAATTCAGCTTTAGAACGCCTGGATTGTGGCCGAATAAAAAATGAAGCTTTGGATGTTGATGTCATGTATAGAAAATTAATGGATGTGAATGACAAACAGTTTTCTTTGGACGATTTATGCGAAATCTATAAAATTCCAAAAAGTGATAGAAATTCTTCCTCTGAAGATGCATATAGAATTGCGCTTTTATTTCTAAAACTAAAATCAAGATTGGGAATAAAATAACTTTATCTAATATAAAATATTCGAAGTTTTAAGTAGTAACAAAGATATTAGACCAACCTATTTTAAAATTAAAAGTCTATGAAAAAGCTATTATTTATAATACCCTTGTTATTTCTTGTTTCAGCAATTTTCGCACAAGATCAAGATCCTTCATCTCGACGTATTTTAGGAAGCTGGTATTCTAATACCAACCGAAGTATAAAATGGATTTTTACACAAGATGGAAAAGTTTATAATTACAATAATGATATAATGAAAGTGATGTATAAATATACTATTTCGCACAGCTGTCAAAACTATTCTGATGAAAGTACTGAATTTGTAACGCTTAGAGACAAGGACGGTGATGAGTTTTGTTTTAAAATAAACGGAATAAACGAAAATAAAAATGGTATTTTATTACTAACTAACTTAAGTAATATGGAGCCTCTCGTTTTTGTAAATGATTTAAATTTAAAAATAACACAATAACAATTAATAAAGATGCTTTTTTTTTTAGCATTTAAGTACTTTTTACAAATAGACTAATAATACAAAATAGACAAATCCTTTTTTTATTCACTATTGTCTTATAAAGCAAAAATGCCTCTTAAAACTAAGAGGCATTTATTTTATTTATTTCAGAATTAAGAAATTCTTTCTTTCATAATTTCTTCAACAATTTCAGGATTTAATAATGTCGAAGTATCTCCAAAATTAGAAAAATCTCCTTCAGCAATTTTACGTAAAATTCTACGCATAATTTTTCCGGAACGTGTTTTTGGTAAACCAGAAACAAACTGAATTTTATCTAGTTTAGCAATTGGCCCAATGTGGTCTGCAATATATTGATTAATCTCTTTAGTTAGGTTTTCTTTATTTCTAACTTCTCCAGTTTCTTTTAAGATTACATAACCATAAAGAGCATTTCCTTTAATTTCATGTGGGAAACCAACAATTGCAGATTCTGCAACAGCCTGATGCTCGTTAATTGCATCCTCGATAGGAGCTGTTCCTAAATTGTGTCCAGAAACGATAACCACGTCATCTACTCTACCGGTAATTCTGTAGTAACCAACTTCATCCCTAAGTGCACCATCTCCTGTAAAATATTTTCCAGGGAAAGCAGAGAAATAAGTTTCTTTATAACGATCGTGATCTCCCCAAATAGTTCTGGCAATTCCGGGCCAGGGAAATTTAATACATAAACTTCCAACTACTTGATTTCCTTCAATCTCATTACGTTTTTCATCCATTAAAACAGGTTGAATTCCAGGTAATGGTAAAGTTGCATACGTTGGTTTTGTTGGTGTTACGAAAGCAATTGGAGAAATCATGATTCCACCAGTTTCTGTTTGCCACCAGGTATCAACCACAGGACATCTTTTATCTCCAACGTGGTCATTAAACCAGTGCCAAGCCTCTTCGTTAATTGGTTCTCCAACAGATCCAATAACTTTTAGTGATTTTAGAGGATATTTTTGAATATAATCTAAACTTTCTTTTGCTAACGAACGAATTGCTGTTGGAGCTGTATAAAATTGTGTGATTTTATGTTTTTCGATGATATCCCAAAAACGGCTAAAATCCGGATAAGATGGAACACCTTCAAAAATAACAGTTGTTCCTCCGTTCAACAATGGACCATATAAAATATAGGAGTGACCCGTAATCCAACCAATATCAGCAGTACACCAGAAAATATCATTTTCTTCGTGACTGAAAACATTTTTAAAAGTATAGGCCGTATAAACCATATAACCTGCAGTAGTATGAACCATACCTTTTGGTTTTCCTGTAGAACCAGAAGTATACAAGATAAACAGAGGATCTTCAGCATCCATAATTTCAGCAACGCTGTTATCCAGCGCTACATCTAATAATGGTTGCAACCATTGGTCACGACCTTCTTTCATTTTAATTTCAGTCTGAGTTCTTTTAACCACCAAAACTTTAGAAACTGATGGACAAGAATCTAATGCTTCGTCAACAATTCCTTTCAAGTCAATAGTTTTATTCCCTCTGTAACCTCCATCAGATGTAATTACCATTTTACATTCGCAATCATTGATTCTTGCAGAAACGGCAGAAGCAGAGAATCCAGCAAAAATTACGGAGTGAATTGCCCCTATTCTCGCACAAGCCAAAACAGCAACAGCCAATTCAGGAATCATTGGTAAGTAAATACAAACTCTGTCTCCTTTACGAACTCCTTGCTCACGCAAAACATTCGCCATTTTTGAAACTCTTTCGTAAAGTTCGTTATATGTTATATGTAAAGCTTCTTCAGAAGGATCATTCGGTTCAAAAATAATTGCCGTCTTTTCTCCTCTTTTGCTTAAATGTCTATCGATACAGTTTTTTGTAATATTAACTTTAGCTTCAGTAAACCATTTTACTTCAGCATCAGCCATATTAAAATCAACTACTTTTTCCCATTGTTGGTACCAAGTAAAATTTTCTTCAGCTATTTTTCCCCAGAATTTCCTTGGTTCTCTTATTGACTTATTGTAATGTTTAAAATATTGTTCTAAATTTTCAATTTTATAATAACTCATATGTTTTTGGAATTTTTTTATAAATGTATTAAATATCAGCGTATTCTTAAAATTATTTAATTCATAAATTTTGACAAAAAAAAACACATATTAAAAAAAATACAATCTTTTAATGTATATAATTTAAAAATTTACTTTTTTAGACAAAATTACATAGTGCAAAAAAGGCATGATAAATAATACCATGCCTTTTTAATTTTAACAATTTCAATAACAATTAATTTTTTGTAATTCTGTCTTACAATCTGCGATTCTATTTTGAAAATAGTAGCAGCTTTATTAATTAAAATAGAAATCTCAACAAGCATATTTATTGCTAAATACACCCCATTATACGGGATTACCTCACTTAACTCACTTGCTCGCAGAAGTTAAGTGAATGCAATATTGCATCTATATCCTTTTTCTTAATAAGTGCTTACTAATTCAAAATATTACATAAAACAGAGATACAGTGCAAATCCCATCACAGTCGAATGTGTGGTAATTCCCAATTTATTATCCAATTTTTTTCATTGCAGTCATAGATTCTCTCAACCAAGCTCCTACTTCTTCGATAGGATGTTGACGAATTTCTTTATTTACGGCAATTAAAATAGCATTATCTACTCCATTTGAAGTTGAGAATGGTTTTCCTATTATATTTGTTTCAACCGTTTTCATGAATTCAGTCAATAACGGCTTACAAGCGTGATCAAATAAATAACATCCGTACTCAGCAGTATCCGAAATAACGCGGTTCATTTCAAACAATTTCTTTCTTGCAATTGTGTTAGCAATTAATGGCAATTCGTGCAATGACTCATAGTAAGCAGACTCTTCAATGATTCCAGCCTCTGTCATAGTTTCAAAAGCTAACTCAACTCCTGCTTTTACCATTGCAATCATTAAAACTCCATTATCAAAATATTCTTGTTCTGGAATTGCAGCTTCTTGTGGTGCTGTTTTCTCGAAGTTAGTTTCTCCAGTTGCTGCTCTCCATTTCAATAAATTTACATCATCATTAGCCCAGTCAAGCATCATAGTTCTTGAGAATTCTCCTGAAATAATATCATCCTGGTGTTTTTGAAATAACGGACGCATAATGTCTTTTAATTCTTCAGCAAGTTCGTAAGCTTCAATTTTTGCAGGATTAGAAAGACGATCCATCATATTGGTGATACCACCATGTTTCAAAGCTTCAGTGATTGTTTCCCATCCGTATTGAATTAATTTTGAAGCATATGCAGCATCGATTCCTTTTTCAACCATTTTATCAAAACATAAAATAGATCCCGTTTGCAATAAACCACAAAGAATAGTTTGCTCACCCATTAAATCTGATTTTACTTCAGCTACGAATGATGATTTCAAAACTCCTGCTTTGTGACCACCAGTTGCAACTGCGTAAGCTTTTGCCTGATCTAAACCAGCTCCATTTGGATCATTTTCAGGGTGAACAGCGATAAGTGTTGGCACACCAAATCCTCTTTTGTACTCTTCACGAACCTCAGAACCAGGACATTTAGGAGCACACATAATTACTGTTATATCTTCACGAATCTGCATTCCTTCTTCAACGATATTAAATCCGTGAGAGTATGCTAAAGTTGACCCGTTTTTCATTAATGGCATAATAGCAGTAACTACAGCAGTATGTTGTTTATCCGGAGTTAAATTACAAACTAAGTCTGCAGTTGGAATTAATTCTTCATATGTACCTACCTTAAAACCGTTTTCAGTAGCATTTTTATAAGAAGCTCTTTTTTCAGCGATTGCATCTGCACGTAATGCATAAGAAATATCTAAACCAGAATCTCTCATGTTTAAACCTTGATTCAAACCTTGTGCACCACAACCTACAATAACAACTTTTTTCCCTGCCAATGCTGCGATTCCGTCTGCAAATTCAGATTGCTCCATAAATTCACAAACTCCTAATTGTTCTAATTGTAATCTAAGTGGTAATGTGTTGAAATAATTTGCCATTTTTTTTAATAATATTTAATGATATGTAATTTATAATTGATACTAGTTAAACGCTTCTAACAATGATGAAATTTCCATTTTTTCTTTAGAAACTGATATTCTGCCTGAACGAACAAATTGCATAATGCCGTAAGGTTTGAATTTTGCGTATAATTCTTCTATCTCAGAACGTCTTCCTGATTTTGAAATCACAAAGAAATCACGAGAAACCGTCACAATTGTAGACTGACTTTCTTTAATGATATTCTGAATTTGTTTTTCATCAAACAACAAACTTGACTGTATTTTAAACAAAGCATTTTCTAAGAAAATTGTTTCTTCATCAGTATGATAAAATGCTTTAATAACTTCAATTTGTTTTTCAATTTGTCCCACGATATTCTGAACCCATTTTTCTGTTGTATTTACAACAATAATAAATCTAGAAACATTCTCTATTTCTGATTCTGAAACGTTTAGGCTTAATATATTAATGTGACGCTTTAAGAATATTCCAGATATTCTGTTCAACAATCCAACATTATTTTCTGAATATACCGATATGGTAAATGTTTTATCTTCCATGTTTTTTTATAGTTTATTTTGTTTCAGGTTTCAAGTTTCAAGTTGTACAACCTGAAACAATATAAACCTGAAACCTGAAACTTTTTCTTTAGCTTAATCTAATCTCTGAAACACAGGCTCCTGTTGGTATCATGGGGAAAACATTATTCTCCTTTTCTACCATAACTTCTAAGAAATAAGAATCTTTTGAAGCCATCATTTCTGCGACAGCTGCATCCAAATCTTCTCTCTGTGTTACTTTTTTAGATTTAATATGATATCCTTCAGCGATAGCGACAAAATTTGGATTAATCATTTTTGTTGATGCATATCTGTTATCAAAGAACAATTCCTGCCATTGACGCACCATTCCTAAAAACTCATTATTTAAAATAACAATTTTTACAGGTACTTTTGTCTGGAAAATAGTTCCTAATTCCTGAATAGTCATCTGGAATCCACCATCACCAATAATAGCAACAACTTCACGATCCGGTCTTCCCATTTTAGCCCCGATAGCCGCTGGTAAAGCAAATCCCATTGTTCCTAAACCACCAGAAGTAATATTACTTTTAGTTGAATTAAATTTCGCATAACGGCAGGCAAACATTTGGTGTTGGCCAACATCAGAAACAATAATCGCATCCCCTTTTGAATGTTTGTTGATCATCTCCATAGTTTCACCCATAGAAATACCTTTTCCATTCGTTGGATTTAATTCTTCATTTATAACAGATTCAACTTCTATTTTGTACAATTCTTTAAACTCATTATGCCATAAATCATGAGATTTTTTCTCAATTAAAGGCAATAGTGCACTTAAAGCTTCTTTTACATCTCCTAGAACAGCTACTTCTGTTTTTACGTTTTTATCAACTTCAGCAGGATCAATTTCAAAGTGAATTACTTTTGCCTGCTTAGCATATGTAGCTAACTTTCCGGTAACACGGTCATCAAAACGCATTCCTAATGCAATTAAAACATCACATTCGTTAGTCAGCATATTTGGTCCATAATTTCCATGCATTCCTAACATCCCAACGTTTAAAGGATGATCTGTTGGCAAAGCTGAAAGACCTAAAATAGTCCAACCTGCAGGAATTCCTGATTTTTCAATAAAAGCTTTCAATTGCTCTTCGGCCTGACCCAAAATAATTCCCTGACCAAAAACTATGAAAGGTTTTTTAGCACTATTAATTAAAGCAGCAGCTTCAGCCACTTTGTCTAGTTTTAATTTTGGAACCGGAACATAACTTCTTATTGAAGTACATTTTTCATAACTAAAATCAAACTCATCAAATTGAGCATTTTTAGTAATATCAATTAATACAGGCCCTGGACGTCCAGAACGTGCAATATAAAATGCTTTTGCAATGATTTCAGGAATTTGAGAAGCTTCAGTAATCTGAAAATTCCATTTGGTTACCGGAGTTGAAATTCCAATAATGTCTGTTTCCTGAAATGCATCAGATCCTAATAAATGTCTTCCAACCTGGCCTGTAATACAAACCATTGGAGTTGAATCAATTTGAGCATCTGCTATTCCGGTAACTAAATTTGTTGCTCCCGGACCTGAAGTAGCAATGGCTACTCCAACTTTTCCTGTAGCTCTGGCATATCCCTGAGCTGCGTGAGTTGCACCTTGTTCGTGACGTACTAAAACGTGGTGTAATTGGTCCTGAAATTTATATAATTCGTCATAAACCGGCATTATGGCTCCTCCAGGATATCCATAAACTAAGTCTACTCCTTCTTCTAATAAACATCTTATAACGGCTTCTGCCCCTGATATTTTCATAGTATATTTTGTTTTATCAATGTCAATTTCAAAAATCAATATCAAAATTCAATCGCAATGTCAAAAATCAATTTCAATGATAAATTCTAAATTGATTTTTTGTTTTTTTTTGCTATTTGATTTTTGATATAGTTATTGTCATTGTCATTGATTTTTGATATTGTTATTTAATTAGTTATCGGTAACGCAACCTGTAGAAGCGCTTGAAACCGATCTGGCGTATTTTAGCAAAACTCCTTTTGTAACTTTTAACGGTGGTTGAACCCAAGCCGCTTTTCTAGCCGCAAATTCTTCGTCGGAAATTTTCAGGTCGATTGTATTTTTTACTGCATCGATAGCAATTAAATCACCATCTTTTACAAGTGCAATACCACCACCATCATAAGCCTCTGGTGTAATATGTCCTACGACAAAGCCATGTGAACCTCCAGAGAATCTGCCGTCTGTGATAAGAGCACAAGTACTTCCTAATCCAGCACCAATAATAGCTGATGTAGGTTTTAGCATTTCAGGCATCCCCGGACCACCTTTTGGTCCACAATACCTGATGACGACTACATTGCCTGGTTTTATTTTTCCGGCCTCAAGACCAGGAATCACTTCAAATTCACCTTCAAATACAACAGCTGGTCCTTCAAAATATTCTCCTTCTTTTCCGCTGATTTTTGCAACAGCACCTTCAGAAGCAAGATTTCCGTATAAAACCTGAATATTTCCAGTTGGTTTTAATGCTTTTTGAATTTCATGAATTACTTGTTGTCCATCTTGTAAATCCGGAGTAGATGCTAAATTCTCAGCTACTGTTTTTCCGGTTACCGTTAAACAATCTCCGTGAATCAATCCTACTTTTAATAAATATTTCATTACTGAAGGAATTCCTCCCGCTTCATGAATATCTTCCATCATATATTTACCACTTGGCTTCATATCAGCCAATACTGGTGTTCTGTCATTAATTGCCTGAAAATCATCCAAAGTAATCTTAATATCAACAGCGTGTGCCATGGCAATTAAGTGCATAACTGCATTTGTAGAACCTCCTAAAACAGCTACTATTGTAATAGCATTTTCGAAAGCTTTGCGAGTCATAATATCTCTTGGCTTAATATCTTTTTCTAATAATATTTTGATTGCTTCACCTGCAGCCAGACACTCGTCTCTTTTTTCCTGACTCAAAGCAGGATTTGAAGAACTGTATGGTAAGCTCATACCTAATGCTTCGATTGCTGAAGACATTGTATTTGCTGTATACATTCCGCCACAAGCACCAGCACCAGGACATGCATTTTGAATTACTCCTTTAAAATCTTCAGGAGTGATTTCGTTTTTTACTTTTTTTCCTAAAGCTTCAAAAGCAGATACAATATTTAAAGATTCTCCTTTCCATTTTCCTGAATGAATTGATCCTCCGTACACCATCATCGATGGGCGGTTTAATCTCCCCATTGCAATTAATGCACCAGGCATATTTTTATCACAACCAGGAATGGCAATTACACCATCATACCATTGTGCTCCCACAACAGTTTCAATAGAATCTGCAATTACATCACGAGAAACCAATGAAAAACGCATTCCTTCAGTACCGTTAGAAATTCCGTCACTAACACCAATAGTATTAAAAATAAGTCCGACCAGATCTGCATCCCAAACACCTTTTTTAACATCTTTTGCTAAATCGTTCAGGTGCATGTTGCAAGTGTTACCATCGTAACCCATGCTCACAATACCTACTTGTGCTTTTTTCAAATCTTCTTCAGTTAAACCAATCCCATACAACATCGCTTGCGCCGCAGGTTGTGTTTGATCTTGAGTGATGGTTTTGCTGTACTTATTTAATTCCATTATGTATTAATTTATTTTAATTTTTATTCAAAAAAAAACCTTCCAGTATTTGGAAGGTTTATAATATAGTTTTTCAATTATATTTATACCATTCCCGATGCAGATGTGAAAATCACATTGACAACAACGACAGAAGTAATAATAATTGAGATTTGCATCTTGTTATTTTTTTAGTGTGACAAAAGTATAAAAACTTACGTTACTAAAAAAATAAAATCTCAACATTTTAGATACTTCTTGTTATTTCTTTTAAGTTTTAACAAAAAATATTAAACAATTGTCGATTGTCCGATATGAACGTTGTCATTATTAAAATATAGCAAATCGTCTTTGCTGAAAATAAAATTAGAAACAAACTCCCCTACTTCATTTGTACCGAATTTTGAATCCGCTTTTAAATCAACAGTAACCACTTTAAATTCAATAGCTTTTTCAATTGCCTGATAAATTACATTGGCTTCTTTAAATAAGCCAAAATGTTCTAACAGCATGGCCGCTGATAAAATTGAAGCAATTGGATTGGCAATATTTTTTCCTTTTGCTTGTGGATACGAACCGTGAATAGGTTCAAACAATGCATTTTTTTCTCCTAAAGATGCCGAAGCCAATAAACCAATAGAACCTGTAATAACACTTGCTTCATCTGATAAAATATCTCCAAATAAATTCTCTGTCAAAATCACATCAAATTGTTTTGGATTTAAGATGATCTGCATTGCTGCATTATCCACAAATAAAAAGTCTAAAGCCACATCAGGATAACTTTCGCCCACTTTCTGAACTACTTTTCTCCATAATCTTGACGTTTCCAAAACATTTGCTTTGTCTACCATTGTTAACTTTTTACGACGATTTTGTGCCGACTTAAAAGCTAAATGTGCAATTCTGGTAATTTCTTCTTCTGAATACTCACATAAATCAGAAGCATGTGTTCCTTCTTCATTTAATGTTTTAGCTCCAAAATAAGCTCCACCTGTTAATTCTCTGAAAATAGTAAAATCTGCGCCTTCGATAATTTCTCTTTTTAAAGGAGAAGCATCAAGTAATGATTTATAAGGTTTAATTGGACGAATATTCGCGAACAATCCCAATTCTTTTCTCAATTTCAATAATCCCTGCTCCGGACGAACTTTTGCATTTGGATTATTATCGTATTTAGGATCTCCGATTGCTCCAAATAAAACAGCATCAGTATTCAGGCAAAGATTAAGCGTTTGTTCCGGCAGCGGATTTCCCGTTTTGTCAATGGCAATCGCCCCCATCAGCGCTTCCTCAAAAACAAATTCATGATTGTACACTTCGCCAATTGCGTACAACGCTTTTTTGGCTTGTAAAATTACTTCCGGTCCAATTCCGTCTCCTGGTAAAACTGCTATTTTCAAATTCATAACGTCTCGTTCTTTATGTATTTAAATCTTTTATTTTTGTTCTTTGTTCTATTTTCTTTGTTCTTTTCAACTAGGTTCTTTTCAACTAGCTTCTGATCAAGTCTCCCTGAATTTTTGAAGCTTCAATAATCTGATGAATATCAGCATCGATAACTTCTTTTTTAATATCAGCGAATTTCAAAAACTCAATGTATACAATATCTAATTGTACTTTAGTAAGCTCATAGCCTACTTTTTTAGCACGGTAAGCCAAAGCAGCTCTTCCGCTTCTTGCAGTCAAAATAATAGATGATTCGTTTACACCCACATCAAGCGGATCCATGATTTCGTAAGTCGCTCTGTTTTTGATCACACCATCCTGGTGAATTCCTGAGCTGTGTGCAAAAGCATTTGCTCCTACAATAGCCTTATTTGGCTGTACAATCATTCCCATACTTTCAGAAACCAAACGACTCATTTCGTTTAACTCTCTTGTATTAATGTTTGTATCTAAATTAAGATAAGGATGTTGCTTGAAAATCATTACTACTTCTTCAAGTGCAGTATTTCCAGCTCTTTCACCAATACCATTAATAGTACATTCTATTTGTCTCGCTCCATTAATCGCACCTGCAATAGAGTTTGCAGTTGCCATTCCTAAATCATTATGACAGTGACAGGAAAGAATTACATTTTCAATTCCTTTTACGTTTTCTTTTAAATATTTAATTTTTGCTCCGTATTCTTCTGGCAAACAATATCCTGTTGTATCAGGAATATTTAATACTGTGGCTCCGGATTTAATTACTTCTTCACAAACCTGCGCTAAGAAAGCGTTATCTGTTCTACCAGCATCTTCTGCATAAAATTCAACATCTTCTACATATGATTTAGCATGAGATACTGCAAATTTTGCTCTGGCAATAATATCTTCTCTGGTAGTATTTAATTTATGGAGTATATGAGATTCAGATGTTCCGATTCCAGTGTGGATTCTAGGTCTTTTAGCATGCTTTAAGGCAGCTGCAGCAACATCAATGTCGTTTTTTACGGCTCTTGTTAGTCCACAGACGGTTGCATTTTCTACAATTTTACAAATCTCAGAGACCGATAAAAAATCGCCCGGACTTGACACAGGAAAACCTGCTTCGATAACGTCAACTCCCATTTTGTCTAGTCGTTCTGCGATAACTAATTTTTGCTTAGTATCTAACTTACATCCTGGAACTTGTTCACCATCGCGCAAAGTGGTGTCAAAAATTTGAACTTTCTCTCTATTCATATTCATTTATTTAATGTAATTTCACATCTTGATAACAAATATATATTGTACTTACGCAGTATGAAATTCATTTTAATGAAATTATACTGTTCATAACACAATTTATAACGAGTTAATTATTTAGTAATCAATAAGTTACATTATTATATTTTACAATGGCTAACCATCAAAAAGATTTCTTATTTGTTCTGATAAAATCGCTTTCCAAATCCGAGAAAAGACAGTTTAAAATTTTTGCGAGCCGATTAGAGACCAGTTCCAATACTAAATTCATCGAGTTATTTAATATTTTAGACAAGTCCGAAACCTATGATGAAAAGCTGATTTTAAAGAGCGGAATCATCAAAAAAATACAGTTATCTAATTTAAAATCATATTTATACAAACAGATTTTAGTAAGCATTCGATTGAATATTCCTAGTCAGAATATTCGATATCAATTGCGTGAACAAATTGATTTTGCAGGTATTTTATATAATAAAGGTCTTTACAAACAGAGTTTAAAAATTCTGGATAAGACAAAAATCATTGCACTTGAAAATGATGAAAAATATATGGCGTATGAAATTGTGGAATTCGAAAAGCTAATCGAATCGCAATATATTACACGAAGTATTCAGGGGCGTGCAGATGAATTAGTTATTCAGGCAAAAGAACTGAATTATCGAAATACAATTTCAAGCAAACTATCAAATTTATCACTTCAGTTATACGGAATTATGCTGAAAACTGGTTATGTAAAAAATGATGAAGAGTATAAATATATTGATGATTATTTCAATAAACATATCGCCAAATTAGACGAAAGCAAATTTGGTTTCCGCGAAAAATACTGGTTTTACAATGCTAATCTTTGGCGTAGTTTCCTTGTTCAGGATTTTTTAGCCAGTTATAAATATGCTTATAAATGGGTTAGACTGTTTTATGATAATTCAAATATGATTTATCAAAACCCTGTATTTTTTCTAAAAGGAAATCATTACTTTTTAGAGTCTTTATATATGTTGAAATATCAATCTAATTTCAAGAAATATTTAACTTTATTAGAAGAAACAATTGCAGATCCAAAATTTCCGGTAAACGATAACATTGCATCGCTATCCTTTTTATATGTATATAACAATAAGTTAAATTTACACATCCTTGAAGGTACATTTGCTGAAAGCGAATATTTGATTCCGGAGATTTTAGAGAAAATAAAAATTCATAGTGAACATCTTGATGAACATCATGAAATGTTATTTTTCTATAAAATTGCATCTATATATTTTGGAAATGAAAAGTACAACGAATGTATTTTTTATTTAGATAAAATCATCAATAATAAGAACTTATCGATGCGAGAGGATTTAATGTGTTTTGCGAGACTATTATCGTTGATTGCACATTATGAGTTAGGAAAAGACTATTACTTAGAAAATCATCTTAAGAGTACGTACAAGTTTTTATTGAAAATGAATGATTTACATGAAGTTCAAAAGGAAATTATCAAATTCTTAAGAAACCTGAATAACTTCTATCCGGCAGACATTAAAAAGGAATTTATTAAGATGCGGGAACGTTTTATTGAATTAGAGAAAAACACTTACGAAAAAAGAGCTTTCCTGTATTTAGATATTATTTCCTGGCTGGAAAGTAAAATTGAAAACCGAAAAATTGCTGATATTATTAAGGAAAAGGCGAAATTGAGCAGCAGGTAGAAGGTTAAAAATTCAATCTAAAAAAATCCAAATTCCAATAAGAATTATTTATACAAAACAAACCCGACAAGTTGTAAATCTTGTCGGGTTTGTTTTTTTATCTGCAGTAACAGCACGTAGAAGTACCTTCCAGGCAAACATCTCCTTTGCCTGGCGCAATGCTCAGGACTCCTCCTGCAGGACCACACAATCTATCGCACAAACCAATTGTTGGATTTACATACGGAAGTTGGCCTCCAAAAATATACTTTTGAGCGTCTTTACTTAAGATTTCTGCATTTTTCATGTTTTTTAAATTTTTCATAATGGTTTTGATTTGTTTTGTTTGTTTCCTACTCTATTAGCTTTTCGGATGACGCTTTTAATAACCATAAATCGCTTTATTTCAGGTTATTAAAATCTAAATTACATAATAAAATGGTAATATTCGTACAAATATTTAAATTAAAATTAGAAAATATCTGAAAATTTGTAAGAAGCCTTTATTTACAACCATTAGGCAAATTTTAAAAGTCTCATCTCTTTATAATCCACCTTGCAATAAAAAAATCCCAAACTCCAGCAATTGGAATTTGGGATTTTATAATTTGAAATTCACTTAAGTTATTCCACAATATTAGAACTCGTTACATAAAAGTTTTTATCAACTTCTAACGCTCGATTTTCATTTGTTGTTTTTAATGACTGCCATTCTGTTGTTGGTTTCAACCAGGTTTCTACTCCGTTTATTTTCACTTTTACAGCCATATCAAATTTAGAGACACAATTAGTCCAGTGATATCCTAAAGTTCCATTTTTGAACATGTATTCAAAAACCGGAATTTGAGTTGTGGTTAAATACTGAGCAAAAACTCTGTTGAAATTAATTCCGGATTGCGCATTGATATAATCTTCAATTTGTTTCGAGGTAACTGTTTGGTGATAAAAAGTACTGTTTAAACCTCTCAAAATCGATTTCCATTTTGCATCATCATTAATAATTTGGCGAATGGTATGTAACATGTTTGCTCCTTTAGGATACATATCACCTGATCCTTCATTATTTACATCATAATGACCAATAATTGGTGTGTCGTTATGGATGTTTTTCCTACATCCAATAACATATTCAGCTCCGGCTTCTTTTCCATAATAATATTCCACAAAAAGGCTTTCAGAATAATTGGTAAAACTCTCATGGATCCACATATCTGCAATATCTTTATACGTAATATTGTTGGCAAACCATTCATGTCCGGATTCGTGAATAATGATAAAATCAAATTTTAACCCCCAACCCGTTCCACTTAAATCACGACCTAAATAACCGTTTTTATACCCGTTTCCATAAGTTACACTACTTTGGTGTTCCATACCTAAATAAGGAGCTTCAACTAATTTATAACTGTCTTCGTAAAATGGATAAGGTCCAAACCAGTTTTCAAATGCTTTTAACATTCTTGGAGCATCTTTAAATTGTTCCTTGGCCTTAGCTAAATTATCACGCAAAACGTAATAATTACAATCTAAATCACCTTTTTCACCTTTATACTTTTCAGAGAAATTAACATAATCTCCAATGTTGATGTTTACACCGTAGTTATTAATTGGGTTCGAAACATACCAGTTAAAGGTTTTTGTACCATCTTTTTCCTTTTTAACGCTTTGAAGTCTTCCGTTCGAAACATCTGTCAAATCTCCGGGAACATTTACGCTAATCAACATATTTTCTACTTCATCATACATATGATCTTTACACGGCCACCAAACGCTTGCACCTAAACCCTGACAAGATGAAGCTATAAAATCTTTTCCGTTATTGTCTTTCTTCCATGTAATTCCTCCGTCCCACGGTGGTTTAATAGCTTCTTTAGGTATTCCTCCAAAAGATATTACAATTTCTTTGGTTTCGCCTATTTTTTGTTTTGCTGTTAACTGAATAAAGAAAGCATTACCATCTCTTTCAAATTTCAATTCTTTTCCGTCCTGCGTGACCTTATAAATTTGCATTGGTTCCTGCAAATCAATCTGCATTTTATTGTATTCTTTTAAAACAGTATATTTAACGGTATTTGAGCCTTTAATAGTTTTATCAGAAGGATTTACTTTTACATCAAGATGATAGTATTTTAAATCCCACCAGGCTCTTTCTTTTGTAATGCTTCCGCGTAAAGTGTCCTGATGTGTAAAAACGGTTTCAGACTTATTTAAAAGTCCTTGCGCATTGGCATTAAAACCAACCAAAAAGGCAATAAAAACGCCTCCAAAGTAATTTTTCATAAATAGAAATTTGAAATAAATAGGGTAATCAAGTGAACTTAATCTGTAACAAATGTAAACATTCATATCAAGTTTATAATAATTTTATAATTTCAATTCGGATAATTTAATGTTAAAATTCATTATTGTTCTTTATTTTAGCTAGTTCATTTTTTCACTAATACATTATGAAATCTATTTCAATTATTTCTTTTTTATATTTTTTGTGCTCGATAACAGTTTATTCACAAAACATACCCGTTCATACGACTAATAGTAAAATGATTATTGATGGTGATTTAGCTGATTGGAAACACCTTTTACCGGCCCATTTGTTATTCATAATTCAGGAGAAAAAGCGACACAAAGCACAATGGTTTCACTTTCGTGGAATAACGAGAGCCTTTATATTGCGTATAATTCAGTTGATTCTAAGATCATCGGATCAAATCAGAAAAAAGATTCAAAAATTTTCAGTACAGATGATTTGGTAGAAATTTTTATTGATGCCGATGGAAATGGACAAGATTATATTGAGCTGGGCGTAAATGCTTTTTCAACCAATTATGACATGCTTTTAAAATGTATTTCTTCTAATTGTGGTGGATGGAAAACATCAATGATTTACGACATAGAAGGACTTGAAACGGCTAGTAAAATAACAGCTGAAGGATTTACCACCGAAATTAAGATTCCGTTTTCAAGCTTAGAAAAGATTCAAAATGGTAATTTTAAGAAACCTATAGCAGGAACAAAATGGAAAGGAAATGCTTTTAGAATTGATTACGGTAATACAACCGAATACCTTGCGTTACAGCCTTATAAAAGTCTGAAATTTGGATTTCATCAACCGCAGGAATTTGCGGTATTTGAGTTTGTGGAGTAGTTATTGGTTTAATTTGTTTCAGGTTTCAGGTTATCGCGCATAACTTGAAACCTGAAACCTGAAATAAAATCTTTTACTTCTGACGTTTCTTCAAAACATCAACAACATCATTCAATTGAAATCCTTTTGCCTGCAATAAAATCAAATAATGAAACAATAAATCGGCACTTTCGCTAAGAAATAAATCGTCGTTGTCATCTTTTGCTTCAATAACCACTTCCACGGCTTCTTCACCAACTTTTTGAGCAATTTTATTGATTCCTTTTTCAAATAAAGAAGCAACATAACTTTTCTCAGAATCAGCATTTTCTCTTCTGGTTTTAATAGTATTTTCCAAATGAGAAATAAACCCATAATTTGCTGCATTCGATTCCTGCCAGCAAGTATCCGCTCCTGTATGACAAGTTGGTCCAACTGGTTTCGCCTGAATCAAAAGTGTATCGCCATCGCAATCATTTTTAATATCTACGAGTTCTAGAAAGTTACCACTCTCCTCGCCTTTTGTCCAAAGTCTTTGCTTAGAACGGCTAAAAAAAGTAACTTTTTGAGTTTCTATTGTTTTTTGAAGCGACTCTTCATTCATATATCCCAGCATCAAAACATTTTTTGTTTCTGAATCCTGAATTATGGCTGGAATCAAGCCGTGTGCGCTTTTAATATCTATATTCATTTTATTTTAGATTATTTATTATTTTAGATTTTAGAATTCAGATTTTAGATTCTCTCTTTACTCCTTATTCTATGTTCTATTCTCTATATTCTTCTAAACTCTATATTCTTTGTTCTATACTCTATTCTCTAAAGTCTAACCTCAATATCATTATTCCTCAATTCTTCTTTCAAAGCCTTAATTTCGATTTCTTTAAAGTGAAAAACACTTGCTGCCAAAGCAGCGTCAGCCTTACCTACTTTAAAAGAATCTACAAAATGCTGTATATTTCCCGCACCTCCCGAAGCAATAATCGGAATATTGATTAGTTCTGATAATTTAGCCAAAGCTTCATTTGCAAAACCATTTTTGGTTCCGTCATTGTCCATTGAGGTAAATAAAATTTCTCCCGCGCCACGTTCAGCAACTTCTACAGCCCAATCGAATAAATTTAATTTTGTTGGTACTTTTCCACCCACTAAATGCACGATCCATTGTCCGTCAATTTGTTTGGCGTCGATAGCAACAACAACACATTGGCTTCCGAATTTCTGAGCTAAGTCATTAATTAATTGCGGATTTTTTACTGCAGATGAATTAATCGAAACTTTATCAGCGCCATTATTCAGCAGAATTTCAACATCTTCAACAGATGAGATTCCACCACCAACTGTAAACGGAATATTGATTTTCTCCGCCACACTTCGCACCATATTGACCAAAGTTTTACGACGTTCTTCGGTAGCCGAAATATCGAGAAAAACCAATTCATCAGCCCCTTCAGCCGAATAAATTTCTGCCAATTCTACAGGATCACCAGCATCGCGCAAGTCAACAAAGTTAACGCCTTTTACGGTTCTTCCGTTTTTTATATCCAAACAAGGAATGATTCTTTTTGCTAACATTTTTTTAATGTGTCAATTAGAAAATTTGATAATTAGATAATTTTTGACGTTTCGCATAAAATTATCTAATTGACTAATTTTCTCATTATCTAATTATAAAATTTTCTAGTTGTTTCAAGGAAATTCTACCCTCATAAATCGCTTTTCCGATTATCGTTCCTTCACAACCTAAATGAGCTAATTTTGGCAATTCATCAAAAGTTGAAATTCCTCCAGAAGCTATTAGTTTTATGCCATTCGCTTCTTTCAAAATTTTACCGTACAAATCAAAACTAGGTCCTTCCAGCATGCCGTCTTTTGCAATATCAGTACAAATAACGTATTGAATTCCTTTAGTTTGATAATTCTGAATAAACGGAACTAAATCTTCATCTGAATCTTCTAACCAACCCGAAATTGCGACTTTTTCGTCTTTAGCATCAGCACCTAAAATGATTTTTTCTGAACCGTATTCTGAAATCCATTTTTCGAAAATTGCTTTGTTTTTTACAGCAATACTTCCACCAGTAATCTGACTTGCACCACTTTCAAAAGCAATTTTCAAATCCTCATCCGATTTTAAGCCTCCGCCAAAATCAATTTGCAAACTGGTTTGTGTCGCTATTTGTTCCAGGATTTTATAATTTACAATTTTACTCGATTTTGCACCGTCTAAATCTACTAAATGTAAATATTCGATTCCGTGCGCTTCAAATGATTTTGCTACTTCAAGCGGGTTCTCATTGTAAATTATCTTCGTATCGTAATCGCCTTTTGACAAACGAACACATTTTCCTTCAATGATATCTATGGCTGGTATTATTCTCATTATTTAAGTCTTAAAGTTTAAAAGTCTAAAGTCGTAAAGTCTTTAAATCTCTCTTTATATTTTTAAAAAATTATCAAGTATCTTTTCCCCTACAGCACCACTTTTTTCGGGATGAAACTGTGTTCCGTAAAAATTATCTTTTTGTAATGCCGATGCGTATTCTAACTCATAATTTGTTGTGGCAATGGCTTCAGCACAATCTGGTGCATAAAAACTATGAACCAAATACATAAATTCATTTTCGGAAATTCCTTTGAACAAATCCGATTTTAAATTATAGATCTGATTCCACCCCATTTGCGGTACTTTTACATTTGGCGTGAACTTAATCACATCAACATCAAAAATACTCAACCCTTTGGTGTCGCCTTCTTCAGATGATTTACACATCAATTGCATTCCCAAACAAATTCCTAAAACCGGTTGTTTCAAATTCGGAATCAAACTATCCAAACCACTTTCTTTCAGTTTTTTCATAGCCGAACTTGCTTCTCCAACACCAGGAAAAATCACTTTATCAGCTTGTTGAATTTCGTTCGGATCATTACTCAATACAGCTTTATAACCAAGCCTTTCAATAGCAAACATAATGCTCTGAATATTTCCTGCTCCGTAATTTATAATTACTATTTTCATTTACTTTTTGTTTGTTTTGTTTCAGGTTTCATGTTTCAAGTTACTCAACAAAACGTGAAACCTGAAACTTGAAACTTGAAACAAAATTCATTACAACATTCCTTTCGTCGAAGGCAAAATCATTTTTTCTGTATCTCTTTTCACCGCTACTTTTATTGCTTTCGCGAAAGCTTTAAAAATCGCTTCAATTTTGTGGTGCTCGTTGGTACCTTCCGCTTTTATGTTGATATTCGCTTTGGCACCGTCAGAGAACGATTTAAAGAAATGGTAAAACATTTCTGTTGGCATTTTACCTACCATTTCACGTTTAAATTCAGTTTCCCAAACTAACCAGTTTCTACCGCCAAAATCAATCGCCACCTGCGCTAAACAATCATCCATTGGAAGACAGAATCCGTAACGTTCAATTCCTAATTTATTTCCGAGTGCTTTAGCAAAAACTTCGCCTAAAGCAATTGCGGTATCTTCAATTGTGTGGTGTTCATCTACTTCTAAATCGCCTTTTACAAAGATTTCCAGATCCATTTGACCATGACGTGAAATCTGATCTAACATATGATCAAAAAATGCAATTCCGGTATCTATTTTACTTTTCCCGGTTCCATCTAAATTCACATTAATAAAAATATCTGTTTCATGGGTTTTACGGGTAATAGAAGCCGAACGTGCTTCTAATTTTAAAAACTCATATATCTGTTTCCAATCGGTTGTCTGAAGAATTATTGAATCGTTTAATTGTTCCCGTTTAGACGAAATTTCATTACTTCCGGCCCCATCTGTCACATTCATGAAAATTGCTTTTGCCCCAAGATTTTTTGCTAATTCAACATCTGTCAAACGATCTCCCAAAACAAAAGAATTAGCTAAATCATATTCCGGATTATTCAAATATTTCGTCAGCATTCCTGTTCTTGGCTTACGTGTTGGTGCATTATCTTCAGGAAACGATCGATCCACAAAAATATCATCAAACAAAACTCCTTCATTCTGGAAGGCTTTTAAAATAAAATTGTGTGTTGGCCAAAACGTATCTTCAGGAAAACTATCCGTTCCAAGTCCGTCCTGATTGGTCACCATCGCCAATTCGTAATCTAATTCACTAGCAATTTTAGCCAAATATTGAAAAGCTTTCGGATAAAATTCCAATTTATCCAGGCTATCTAATTGTAAATTTTCTGGTTCTAAAACAATCGTTCCATCACGATCGATAAAAAGTACTTTTTTCATAATTTATTTTTTGAGAATAAAGAAAAAAGAGTAAAGAAAATAGACTTTTAATTCTATCCAAAAAAGCGCTTTCAATTTTTTCTTTCTTCTTTGCTCTATAATCTTTCTTCTATTTTAATAACTTCAATTCCTTAATCAAAACTGCATTTTCTTCTGGAATACCAATCGTAAAACGAAGGCAGTTTTCACATAAAGGCTGAGTATTTCTGTTGCGAATCACAATTCCTTTTGCAATTAATTCACCGTATCTTTTGTTGGCATCATCTACTTTAACCAAGACAAAATTGGCTTCTGTAGGATAAACCTTTTCTACAAAACTTACTTCAAGTAAGACTTTAAGCAACTCTTCTCTTTGCTCAATAATTGAAGCTATTTCTTGTTTTATTTTATCAGAATCATTCAAACGTAAAATTGCTCTTTGCTGCGTTAATTCATTTACATTATAAGGAGGCTTAATTTTATTTAAAACCGAAATTACAGCTTCAGAAGCATAACAAATTCCTAAACGAATTCCAGCTAAACCATATGCTTTTGAAAGTGTTTGTGTAATAACCAAATTTGGATATTCATCAATTTCGATCAACCAGCTTTCTTTACCTGAAAAATCAATATAAGCTTCATCAATTACAACCAAACCTTTAAAGTTCTGAAGCAATTTCACCACACTTTCGTCAGAGAAAGAATTTCCGGTTGGATTATTCGGCGAGCACAAAAAGATGATTTTAGTATTCTGGTCAACAGCTTCTAAAATTTTCTCCACTTGTGGCTGAAAATCTGTTGAGAGTAAAACTTCTCTATTTTCAACTGCATTAATATTCGCTAAAACACTATACATTCCGTACGTTGGTGGCAACGAAATAATATTATCGATTTTTGGCTCACAAAAAGCCCTGAAAAGTAAATCTAAAACTTCATCACTTCCGTTTCCTAACAAAATCTGACTTGATTTTACACTATTATTCTTAGCCAAAATCGCTTTCACCGAACTTTGTTGCGGATCAGGATAACGATTTACACCATTCTGAAAAGGATTTTCATTGGCATCCAAAAAAATCATTTCGGCAGTATCAAAATCTTCAAACTCATCTCGTGCTGATGAATATGGTTTTAAGGTTTTTACGTTTTCACGTGTTATTGTATTTATATCGAATTTCATTTCTTTTTGTTTTGAGAAGAAAGAATCAAGAGGCAAGAAGCAAGATTCAAATCTATACTTTTAGCTCTCTTTCTCTTGCTTCTTGCTTCTTGACTCTATTTTCTTTACTCTATACTCTTTAATCTCAGCGTTACAGCATTTTTATGCGCCTGTAAACCTTCGGCTTCAGCCATAACCTCAATAGCTCGGCCAATATTTTGAATTCCGGTTTTAGATATTTTCTGAAACGTCATCGATTTCATAAAACTATCCAGATTTACTCCGCTATAATTCTTAGCATAACCATTTGTAGGCAAGGTATGATTCGTTCCTGAAGCATAATCTCCAGCACTTTCAGGTGTATAATTTCCAATAAAAACCGAACCTGCATTTACAATTCCGTTACAATAAAAATCATCAAATTCTGAACATATTATAAAGTGTTCCGGTCCATATTCATTGATAAGATCTAAAGCAATCTGATCATTTTCTATATAAATCAATTTCGAATTTTCAATTGCTTTTTTAGCGATTTCTTTTCTGGGAAGTTCTTCAATTTGGCTTTGAATTTCTGCTTCTACCGCCTCGATCAATCGTATTGAAGTAGAAACTAAAATTACCTGACTGTCTGTTCCGTGTTCTGCCTGAGATAATAAGTCTGAAGCGACAAATGCAGGAACTGCTGTGTCATCAGCTACAATTAATAGTTCTGAAGGTCCAGCTGGCATATCGATTGCGACTCCAAATTGAGTTGCTAATTGTTTTGCAACCGTTACAAACTGATTTCCTGGTCCAAAAATCTTATATACTTTCGGAATTGATTGTGTTCCAAACGTCATTCCTGCAATTGCCTGAATCCCCCCCACTTTTAATATTTTAGTAACACCGCATAAATGAGCAGTATACAAAATCGCCGGATTTATTTTTCCTGTTTTATCCGGAGGCGAACATAAAACAATCTCTTTGCAACCTGCAATTTCAGCCGGAACCGCCAACATTAAAACTGTTGAAAACAAAGGCGCTGTTCCACCCGGAATATATAAACCAATTTTTTGAATTGGTCTTTTTTCCTGCCAACAATTTACTCCTTCAATTGTTTCAACTGAAATTCGATCTGTTTTTTGAGCGGTGTGAAACTTCAGAATATTTGCTTTCGCCAATTGAATTGAACTTTTCAATTCGTCAGAAATTGAATTAATTGCCTCCTCAATTTCCGCTGGCGTAACTTCGTAATTCTCTAAAGTGATTCCGTCAAAGATTGAAGTGTATTTTGCAACAGCTTCATCACCTTTTTTCTGTACTTCTTTAAAAATTTCTTTAACCGTAACTTCGATATCATCGATGGTTTTGGTTGGTCTTTTTAATATTTCTGACCAGGTATCTGGTTTTGGATTGTCTATTTTATTCATGCTGTATAATTTAACCGCAAAGGGCGCAAGGTTTTTTACTATTCTTTATCTAAAAAAAACGCAAAGTTCGCAAAGCTGTTGTCGAATTTTGGAATTTGGAATTTAAAAATTGGAATTTAAATTTTTACAGTACCATTTTCTCAATCGGGCAAACTAAAATTCCTTCGGCTCCAGCCTCTTTTAATTTATCGATTACGTCCCAAAAAGTATCTTTATCGATTACCGAGTGAACACTGCTCCAGCCTTCCTGAGCTAATGGTAAAACAGTTAAACTTCTTAAAACCGGTAGAATTTTACCAATTTCGTCAATTTTATCGTTTGGCACATTCATCAGGATATATTTCGAATTTCGAGCTCTTAAAACCGATTGGATTCTGAATTTTAAAGTATCGATGTGTTTCTGAATTTCCGGAGAAACTTTTGGAGAAACCGCCAGAACAGCTTCACTTTTAAGAATCACTTCAACTTCTCTTAAATTATTTTTGAACAAAGTGCTTCCACTTGAGACGATATCTACAATAGCATCAGCAAGGCCAATATTTGGTGCAATTTCGACTGAGCCTGAAATTTGGTGAATATCAACTGTTAATCCGAAAGAATTAAAATATTCGTTAACTGTGTTTGGATAAGATGTTGCAATTCGTAAACCTGCTAGATCCTGAATAGAATTGTATTCGAAAGTTTTAGGAACAGCTACGGAAACCTTACATTTTGAAAATCCAAGTTTCTGAATTACTTCAATATGTTTTCCTTTTTCTACTAATAAATTATCTCCAACAATAGCTAAATCTACTACTCCATCAATCAAATACTGAGGAATATCTGAATTTCTAAGGTATAAAACTTCTAAAGGAAAATTTGAAGCTTCGGCTTTTAACTGGTCGTTACCATTATTAATCGAAATACCGCAATCTTTTAAGATTTGAATGCTGTCTTCGTTTAAACGACCTGATTTTTGAATTGCAATTTTTAAAGTACTCATTTTTTAGTTGTTTGCTGATTAATAGTTTGAGTACAAAGAATTGGAATTAAAAAACCCGCTTGATGTACTCAAACGGGTTTTAAAATATGATGATTTACATGCATACCATTAACACATCGCTTGAGAGCAATAATGAAAATGATGATGATGTAATTGATTTGAAATCATTGTTTGGTTTATTTTATAATTCTTTGATTCGGTTGCAAATATACTAGTTAATTTCATAAAAAAGCTATTTTTAATTTAACTTAACGATAGTTTATTGTTAAAAAATATTTCAGCAGCAATTTTTATTAGATTTTCTCAATTCACTATAACGTTTTCATATTTTCGTTAAAAGTTAGTATAACTGTCGTTCCTGCTCCTATTTCACTCTCAATTTTAAACTTAATTCCAAGCAGTTCAGTTGTTCTTTTAACAATAGACAAACCTAAACCTGTCCCTTTAATCTCAGGGTGATCCGTAGAATTTGATCTGAAAAATGGATTTAAAATATTAGCCAAATCTTCTTTTGCAATTCCAATTCCGTTGTCTGAAATTTTACAAACTGTTTTCCCATTTTGTTCTGAAAGTAAAATTAAAATTTCTCCTTTCGTATTAGAATACTTAATTGCATTCGAAATAATATTTCTTAAAATAGTAATGACTAAAAAAGTATCCGATTTAATATAAAAATCCTGAACAGCATCAAATTTGATATTGACCTTCTTATTTTTTATTTTTTCAGAATTTAATGTCAAAACATCCAAAATTAAAGCATTCAAATAAACCGGTTCTCTGTTTACAGTTTTTTTTTGATTCTCAAAACGAGCCATTAAAAGAAGCTGATCGACCAGCATATTTAAATGGTCAACTTCATTTATGCAGTAATTAATTTTTTCCTCATATTCTTTGTTATCACGAGGTTTACGAATTAAAACTTCCAGCGTTCCTTTAATAACGGTTAAAGGTGTTCTTAATTCGTGCGAAGCATCAGAAGTAAATTGTTTTTCACGTTCAATTGCATCTTCAATTCGATTTAATAAATTGTTTATTGTTTTCGAAAGTATATACAATTCGTCGCGGGTTTTGGGTAACGGAATACGTGTTTTAAGGCTATCTTTCGTAATAATTTTAGACGTATTTATAATTGCATTTATTGGTTTTATACTTCTTCCGGCAAAAAATCGTGCAATAAAAAACAACAATAGTAAAATCGCCAGAAAAGACAAACTCATGATGTCAAACAGATTATTCAGCACCATTTTAGAATCTGCTAAAGACATGGCTACAATCACATAACCAATCTGTTTCTTCTTTATATGAAGCGGAACCTGAATTTGGCGAATGGCATGATTTCCCATTTTGGTATCAAACAATTCATAGTCTTCAACAGAATCATTAAATTCAAGCGTTTCTGTTTTTAGATTAGGTGCTTTATCGATAATCTTTTTGTTCAAATCTAAGAACTCGACAAAAACGGGATTTACATCTACTGAATTGTGCTCACGCTCATTCCATTCTTCTTCATCAATTAAAATTACTTTATCACCTACTACTTTAATTTCTGCTAAATGATTTTGTATTTCAACCTTTATATTTTCGTCGATATGACTGTAAACAGTATGTTTTACAATAGAATAAATTACCGAAAACACCACTAAAATCAGTAAACCAGTAGTGATTATATAGTTTAAGGCTATTCTGTTTTTAAAAGAAAGTTGTGCCATCTATAAGTCATTTGCGATATAGCCGATACCGCGGATTGTTTTTATATAATCTTCTTCAATTTTTAAATTGAGTTTTTTTCGAATTGCATTCATAAAAACATCAATTACACCGGTATCATACTCAAAATTGATTTCCCAGACGTCTTTTAAGATCTGATTTCGGGTACAAACCTTTCCCTTATTCTGAACTAAATAAGTCAATAATTCGAACTCTCTTTGTGTTAACGCTATTTCTTCCTCATTTTTCAGCACAATATGTTTCGACAAATCAATCTTAATAGCACCTAAGGTTAAAATTTCACTTCCTTTTCTGTTTCTAAAATGAACTTTTATGCGCTCTACTAATTCTTCAAAACTAAAAGGCTTTTTGATGTAGTCATTCGCGCCAGCTTTTAAACCTTCAATAGTTTCGTGAACAGTATCTTTTGCCGTTAAAAAGATTATTGGCGTTTTCTGATCTTTTATCCTAATGGCTTTACATAGATCTAAACCATTAATTTTTGGCAACATCCAATCCAATAAAATTAGATCAAATTGTTGGTTTTGAACCAATTCAAACCCTTTCGAGCCATCATTAGCCGTAGTTACCTCGTAGCCTTCCTCCTGTAAGCCTTGTTGCAGAAACTGAACAATTCCTAATTCATCTTCAACTATTAAAATGTGCATTTATCGCTATAATTTAGATTAGATTACTTTTGAATTAGTCAAAGATAAATATTTTAACACGCATTAAGGAATCCAAACGTTAGATTAAAACAAACTTAATCATCTTAAGGAAACATTAAGTTAACACTAAGTAAGGTAAAAGGGTAACTTAATCCCGAATTAATGAATCGGAATTAATTTTGCAGAAAAATAATTTCATGACTTTTTACAAGAAGATTTCCCCGTTTTACAATCTTGCATTATTCTATTTCATTATAAGTTTTCTGTTGCGAATTGTTCTATTTTTCCATCCCATTACACAAAGCTGCTTCACCATTCTTCAGAGCCTGAAAATCTTTAGTTTAGGTCTTCTTTCTGATTTTTTTGTGTTTGTGATAGCAAGCGTCTTTCTATGGTTGTACTTGGTTTTTATTTCGAATTCAAAATATAGCAAACCTTCAGGATATATTATTCTTGGCATCTTTCTGGCCCTATTTATATACGTAGCTTCCGGAAAAAGCATATTTGATGAATACGGAGGTGCATTGCCAGGAATTGTTTTAATTTTTATCGGAATAAAAACAGCCCTTTTTGCTCTTTTACTTTTTCTTCCAAAATGGAGAGACAAAATTAGATTTTGGTTATTTGCTTTTGTGCTCTTTTTATATGTTTTATTGATTCTTCAAAATGCTTTAAGCGAATATTTCTTTTGGAATGAATTTGGTGTTAAATACAACTTTATTGCAGTTAACTACCTAATTTACACAAATGAAGTTATTGGAAATATTATGCAATCCTATCCCGTTATTCCTTTATTTTCTGCTTTATTTCTGGTAACTGGAATTGCTACATATTTTATTCTTAGAAATTCTAAAAACTTCATTAAAGAAATTCCTAATCTTAACGAAAAAATAAAACTTTCTGTCGTTTATATTTTTTTATTTGCGATTTCCTTAATTGCTATTCCAACTTTAGCCAAAACAGAAAATTCTAAAAATGTCTTTGTTAATGAATTGCAATCTAACGGATTATATAAATTCTATTTGGCTTTTCAAAATAACAAATTAGACTATTTTAAATTTTATAAATCGCTTCCAAATCAAGAGGCTTTTACCCTGCTAAAAAAACAGTTCCCGGCTATTTCAGGAAAAGATATTCAAAGAGCTATTACTAGTGATTCTATTGAAAATCATAAAAATGTAGTTTTAATTACTATTGAAAGTTATAGTGCCGAATTTATGAAGTCTTATGGAAATGAGCAGAATATTACACCTTTTTTAGACAGTCTGGCACAAAAAAGTCTTGAGTTTACAAATCTGTATGCAGCAGGAAACAGAACCGTTCGCGGACTTGAAGCTGTGACTTTGTGTTTACCTCCAACTGCCGGAGAAAGTGTGGTAAAAAGAGAAGATAATAAAAACAAATTCTCAACTGGAGCTATCTTTAAACAAAAAGGTTACAATGTAAAATTCATGTATGGAGGAGATGCTTTTTTTGATAATATGCAGGATTTCTACTCTGGAAACGGCTATCAAATTGTAGACAAATCAAGTTTTTCTCCGGAAGAAATCACATTTTCGAATGTTTGGGGAGTTTGCGATGAAGATATGTATAACAAAGCCATAAAGGTTATGAATGCTGAAGCTAAGGAAAACAAACCTTTCTTCAATCATATTATGACAGTGAGCAATCACAGGCCTTTTACCTATCCTAACAACAAAATTGATATTCCTGGTGATATTAAATCTCGTGATGGAGGTGTTAAATATACCGATTATTCATTGAGAAAATTCTTTGAAATGGCGAGTAAACAACCGTGGTTCGACAATACTGTATTTGTTATTGTTGCTGATCACTGTGCTTCTAGTGCGGGAAAAACACAGCTTCCGTTAGACAAATATAGAATTCCGGCTTTTATTTACGATCCAACCGGAAGACCTTCAAAATACAATCAGTTAATGTCACAAATTGATTTGATGCCAACACTTTTTGGATTATTACATTTTAATTATCAAAGTAAGTTTTTTGGTCAGGATGTTTTAAAACAAGATTATAAACCGAGAGCTTTTATAGCTACTTATCAGGATCTTGGCCTAATAAAAGATAATGTTTTGACTATTTTATCACCAAAACAAACCGTAAAACAATTCGCTTTAAAACTAAAGCCAAAACCTGGTGTTGCACCGGAATTCCAAATATATTATGATGAAATTCCATTAGAAACAGAAAGAACTGATTTGGTGAATGAGACTATTTCATTCTATCAAACGGCTTCGGATATGTTGAAACAGAAGAAATATCAAAAGTAAAAATTTTTTGTTTCAGGTTTCAGGTTTCAGGTTTCAGATTTAACCGACGTTTCTACCGCATTTTTATCATAGAAATAAGGATGGCGCAAGAATGTGTGATAAAAAAACGCCTCAAATTCAATTAGAATTTGAGGCGTTTTTTTTATTGAGATTTCAACTTGAAACTTGAAACCTGAAACAAAATAAACCCTTTTAATCGTTCTGATTTTTCATTCCAAATAAATCTCCGCTTTGATATAATTTTAAATCATCTTTTAGAGACTGATTATTTCTTTGTGTAACAGCTGGTGAATCTAAATCGCTTAAATCAGGTTTTCCTGCATTTACCCATGCAGTGTACCAAAAACTAGCCGTTGCACTAATGGCTTTTTTCATTTGATTTTCAACCATTCCGTTTAACTCTTTATTCAATTTCTTAGCGTATTCATCAGAGAAGAGAGCTGTATTGTATTTACTTTTCAATACTTTTCCATCAGCATCCATTTTAAAAACTTCATTTTCGGGAGTTGCAGTTCTCAGTTTTTTATCAATGTCTAATAACGGTTTCGCTAAACTATGTGTATCATTAATCATATCCCAGGTTGCTTTATGAACATCTTCATAATATTGTGCCTGCGGAACATTTAACTTATAATTTTTAGCAAATAATTCAGGTAATCTGCTTTCCCAAAGTGAATGAATTCCTTTTTGATCGCTTAATTGTCCGTCATGATTTGCAGAAGTATGAAGTGGCATATGCGCATCACCTATATAATGACCTAAGTCTGCAGCAAGAAATAAAATTTCAGCTCTATTTTTATCCTTAAAAGCCTTAGTTAATTTCACCATCATATCTTCAATATACCAAGGTAAAATCCCGTTATCATTCAAAAATTTAGCATTGTATTTCTTCTTTGCTTCTTCCATCGTTTTTGGCAAACTGTCAGCAGAACCAAAGTTTTCCATATCAAAGTAATGTCTTGGATTCTCGTCTTTATAATTCAGGGCATATTTACGAATGTCCGGAACAGAGGCTTCTTGTGTTATAAAATCAATGTGATTATAAAAGAATATTTGTAGCGGTTGAGGCAAAGCCATTACAGCAGCTTTATTAATACGCTCGTGGCCAACGATACCCCATGATAAGGTCAAAAATCCAATAGCTAATACAAAAAAGGCGATTAGTCTTGGCTTCATTCTAAAGTTTTTCATTTGTAAATTTGTTTGAGGGGTCAAATTTATCTCATTTAAAGATAATTCAAAAGAATAGGAGCAAATATTATGTAAATTAATTTTTTCTTAACTTTTAAACCCTATAAATGATTTAAGTTCATATTAAAAGTTTCTTTGTAAATTCGTTTTATATTTCTTCTAAATTTTAATGTATGAGGCTTATTCATCTTAGTTTTCTTTTTTTGATATTTAATTCTGTTTGTTTTGCACAAGAAGATATTGTGCAATTAAAAAGTGTCAGTGATACTATTTTAAACCCTAAAAGAACGCTGTCTATTGCCGATCCGATGGATCCTGTAAAAACAATGCAAAAGTTGTTTCCGGGAAAATTATATAACCTTTCTGATCACAATACTTTTGTAAGCTGGAATTGCAAAAAATGTAAACCAATGTCATATATTGATGCTAATGGCGAAGAAGGTGATCAGATTTTTCCTTATAATGAAGGCGTTGCTACAAGGCTTCTTACCACTAAAGATTATACAGATTCAAAAGGAAATCAATTCAAATTATTGTTCTTCAATCATTCTGTTTACGACGAAGACGGATTGCAAACAAGCAGATTTACAGGTGGTTTATTAGGTATTGCTAAATTTGCAAAAAATAATAATTTATGGGAAATGAGATCTTTTCAACCCGCGATGTCAGCCTTTGGATCTTTTGCCCAATGTCCAAAACCTGAACTTTTACAAATTGGAGAAGATCAATATGCTTTTACATTAGTTCATTCAAATGGCGGTGCGGGCGGCCCATATGAAGGCTTTTTTTATGTTATTGCGGGACTTGACGGAAAATATCAACCCATACTGGAAACATCTGGATATAGAATGTTTAACGTTCCAAATATAGATTGGTCAAGCTCTTGTAAAGTCGTACGTGATACTAATAAAAAGTTTTTCAGAGATATTATCATTACAACAAATGGTTCGTATCATAAACCAAAAGCTGACGATGAATTTGAAGTCAACCTGCCTGAGGAAATAGTCGAAATGGCCAAATCAAAAAAGCAATTTAAGTTCATTATAGAAAAACGCTATTCTTTTAGTGGTAAAGGTTATAAAGTCGCTGCTAAGCCAGTTGTAAAATTTTCTGATGTAAAATAATACAATTGAGGTTCTTTAATTTAAATAAATAATTGAAATCAAGCTTAAACCAGCAATAAATATCCAAAGAAAAAATCCTTGCAACAAAGGCTTCACTCCTACTGATTTTAAAGTATTTACATTTAAAGTTGCACCAATTAAAAACAAAGTTATAGTCAAACCAATTTTTGCAACACCTACAATATGTGGTGCAATAACAGCAGTTGCAGGCAAGTAAGTATTAAAAAGCATTGCCAAAATAAATAAACCAATAAAATAAGGAATTTTAATTTTTTTCCCGACACTTCCAGATTGATTTTTAAAAATTACGGCAGTTCCTAATGAAATTGGAATAATCCATAAAGCTCTGGCCAATTTTACTGTTGTGGCAACCTGTAAAGCTTCTGTTCCATATTTGTTAGCTGCACCAACTACTGAGCTGGTATCGTGAATAGCTATCGCACACCACAAACCAAAATCTTTTTGAGACAGATCGAGCTGATGACCGATAAAAGGAAAAACAAATAGAGCAATTGAATTTAGAATAAAAATAACACCCAAAGCTATTGAAGTTTGATTTTCATTTGATTTAATTACAGGAGAAATTGCTGCGATAGCACTTCCGCCGCAAATAGCTGTCCCGCAAGAGATTAAATGCGAAGTCTTTTTCTCTGTTTTAAGCCATTTTCCTAAAAGTGTTCCAAAGATTAAAGTGCTGAAAATGGAAAATATCGTCAATAGAAAACCTTCCTTTCCTGCAGAAATTGCTGATGTGGCGTTCATTCCGAAACCTAAACCAATAACCGAAAATTGCAATAAAAAAGTAATGGCTTTATGATTGAATGCAACAAATGGATTTCCAAAAATATTTACGGTTAAAACGCCCAATAACAACGCGATTGGCGGAGAAATTAGCGAAAATAAACACAATGCGATTATTAACACAAAAACGGCTTGTTGTAAATAAAGATTCACTTCGAGTAAATGGGTTTCAGAATGTTGCTTTGTTTTCAAAATAGGCTAATTAATAATTATTGTACAAAGGTCGCTCCTATATCTTGAAAACACCAATCGTAAAATACAATTGATTATAACTTTAAATTATAGTAAGATGATAAATTTTGGATAAAAAGTTCCGATAAAGAATCTGATTTTCCGATTAAAGTAATGATGTAAAAGTATCTTTCGATAGTTAAAGTTTCAACATCTAAAACAATCAACTCATTATTTTTTAATTCATTATTAACAGCGTGTATTGACATGAAAGCAAAACAATCTGAGTTTAGTAAATATGATTTTATACTTTCTGTACTTCCCAATTGCATTTCGATTTGCAAATCAGTTAGTTTTACATTTAATTGTTTTAGTGCATATTCTATAACTTCAAGTGTTCCAGAACCTCTTTCACGCGTTATGAATTTCATCATTTTTAAATCTTCTAATGAAATTCTATTCTGTTTTACCAAAGGATTTTTTGTATTGCAAACCAAAACCAATTCGTCTTTTAAAAATGGAATATATTTAATCGATTGATTCTTAGATTGTCCTTCAACAATTCCGATTTCAATTTCTTTGTTGATTAACGCATTTTCGATTTGCTCTGTATTTCCATTTAACAAATTGACTTTTATATCTTTTTGCTTTTGATGAAAACGCGCTAAAACAGGAGAAATAATATACTGAGAAATTGTTGTACTTGCTCCTAACCTTAATAAACCTTGTCGTTCATTAATAAACGAACTCATATCAAAGTCGATTTCACGATAGATTTCGAAGATGTTCTTAGTATGCTTTAGCAGAATTTCTCCAGCCGGAGTCAAGGCTATTTTTGAGCCGTTTCGCTCAAAAAGTTTGGTTTTATAGGTTTCCTCTAATTCTTGAATATGTTTTGAAACCGCTGGCTGAGATATATACAACTCTGTTGCCGCTTTAGTAAAATTTAAGCGGAGTGCAACGGTATAGAATACTTTTAGCCTGAAATCCATTGTTTATTTTTTGTTTCAAGTTTCATGTTTCAAGTTAAGCAAAACTTTGAGACTTTGTTTTTATCGACGGATGTAACGAATTAAAGAATAAGAATATTTTTTTTTATGCTTCCTGCTTTAGCCGAATTAGTTATAATATGCCGTTCTGCTAAAGCCAAATTATAACTTTTTAAATTGACTCCAGCTTTATCAGGAGGCTATTCAATGAAAGTAATTCGAGTTTATTCGTAAAATTACTTTGTCTGTTCGCTATTTCAGGTTAAGGTTGTGGTAAAAATTAACTACAATATATTTAGTATTTTCCCATTGCCTGAACCCCATTTTCGGTGAATTTCAAAATTTCGGTTGTAATTGGATATCCCGATTTCTCATATTCTTCTACTATAACAGAGCCCAAACGTTCAGAAAAATATTCAAAATCTTGCTCTCCAAAAATGTAACAAAAGTCTCTCACAGGAATAACAGCATAAAATGGAAAACCAATATTACCTTGAACTAAATACTTAATTTTTGACGAAAAGAGACAAGCGCTTTTAAGCCAGACTTCCTCAATATCAATCATTCCAAGTTTATGATTTTCAACATCTTCAATTTCAATCTTTACTTTATCTGAAAAAGTATCTAAATTTAAATCAACTTGATTTTTTAGTTCTTCTAAGTCTAAGTTCCAGTCGATCAAATCATCTTCAGAAATAAATGAAAAGTTATTATTAGTATTTACCATAAAAACTTTACTAAATTCATCTGTCACCTTTTCATATATCAGATTTTCAAACTCAAAGTCATTAGGGAAAAATTGAACGTATATTTTATCTTTTATATTCTCCCAATCTTCTTTTTTTGATGAATGCGAAACAATTGTATTAACTAAATCTGTGATATAACTTTCATCATTATCTCTTTCGTAGTTACGTCTAACATTTTCTAAACTTACTTTTAATTCAGATTCTTCTACATTTATAAGAATAAATCCGTCTTTATCAATAAAATCAATAGTTAAGCCTTTATTTTCAAGTTGTATTTTAAACGTATTAAAAACAACATCTTCTTTGCTATTACTTTTGAATGAATTAGACATATTAAAATATTTATATTTTATTTAAATTAAACGTTCCTCAGAAATTACAGTTTCTAGTTCACAAAGATTTGCATTTTTTCAATTACTTTCCAAGATTTCCCAAATATTAAATCATTATCGTTCAATTCATAAGGATAATAAAAAGTGTAAGCTTCCATTTCTTTTTTATGCTCAACAAAAACAGCAATAGCGTCAGTTTGTTCTTCTTTTAATTTAACATCATAAAAAATTGCTACAGCCAGAAATTCATTTTTTCTCCAACGTAATTCTTTTTTAAGTTCTGTTATTATTGAAGTCGATTGTGGAAAATCATTTTCTTCATCTTCTTCAATTATTATGTGTTTAACTTTTTGTTCAATATTAACAACGGCTGATATGGGATAAAATTCTCCATATTCTTTTAGCAAACGTTCCACAAATGGGAATATCTCATCTAAAATGCTTTGAAAATCATTCATTTAATTATGTTTGAAGTAAAGAAAACCTTTGAGCCTTTGCCCCTATGAACCTTTGTTCGTTATTAAAGCAATCCATTATACTTCCTAACAAACCACTCAGTCGTCAATAAAACAGCGATTAAAATCAACAACCAAACCCAATCAATTAACGGCGTCTTGGTCGAAATATTTTTTTCTATCGATTTGTATTCTTTATTTTCAAGAAGTGTGTTGATCAAATTATCGGCTTGATCTTCAAAGAACGCTTTTCCGTTGGTTTGTAATGCCAATTGATTCAATTTTAAAACATCAGGATTTACAAATTGCTTTTCGATATCAAAATCCAGGATTTCAAAATGACTTGAATAAGATGTGTTTGAATTTAATTCTTTTACAGAGAAATTATATTTTCCGGCTGTTAAACCATCGAGGTTTACTGAGAAAGAATTATTTCCTTTTAACAAATCGTAATTTTTACTTTGTTTCGTTTCTGCATTTGTAACGGTAATTGTTAATCTTGCTTTCTCGTCAAACTCATAATTTTTATTGAAATACTGCGCATTGATTGCAATTGCTTCTCCTGAATTATAAAAGCTTTCGTGCGTTACAACTAGAGATTTTTTTGAAGTGGAAGAAGCCAAATATTGGATAATCTTATCTATAAAAACATCATACTTTTCAAATGATTGGTTGTCGATATGACTTTGCAAACGCCATTTCCAGCTATTTTCTCCCAATAAAAAAGCCGTTCTTTTTCCTTGATTTTCGGCGAAAGCCAATAAAGGAGCATTGGTAGAAACGTTTCTAATTTTTGAAGAAAGTAAAACAGATACATTTCCGTTGGTAGAAATTGTACCAAATAAATTTTGCAAAGGCGGGAAATTTTCAAAACCAAAATCTTCAATGGCAAACAAATTAAATTGAGATTGAAACTCTGACAAATAATCTTCTCTTTGTCCGCTCATTTTAAAAACAAGATTATTTTGTTGTTGGTTCAGAAAATTAAAATCGGTGCTGTTTCCGGTAATGATAAAAGTGTTTCTTCCGGCTAATTTATTATTATCAAAAATTGCTTTAAAGGCTGCTGTCGGCTGATACAGAACTAAAACTGAAGCATCTTGTAACTGACTAACATCATTTGGTTTAACCAAAATCACTTTACGTTGCGCATTAACTTCTATTGCACGTTTTAAAGACGCAATATCCGGATGATTAATCGACGAAACAATGGCAATGGTTGATTTTTGGTCAATAATTTCGACAGCAAAATTTTTGATATTATTATAACTGTTTTTCTCCTTTTGAGTGGAAGAAATACTTGCTTTAAAAATTTGTAAACCTACTTTATCAGCTGGCAAAAGTAAATTTATAGTTGCTGTTTTTTTAGAAGGAGAAAAAGAAACCTTTTCTTTTGCAACCACCGAATTTCCTTGCGAAATTGTAAAATCTGCAGTTGTTGGCTTATCTCCGGCATATTGCAGGAAAACTTCAACAGGAAATTTATTTTTATGAAAAGCGTATTTGTTGACGTTAAGCTGATTGATTTTTAAATCAAAAAAAGTGGTTGTATCTCCCACAACCAAAGGATAAACTTTATTGACAGGATCAAAACGATAAACGTAATCATTTCCTGTAGTTTGATTTCCATCCGTAATTATAATTGTGGGGAAAATCAGATTTTTATTGATGCTTTTAAGATTCTTGGCAACTTCGTCAAGATTGGTTTGTTTTCCTTTGAAATCAAATGTAGAAGAAGGCTTAAAATCAGCATCAAATTGATAAGACTGTATTTCAAATTTCTCCTGAAGTGCAGGATTTGAAATTATTTTTTGATACAATTCGGCAACTTTTTTATCTGACTTCAAAGCAACAATAGAACTCGAATTATCAACTGCAATTGCCAGTGGAGTTTTTGTTATTTCTAATGAATTTTTAGAAATTATCGGATTTATCAATAAAACCAATAAAGCAAAAATGGCCAAAAAACGTAAAAAAGCCAAAAACACAATCACATTGGATTTGTTTTTAGCTTTGAAATAATATTGAAAATACGACAAACCACCCGCTATTACTAAAGAAAGCAATAATAATAGAATCGTATTTGTAGTCATATTTATTTAGTGTTCAGTATCAGTTTACAGTAATCAGATTTAAAAAGTCATTATTTGCGACTATTTTGGTTCCAGTTTCAGAAAAAACTGATTACTAAAACCTTAGAATCTTAGCAACTTAGAACCTTAGCATCTTAGGTAAGCATTCCTCCACAAACATTAAGTACTTGTCCAGTAATGTATGCACTCATATCTGAAGCTAAGAAAAGACATGCATTTGCAACATCTTCAGTAGTTCCGCCACGTTTCAACGGAATTCCGTCTCTCCATCCTTTTACTACATCTTCAGGTAATTTTGCAGTCATTTCTGTTTCGATAAAACCAGGAGCGATAGCATTACAACGAATATTACGAGAACCTAATTCTAACGCCACAGATTTTGTAAAACCAATTGCACCCGCTTTAGACGCTGCATAATTTGTCTGACCAGCATTTCCAGAAACTCCAACTACAGAACTAATATTAATAATAGAACCTGCACGTTGTTTTAAGAAAGTTTTTTGAATCGCTTTGGTCATATTAAATACTGACTTTAAGTTCACATCAATAACCTGATCAAAATCAGCTTCTGACATACGCATCAATAAATTATCTTTTGTAATTCCGGCGTTATTAATTAAGATGTCAACTGTTCCGAAATCAGCCAAAACAGCATCAACAAAAGTTTGCGCTTCATTAAAATCGGCCGCATTTGATTGGTATCCTTTTGCTTTAACTCCTAAAGCATTCAATTCCGCTTCTAAAGCCTCTGCAGATGCTGCAGATGAACTGTATGTAAAAGCAACATTTGCTCCATGTTTAGCAAAAACTTCAGCAATTCCTTTTCCAATTCCACGACTAGCGCCCGTAATAATGGCAACTTTTCCTTCTAGTAATTTCATATTCAAAAATTAATTTTAATATTTATTTATAGCTATTCCTGCTATGAATGACTTGTCAAATATATGATAATTCCCTTTTTAAAAAAATAACAATCGCAATAACCTTTCAACATTACAAAATATTTCTGCTTTCTGTAGATTACATAAAATCAAAAAAGCAACTCAAAATTGAGTTGCTCCTTCTTCAAAATAAATTAAAACTAAACTTTATATTTGATTTTGCTTTGTAATGAAAAAAAACACCAATAGCATTCCGCCTACAATAAGCATTCTATACAGTGATGATTTAAACTCTGTTGTATCATTAAGCATGTCTTCTTTTTTTCTTTATCAGATCAATAACAATTGCCGGATTTATCAGTATAAAAAAAAACGACAGGTAATGTCTTTTATATTCTGGATAAAATCCTGTTATAGCAATAAGTATAAGAGCCCATAAAAAGAAAACAATGTTTATTGGTCTAATAGTTTTTTTTACAATAAAGACCTGAAGTTTAAAAAGTTAATTAAAAGCAGCTCAAAAAGAGCTGCTTTTCCCCAAAATTAAAAACAAACTAAAAATAATATTTTACTGGAACGAGTATGCAACCATTCTAAAAGGAGTAGTTGTACTTGTAAATGTATATGCTGTATAACCTGAAACCGGTGTTTTCGCAAAATATAGTCCCTGAGGATTCATAAACTCATCGTCAAGTGCTTTTAAGAAAGATGGTGTTGCTATCGCCGGCGAAGCTGCAGTTGCAACTGATTTCCAAACACCTGGAGTCAATGTCACAGTTTTATTCACGGCATCTGTTTTTATACTAAAATAGTGATATCTTCTTGCTACTGTTACCGCTGGGTTCGCTACAGCCGCAAATCTATATTCGATATAACTTGTTCCATCAGGATTATTAAACCAAGGCTGTATTCTACTAATCATTAATCCCGTTCCTGCACTTGCTTCTGAATTTGCTAATAATGATAAAAATAAAGAAGAATTTGCAGGTTCCGCTTTGGTTAAATTGTAGATATATGCATAAACATTATTCCCGCTAGCAGGCAATAATAATTTATAATCATCAGTTAAAACAAGAGGTTTTGTAGAGTACTTTATTACAGCACTTACTCCATTGGTCCCCGTTGCCGTAAAACTTCCTGTAGCATCATCATAAACGAATACGGATAATTTTTGTCCGCCCACTTCAACAGCAGGGCTAGCAATGATTCCGGTTGGCGTGTAACCAATTCCCATATCATAACTTACCGCATATCCTGTTTCAACAGAATTAGCTTCTGCAAAACGGGTTACATCACTAAACGAAAAATCAAATTGATGTTTTGTTGTTCCGTCATTCGTTTCTAATAATCTGAAAAGAGGACGTGTATCTGCTCCTATAACATTTTGCTCCATAACAATGTTCTTAGGAAGATTTGCCCAATCTGCAGCACTTGCTTTTACAAAACGTAATTCCTGAACACTTCTGTTCGTTTTAAAAATGATTTCACCATTTTCCTGTCCATAATACAAAAACTGAAAATCTCCCAAATACCCTTTTCCACGTAATAAATCAATTGGATAATCATTAGAATCTGATAAAAGGTGAATTCTGTTTTTAGTAGTAAAAACCAAACTTACAGTACTTCCTAACTGAATTGCATATTCACTTTTATAGGTTTTGGTGTCACTATCAAAATCAGATGCCATTTGCACAGTGCCATCATTTGCAAATTTGAACAAATGTGTATAACCACCTAATACTGTATTATCTGTAAAATAAACCGCTTTCCATCCAAACTCCGAAGAAAGTAATACATCGTTTAGTTCTTTTTTCTGAGTATTTAACCTTTCTGTTGGTGTTTGCTCAAATTTTTGCTCTGCCTCATTACTGCTGCAGCTTCCAAATTGCAATGAAATTATTATTACAATCAGATATTTTAATATATATTTTGCTTTCATAACATTCATTATTAATTATTTAGTACTGCGTTTGTATTTTTCTCTGCTTCATCGCGCAAGGCATAGAAATCCATATTGTACGCATCTTTGAAATATTTTACAACAAGAGCTTCTTTTGCCTTTATCTGTGCAACAGCAGTCTGACTTGTAATTCCAGCTAATATTGCAGCATATTCTGTTTTAGAATTAATCAACATCATAGAAGCCATTTCAGCAAAATCTTCATTGATATTCATTCTGGAATAATTAGTTATAAAACCAATTTCATTAGACTCTTCATCAGTGTATAAATGCCAGCTTGCCGTGTAACCAGCCGGCGTAATTGCTGCCCATGATTTTTCATCAAATGGTTTGTTTTGATTTAAAATATGAATGTATTCATGTTGAATAGTATGCAAAAATTCTTTGATATTAGCTCGGTTTTTTTTATTAACGTAATCGGTTTCAAAAAGTGTAACACGCTGTCCACCCTCGGCTAGTCCTAAAGTTCTTGTTCCAACCGTATTTAAGTTTACACCTCCAATTAAGACGATTTCTCTTGGTGCAATTTTTTTTACAAAATCTGCACCTCCGACAACGCGGTAACTATCCAACCAAATTTTCTGAACGATTTCAAGTGCAGGTTGTACTTTTTCTATCAATGGAGGAAATAAAAATCGGTTATTATCAACCGTATTTTGATTCCATTTATACTGTACATTAATATTATACGGATTTAGATAATTTACAGTAATCCAATTATCTAAAGCTGTTTTTGTTGGTTGAGTATAATCCAACTGGCTTTCTCCGGGTTGCTCTTCATGAGCACAGGAAACTAATGCTATTATCAATAGAAACAGTCCTGTTATTTTAGTATATTTTGATGATTTCATAAATCTCGAATTAAAGTTTTTATCTAGGATTTGTTTCAATACCATTGCTAGAAGCATGAAGCGGTATTTGTAAAGCTCTACGTTTATCATCTTTAGTCAAAATGTTTGTAGGCTGGTTAAAAATTTCATGTTTAACCTCAATATTAAAACGTTTCACATCAAACCATCTCATGCCTTCATGTATAAAATCTCTTCTTCTGGTTTCGGCAATAGCCTTGATATAAGAAGTTTGCACTGGCGTCAAAGCATAAAACGGAGTATATTCATTATCGATTACCGGATATTTTGCTATTACTTTGGCCTGTGTCAGGATATCTGTAGTTGCAGTATAACCTGTTGTTCTTGTTGCCATGAAATACTCCAATTCAGTATTCGCTAAAGCGATCTGACCTTTCATTATATGTGCTTCAATTCTGTTAAGGAAAAACTCATCATTACTTAGCAATACTTCTGCTAAGAAACCCTGACCAATGTTAGCTGTTACATTTGTGTATTTAAAATACTCGTAAAATTTTGGCACAAACGCTGTAACAAAACTGTTGCGCGAATAAATTGAATACAACCATGATTTACCAAAAATATTTGTTCCTGCACCTAATATTTCATTATATCTAGTTCCTGAAAGAAAAAATCTGTAAGCGCTAGTGCCTGAATAAGAAGCTCTGGCATAATATGATTCCGGAGAAACAACTAGTAAATTTGTTGGTTCGTCACTTTTTGCATAACGCATATTTTGAGTCTGAAAATCATCTAGTTTATAAGCAGCATAATCTCTAAGTTTACCAACAGGTTTTGACCCTAAGTCATTTGATAATTCAATAACTCTGTCCCAGTTTCCTTTTATTAAATAAAAACGGCTGGCAAAAGCTTTTCCGGCATCTTTATTAAAATGAAATTTAGGCTCTGAATAATCGTTGGTCAAAAATGGTAATCCTTCTTCAATATCTTTTTGAATAAAATCGAAAACTTCAGCTACAGTATTACGTTTGTATTTTGCTACTAACACTGTTTCTGGTTTTGTTACATACGGAATTCCTAAATCTTTATCAGCTGTTGCAGGATTATAACGTTGTGACCAGAAAGAAACCAGCATATAATGCGCATAAGCTCTGGCAAGTAGCGCTTCTCCTTTTTGCGGATTTAAACTTTTCGGACTTCCTAATTCTTCAATGGCTTCCAACGCTTTGTTCGCATGTGCAATTGCACTATAACAAGCGTCCCAATACGCAGCCTGAGTATCAGTATCCGTTTCACTTTGAATTTCCCAATTGTAGTTTTGCTCGTTTTTTCTTAAAGTATTAGTTAAACCACTATCAAAAACATTATCCGACATTGTCTCAGCAAAATCCAAATAACTTTCTTGTGGATAGGCGTTTACTAATAATTCAGAAATTTTTTCTGGAGTATCTATTTCGGTTCTATTATCTGGCTTTTCAGAAAGGAAATCATCACAACTAGTAATACCTATAAGTACTAATAGAAATAAGGTTATTTTTATCTTTTTCATAATCTTAAATATTATAATGAAAGGTTTAAAGTAAAAGTGTATTGAGATGTAACAGGTAAAGCAACACCTCCGGAATTACGGAATTCAGGATCCTGACCATTTAATCTTTTATCAGAATAAATTAACCACGGATTCACAGCAGATCCTTTTAACGTAAAAGTGCTTACCCCAATTTTTCTCTTAAAATCCTTTGGAAATTCCCAGCTTAGCGAAACGTTTTTCAGTCTTACAAAATCACCATCAGCAATACGAACATCAGAATAATTATAAGTATTATAGGCTCTTGCGAGGGTACGCTCTCCACCATAATTTTCATTCAATCGTTTATCTGCAATTACAGGCACATTGGTAAAGTTTTCATCTCCAGGATTTATCCAACGATTCGTAAAATCTTTGGTAAATACCGTTAAATCATCATAAGTACTATCATAAACAGGATTCAAACGAACTTTATTTCCACCTGAACCTACGAAAAACACATATAACGACCAGTTTTTGTATGTAAAGGTATTAGCAAGACCAATAGATTTGTTTGGCTCAATTGAACCTTCATATTTTAGATAGTTGGTAACATCTTTGTTATCCTGAAAATCAGCTCCTGTAATATTATCTTTTTCACCTTCAGGCATTATGAATGTTGGCAATCCTTGTTCATTTAAACCTGTAAATTGATAAGAATACAATGAATTTCTTGGATGTCCAATTGTATTTCCGCCATTTCCATCAATCAAATCGAATGAAGTTGGCTTGTTCTCTAACTTTGTAATTTTTTGCGTGTAAACAGAAAAATTAAGCGTTGTAGACCATTTAAAATTCTCAGCATTTATGTTTCTTGTAGTAAAGCCTATCTCAAGACCTTCAGTTTCCATATTTGCATTATTTCCTTGCTTAATTCTTTGACCTCCAATACCGGAAGTCACAACATAATCAACTAAATCAAAAGCTTTACGACGGTAAATATCTGTTGTCAATTGTATTCTGTTATTGAACATTCCCAAATCAACTCCTAAGTTAGTTTCGTATTGTTTTTCCCAAGTCAAATCGCCATTCTGCAATTGATCTATTTTAATTCCGCTTTCTCTGTCAGCAAGATTCAAACGATCTGTTATAAAACTTTTGTAGATAGCCAATGAATTTGTTGCTGGCCCCGCAGTAGCAGTAAGTCCGTAAGAACCTCTTAAACTTAAATTGTTTACAGATTCTACATTTTTCATGAAATTCTCTTCAGAAAGATTCCATTTCCCACTTACAGTATAGGTTGGCAACCATCTTGATGAACCACTGTCTCCTTGTCTGTTCGATCCGTCATAACGACCAGTAACCGAAGCGGTATAACGACGATCATAGGTATAACCAACTTTTCCGAAAAAACCAACAGTTCTTTCTTTCTCTTCATTAAAGCCATAGTACGAATCTCCGGCATTAATAATTTTTTCAATCAATCTAGGATCAGTAAAAGCTGTAAGTCCTCTGTCGTACTGAATTCCCGCCGCAACAAAATTATCGCTGCTCCTATCTACAACTCTCATTTCTGTTCCAAAGAAACCTTCTAATTCGTGTTTTACATTGAATGTATTTCTGTAGGTAACACTATTTCTAACATTATAAGAAGTCATATCATTAGTGAACTTTCTCAAAAATCCTCCATTTGGTAATACCGAAACTTTTGGTGCCGTTAAATCATTAGGATCTTGGTACAAAAAGATATTTGCATCTCTGACAATTGTATTTTCCATAGCATTGTAAGCACCAACAACATTTGATCCTTCCAGAATTTTATGCTCACGAGTTGTATTTGCATAACGTGCCGAACCAGTAAAATTGTAAGTCAGGTGTGGATTAATTTTATATTCCAAATCCATTTGGAAACGAATATCTTTTACCTTAATCTCCATGAAATTGTTAGCCAATTCATTGATGATATTCATTGGAGCCCAGTTATTTCTGTAATACTCTAAATTTCGATTCTCATCATAAGGTCTAAGTGTTCTGCTTGTATTTAAAACATAGTTGAACGGATTTATATCAAAATCACGGGTTACTTTTCCAAAAACAACATCTTTTTCACTTTCATAACTACCAGGAGCACCCTGATCACGTATAGAACCCAAAGTTGACAACGTAATATTTAATTTATCATTTAAATAAAATGTTCCTTTAATGTTTGACGAAAGCTGTTTTACATCATCAGCAATAGTCCATCCCGGATCTGTATAATAACCTAAAGAGGCATAAAATGTATTGTTTTTTCCTCCTCCGGAAAAACTCAAAGAGTGATTTTGTGTAAAAGCAGGTTTAAACAAAACATTAAACCAGTCTGTATTAGCCTGTTCGTATTTTCTTAAGAAATTATTTCTGCTAACAGGATCATTGTTAACTAAATAACTATCCGTTTCTGGAACATACGTATTAATTGCTCTTCCTAAAAGATTATAAGCTCCACCGTATCTTCCGTTTACAGTCGTTGGTAAATCAAGATAACCTTTAGATTCCATTTCTTTAAAAATACTCATTGATTCCTGAGAATTCAATATATCATACTGACTGTAATTTGGTACTGTTCTGGCCGTTTGTTCAATAGAATAACTTACTTTTAAAGGAGAATCTCTGCGGCCTTGTTTGGTTGTAACAACTACCACTCCATTTAAAGATCTTGAACCATAGATTGAAGTAGCAGACGCATCTTTAAGAATTTCAATACTTTGGATGTCGTTTGCATTCAATCCCGCAACAGATGAACTTAATAAAGTTTCAGAATTACCTGAAGCCAAATCTGCAAATGTCAAGTTGATAATATCTTCCTGAACAACTCCATCAATCACCCATAATGGTTTTGTGTCACCAAAAATAGAAGATGATCCACGAACCGTAATTTTTGGTGCTGTACCAAAAGTTCCCGTTACGTTTTGAACAGTAACCCCAGCCGCTTTTCCTTCGATCATTCTGCTTACATCAACTACACCATCCACTTTTAATTCCGTTCCCGAAATTTTACTGATCGCTCCTGTAAAAGTTCTTTTAGAGGTTTTCTCATAACCTGTAGTAACAACAACTTCTTTTAAGTTTTGACCTAATTCAGTCAAAACAATTGTAGGTGAAGTATTTGAAGTTCCAATTTCTTTTGTTTCCATTCCAACATAAGAAATCACAATCGTAGTACTATTTGCCGGCATTTCGATAGAAAAATTTCCATCAAAATCGGTTAAGACTGCAATTTTGGTTCCTTTTGCCATAACTGTTGCTCCCGGTAAAGGACTTCCGTTAGAATCGGTCACTTTTCCTTTTATGATTGGGCCCGCAACCAATATTTCGAACAATGAATCATGATTAGTTGCACTTGAAAATGGATCTGCAGCCACATTCTTTTGCAAAATAATCTGATTACTAACTTCTGAGTAGCTAATATTAAAAGGTACTAAAATTCGATTAAGGATACTCGACAAAGTTTCTTCGTTTGCCTCGATGCTTACCTTTTGATTTAATTGTGGCAGTCTTGAATTATAAGAAAATTTCACATGTGCAGATTTTTCTATTTTTGATAATGCATTATCTAAACTCAAATTTGCAACTGTAATCGTAACTTTTGTATCTAGTTTTCTTTGCCCATTTACACTGTTCGCCATGGTAACACTTGAAAATACAAGTGCTAGGACAAACTGAAATAGCGTTATTTTCATGATTCGATGGAGTAATCGTTGTTTAACAACTGGTTTTTTCATAATTTTGGTTTGTTTTGATTAATACTGTTCGCGTGTATTTTAAGAAACGTACTGAATTACTCTTTACAGAGAGGAATTCAATTTTTATAAGTGTCGATAATGTTACAGCATTTCGGCACTTTTTTTATGCATATTGTTTTACATAGGCATTTAATATTAGTTTGGTTTGGTTATTTTTTAGTTTTTATATTGGCATTAAGGGTTATTTATATAGTTACAGCTATATAAATTGCTAGTTACAACCTTCTGATGTTATCGTTATTTGATTGCCATTCATTTCAAAATTGGTATTTGTGCCAATACTTTTGCAGACAATTTTTAATTTCTCTGTTAAGGGCTGATCACTTAGTGAAGTAGTCAAATGGCAATCTTTCAGTTTATTTTTAGGATAATCAATATCAACTAAATAAGCCTGTTCGATTGTTTCAAAAATTTGAGATACCGGAATATCAGTAAATTCAAAACTTAATTGCTCAATATTACCCACACTATGTACCAGCGTCTCATCTTGCGTAATATTTGTTATTTTATTGAATTTCAAATCACTCCTTAAAAACCGAAGTGCCTGATTAGGAAGCAGTACCACTTCTGGCTGATCTGACTTGGCCACCAAATCATTTGATTTTACCTTAACTTTACCGGTGCGAACAAGAACTTCAACATCAGGTTGATCAGAATAAGCTTTTATTCTAAAACTGGTTCCAACGACCTTTGTAACGATCTCGTTTGCATAAACGTAAAAAGGTTTTCTTGGATTTTTACTAATTTCAAAGAAACCTTCGCCGGATAAATAAACCTTTCTTTCGTTTCCGGTAAAGATTTTAGGGTAACTTAATTTACTATTGGGCTGTAACAAAACAGAACTACCATCAGACAATGTGATGATTTGTGGTTTACTGGAATTATTAGTCTGCTCCACTAAACCTTCACTATTTTCATCAATTAACTCTTTGTAAGTTACAACATTGTCTCTGCTGGAATGATTTTTATAAAACCAAACCGACATCAAACAAAAAAACAAACTCGCAGCAATTCCACTAAGAAGATATTTTTTAAAGAAATGGGCTCGTGAATTTTCAACAAAATTGATGTGATTTTCTTTTTCTCCGATTTTTATCCAGGTTGATTGTAACGCTTTATGGATATCCGAAGATGATAAGTCCGATTCCGGCACTTTCATAGCCAGCAACAAATGTCTTGCGTCTTCTACCAACTTAGCGCGTTGGCGATTCTCTAAAGTCCATTCTTCCCAACCATCTTCATCAATTTTTAATAAAATCCATGATTGAAATGATTCGTCAGACAAGAAGTCTTCTATTTCGATATATGTATTACGTTTTTGCATCTAAAAATGAGGTTACAAAAACATAGAGGACAGCACTCTTATTATATACTCACCAAATTGTGATTTTTTTTATTTTTTTTAGAATAAAATTAAAAACTACCTGAAGATAGTAAAAGGAATACCGAAAAAGCACCTTTCCATTCTTTTCGAAGACTAAGTAAACCACGATGCAGCAAATTACTTGCAGATTGGTAATTAACATCCAGCATTTCGGCAATTTGTTCAACAGTTAAACCCTGATGATAACGCAGATATAACGCTTCTTTTTGACGTGAAGGTAAATCGTTTAATAATCTATTTAAGTGAATGATTTTTTCTCTTGTGGCGTAGTCATCATCAATGAGATCATGCTCTACTGAAAATTCTAAAAGAAAAGCTATAGAATCTGTACTTGTAGTTTTGCGAAAAATATGATCTCTTTCGAATAAACGAGCAATTCTTTTTCGTACACACGATAACAAATAAGCTTTTACTATCACCGTACTCTGCAATGTACTTCGGTACACCCAAATATCAGTAAAAACATCCTGAATACAATCCTGCACTTTTTCTTCATACGGAGAAAGTGAATTTCCATAACGTACCAAATCGGCATAATATCTTTCGAATAACATGGAAAATGATTTTTCATCACCTTCCTTTAAATTATTCCAAAGCGTACTATCATCTAAACTATTGAATGGTAAAATTGCGGTCTTCATGGTAAAATTTGGGTAGCGTACAAATAAAAATTATCACATAATGTTAGGAATCTATTTTTTTAACATTTTCCGTTCATATTGTGCGATAAATATATAAAAGCAAATATTTAAAAACCAATTTTTTCACATAAAAGAAATATTTTCTTAATATAATATGATGTGCCTCTATCATATTTTACTAGGGTTTTAAGTCAAATGTTAAAATTATACTTTCTTTAACATATTGCTTTATGTGTAAGATTTTACTTCGTTTTCACAATACGCTATTTTTTAATAAACTTCTCTGCTGAAAAACCTTTTTGTGTTTTGAGCTTTAAAATATAATTGCCTACATGAAGTTTTGAAACATCAATTTTAGAAATATTATCAGTGTTTGGAATTGCAATAACCAACTGGCCTAAAACATCATAAATAGAAACAGACTCTATTCGAACATCATTTTTAGTCTAAATATTCAAAATTTCATTTACTGGATTAGGATAAAGATTGAAATAATTCGAGAATTCGAAATCATTAATTCCTAAAGTTTTAAAAGTTGAAGTAGCTTTGTAAAGTCGTAATATTAAGGCTTGTTAATTGATTGTCAGAACAAGATAAGCCTTGAAGATTTTTAAATTGATCTATTTTCAAACTTGTTAGTTTGTTACCGGAACAATTTAAAGTTAAAAAAGTATTTACGTTTTGGCTGGATAAATTTAAACTAGTCAACTGATTATCTCCACATCCTAAACTGATTAAATTGGGTAATCCGCTTACATCAATATCTGTAATTTGGTTTCTGGAACATTCCAGGGATATAATTTTCATTCCATTAAGATCAAATACACTAACTTTATTATCGTTAAAAGAAAGATATTTCAGATTCGAAAAATTTTTGACACCTTCCAACGATACAATATTAGAATTTGCCAGAAACAATTCTGTGATTTTTAAAGCTTCACTACTCTCAATTTCTCCATTTTCATTTGTGTCTATTTTAACGGACTTTCCATTTAAATTAGCGATATTATTTGTTTCATTAGCCTCCAGTAACTTAGCCTTAAAATTAGCATCGGGAAAATTAATAGTTTGGGCATTTATAAAAGAAGAAAATAAAAAAAACAGCAACAGCAAGTAGTTCTTGATCATAGGTTTAGTTTGGTTTTGGTTTTTAAATATATAAAATCAAAAACTTAAAACCTAAAAATTCATAAAAAAAGCCTTACTAAATACTTAGTAAGGCTTTTTTAAAGATTTTATTGAAATAACTTTTAGAAAGCTACATTCCATCTTGGTAATTTTGCATTTTCATCTAAGAAATTTTGTAAAACCTGACCTTCAACTGCCGTTGGGATCGCTTTTACATCTCCATTAAAAGTCTCATACCAAACTACTTCTAAAGCATCAATGCTTTCTAATTTCATTTGTGCTGGCCAAGAGTATTTTCTTCCTGTTTTTGCAAATTGGTGACCGTTTACGATTTTGTCGTATAAACCGCCATTTTTGCTTTTTAAAGTTCCGTCATTTTGAACAGTTCCTGTAGAAGCAACCATTATCAATTCTTTTGCATCGCCTTCAATAGCGTAAACAACAAAAATTCCGGCACCACCTTCAGGAGCGTTACAAACTTGTTCTAAACTATCTTCGATTGTAAAAGTAAAACTGTTGCTTACTTTAAACTTTTTTAATTCTTTACTCATCTTTCTAATTTTAAGCTTCTAAGACATTAAGTGACTAAGTTGCTAAGTTTTTAAACTATATTCCAATCATTTTAAAAATGTAAAAAAGTCTCAACACAATATTGAGACTTTTTTTGGAATTTTTTATTTTGAATATTGGAGATTATCCAAGTACTTCTTTTACTTTTTTACCAATTTCAGCTGGTGAATCAACAACGTGAATTCCGTTGTCTCTCATGATTTGTTTTTTAGCAGCAGCTGTATCATCAGAACCACCAACAATAGCACCTGCGTGACCCATCGTTCTACCTGCAGGAGCAGTTTCTCCAGCGATAAAACCAACAACTGGCTTACGGTTACCATCAGCTCTAACCCATTTAGCAGCATCAGCTTCTAATTGACCTCCAATTTCACCAATCATGATGATAATTTCAGTTTCCGGATCGTTCATTAATAATTCCACAGCTTCTTTAGTTGTAGTTCCAATAATTGGATCTCCACCAATTCCGATAGCTGTAGTAATTCCTAAACCTTGTTTTACAACCTGGTCAGCAGCTTCGTAAGTTAAAGTTCCTGATTTTGAAACGATACCAACAGTACCTTTTTTGAAAACAAAACCTGGCATAATACCAACTTTAGCTTCTCCCGGAGTAATAACACCTGGGCAGTTTGGTCCGATTAATCTAGAATTTCTTTCTTTAACATAATTATTTGCTTTAATCATATCTGCTACAGGAATTCCTTCTGTAATAGCAATAATTACTTTAATTCCAGCATCAGCAGCTTCCATAATTGCATCAGCAGCAAAAGCTGGTGGTACAAAAATGATAGATGTATCAGCTCCAGCTTGATCAACAGCATCTTTTACTGTGTTAAAAACCGGACGATCTAAATGGCTAGTTCCACCTTTACCAGGAGTAACACCACCAACAACATTAGTACCGTACTCAATCATTTGAGAAGCGTGGAAAGTTCCTTCGCTTCCTGTAAATCCTTGAACAATTATTTTGGAATCTTTATTAACTAAAACACTCATGATATATATTTTATGTAGTTTTTAAAATTGTGATGCAAAAGTAAGGTTTTGTAATGTATTTTAATCTTTTTGTCTTCAAAAAAATTAAGAAAATTGACTCATTTGATAACCGCGATACAATTTATCATCCTTAATTTGCCAAATTGTAGAAAAATGGGCTAATAACATCTCTTCTCTTGGATTTTCAATCGTTTTCACAAAATGAGAATAACGTATTGAAACCAAGTCATCTTCAGCAATAATATGACTGATTCTAACTTTGGAACGTACATACGCACGACTAAGTTCATTGGCCATATTAACCATAGAATCATAATCCATCTGAATCAATCCTTTACTGCTATTCCACTCCACTATAATATCCGGATGCAAATAGGTTTTAAGGATTTCACTATCAATTAAGGCATCCGACTTATAAAATTTTTGAACAAATTCTTTTATAGACATATTACTTCAATTTATTTAGAATTTCAGGAATCTTTTTGATATTAGCTAATTGTTTTAACTTTTCTCGTGATTCTTCGATTGGAGTTCCAAAATAAGATTTTCCACCTTCAACTGATTTAGTAACTCCGGTTTGTCCCATAATAACAGCCTTCGCTCCTATCGTGATACCACTGGTTGTACCAACCTGTCCCCAAAGCGTGACTTCATCTTCAATAATAACACAACCAGCTATACCGGTTTGTGAAGCTATTAAGCACTTTTTTCCAATAACGGTATCATGTCCTACATGAACCTGATTGTCAATTTTTGTTCCTTCTCCAATTGTTGTATCTCCTGTAACACCTTTATCAATGGTACAAAGAGCTCCAATTCCAACATTATCTTCGATAACAACCCTACCTCCTGAAATTAACTGATCAAACCCATCCGGACGTTTTTTATAATAAAAAGCATCCGCTCCTAAAATTGTTCCTGCATGAATAATTACATTATCTCCAATTACAGTATGATCGTAAATAGAAACATTTGAATGTATTAGGCAGTTTTTACCAATTTTAACGTGGTTTCCAATAAAACTATTTGGCTGAATTAATGTTCCTTCTCCGATTTCTGCAGAAGCTGCAATAGCTACATTTGCATGTTGAAAAGGCTTAAAATGTTTGGTTAAGGTATTAAAATCCCTGAAAGGATCATCAGAAATTAAAAGGGCTTTACCTTCAGGGCAATCTACTTTTTTATTAATTAAAACAATAGTCGCTGCTGATTGCAAAGCTTTGTCATAATATTTAGGGTGGTCAACAAAAACAATATCTCCTGATTCAACAACATGTATTTCGTTCATGCCTAAAACCGGGAAGTTCTGGTCACCAATAAATTCGCAATTAAGCAAACTTGCAATTTCTTGTAAAGAATGAATCTTTGGAAATTTCATATATTTTAATTAGAAAATTTGTTAATTAGAGAATGTGTCAATTAGAAAAATGCGTCAATTAGAAAATAAAAATTATTCAATTTCTGAGTATGTATCAATTTTCTAATTGACTCATTGACAAATTATCTAATTAAAAATTACTCTTTTACACGCTCCATGTAAGATCCTGAAGCAGTATCAATTTTAATTTTATCACCTTCGTTGATAAATAACGGAACGTTTACTGATGCTCCTGTTTCTACCGTAGCAGATTTTGTAGCATTTGTAGCAGTATTTCCTTTTACACCTGGCTCTGCATAAGTAACTTCAAGAACTACAGAAGATGGCATATCTACAGATAATGGTAAATCCGTTTCAGTATTTACCTGAACCATTACACTTGTTCCTTCTTTTAATAATCCCGGAGCATCCAAAATGTTTTTATTCAAAGAAATTTGCTCAAAAGATTCTGTATTCATAAAATGAAATTCATCTCCTTCAGCATATAAAAACTGGTAGTTATGCGTCTCTACACGCACATCGTCAATTTTATGTCCTGCAGAGAATGTATTATCCAATACTCTTCCTGTAGTTAAACTTCTCAATTTTGTTCTTACGAAAGCAGGTCCTTTTCCAGGTTTTACGTGAAGAAATTCAACGATTTTATAAATATCGTGATTGAATTTAATACACAATCCGTTTCTAATATCTGATGTAGATGCCATTTTGTTTTGTTTTTTTAATTTGTTGAATCGTTTATTCGTTTAATTGTTTATTCGATTAAACGATCAAACAAATAAACAGTTAAACGGTATTTTAATAATTTCCTGAATAACCTTTCATAATTCCTCTTGATGAATTTCTGATAAAATCTAAAATCTCATCTCTCTCAGGAGTAGCTTCCATTTCTGCTTCAATAATACTTAAAGCCTGAGTGGTATTGTAATTCTTTTGATATAAAATTCTGTAAATTTCCTGAATTTCTCTAATTTTTTCTGTGCTAAAACCTCTTCTTCGTAAACCAACTGAATTGATTCCAACATAAGATAACGGTTCTTTAGCAGCTTTTGTATAAGGAGGGACATCTTTTCTTACCAAAGATCCGCCAGAAATCATAGCATGATCTCCAATATGGATGAATTGGTGAATCGCTGCCAAACCTCCAATTACAGCATGGTTTCCAACAACAACGTGACCTGCTAATGCAACTCCGTTTACAATAATGGCATTATTTCCAATTTCGCAATCGTGCGCAATATGCGCATAAGCCATTACTAAACAGTTGTTTCCAAGAATAGTCTGACCTGAAGCAACTGTACCTCTATTTATAGTAACACATTCTCTAATCGTACAATTATCTCCAATAATAGCAAGAGAATCCTCTCCGCCAAATTTTAAATCTTGTGGCACTGCAGAAATTACGGCTCCTGGAAAAATATTGCAATTTTTTCCAATACGAGCACCTTCCATAATGGTCACATTAGAACCAATCCAAGTACCGTCACCAATAATTACATTATTGTGAATTGTTGTAAAAGGTTCAATTACAACATTTTTAGCGATTTTAGCGCCGGGATGAACATAAGCTAATGGTTGATTCATCTGTATGTTTTATATTTTAAATTAAAATAGTCTAATTTGGGCAACAAACGTAAACAATAAAATTGACTTAATTATTATTGTTTTCTTGCAATTTGAGCCATTAATTCTGCCTCAGTTACTAATTTTCCGTTTGCATAAGCATTTGCCTGCATATGACAGATTCCTCTTCTGATAGGAGAAATCAATTCACATTTGAAAATTAATGTATCGCCCGGCAATACTTTGTGTTTAAATTTAACATTATCTATTTTCATAAAATAGGTCAAATAGTTTTCAGGATCCGGAACGGTGCTTAAAACCAAAATTCCGCCCGTTTGTGCCATCGCTTCAACGATTAAAACACCTGGCATAACCGGTGCTTCAGGAAAATGCCCTACAAAGAAATTCTCATTCATAGTAACATTCTTCATACCAACCACATGACTATCTGACATTTCTATAATTCTATCAATTAATAAAAATGGAGGTCTGTGAGGTAAAACAGCCATGATTTTATGAATATCCATCAACGGTTCCAAATTCAAGTCATAAACCGGCACATGGTTTCTTTGCTCAATTTTAATAATTTTTGCTAATTTTTTTGCAAACTGAGTATTTACGTAATGCCCTGGTTTATTAGCAATAATTTTTCCTTGAATTCTAACTCCGATTAAAGATAAATCTCCAATAACGTCAAGCAATTTATGTCTTGCCGCTTCGTTTGGATAATGTAGTGTAAGGTTATCTAAAACTCCGTTTGGTTTAACCGAGATTTTATCTTTTCCAAACGCTTTCTTTAAATTTTCCATTGTAGCATCAGAAATTTCTTTATCTACATATACAATGGCGTTGTTTAAATCCCCACCTTTAATTAATCCGTTTTCTAATAAAGATTCTAATTCGTGCAAGAAACTAAATGTTCTTGAATTAGCAATTTCATCTTTAAAATCGGCGATACTTTTTAAAGTAGCATTTTGAGTTCCTAAAACTTTAGTGCCAAAATCAACCATTGCAGTTACCTGATAATCATCGCTTGGCATCACCAAAATCTCGCTTCCGGTAGTTTCATCAGTAAAAGAAATAACTTCTTTAACTACATAAACATTACGTTTAGCATCTTGTTCTTCGATTCCGGCTTTTTCAATTGCTTCAACAAAATATTTTGAAGAACCGTCCATTATTGGAAGCTCAGAAGCATCTAATTCTATAATGACATTATCCAAATCACAGCCAACTAATGCAGCCAAAACGTGCTCTGGAGTTTGAATTTTTACACCTAATTTTTCTAAATTGGTACCTCTTTGTGTATTAACAACATAGTTAGCATCAGCCTCAATGACTGGTTGACCTTGCAAATCTACTCTTACAAAAGTGAAACCATTATTAATTGGAGCTGGTTTAAAAGTCATTGTAACTTCTTTTCCAGTGTGTAATCCAACTCCTGTTAGTGAAATTTCATTTTTGATGGTCTTCTGTTTAACCATTATTTCCATTTTTTGGGTTTATTATTTGTTTTTTTAATTCGTCCAGTTCGGACACAATTTTCGGTAAATTCTTAAAATGAACATACGATTTATTAAAATCAGTATATCCAAGTGAAGGCGTTCCTTGCAATATCTCATCATCCTTGATGTTTCTTGCGACTCCTGATTGAGCCTGAAGCCTTACATTATTACCTATAATCAAATGTCCTGCGATACCAACTTGCCCGCCAATCATACAGTTTTCGCCAATTTTTGTAGAACCTGCAACGCCTGATTGAGCAGCAATTACAGTATTTTTACCAATTTCTACATTATGGGCAATCTGAATCTGATTGTCTAATTTTACTCCTTTTCTAATAATAGTAGAACCAAGAGTTGCTCTGTCAATTGTAGTATTGGCTCCAATATCTACATTATCTTCTATAATTACATTCCCAATTTGAGGTACTTTACTATAAACACCCTCTTCATCTGGCACAAAACCAAAACCATCCGCACCAATTATAGTTCCTGAATGAATGGTGCAATTGTTTCCGATAACGGTTTCTGAATATATCTTAGCCCCGGCAAAAATATATACATTGTCGCCAATAACAACATTATCGCCAATAAAACTGTTTGGATAAATTTTCACATTAGTACCTAAAACCACATTTTGTCCTATATAACTAAAACTCCCTAAATATAAATTTTCGCCATATTTAGTTCCTTCAGACATAAAAGATTGCGCTTCTATTCCGTTTTTATTCAACTTTACCTGATTGTAAAACTGCAAAAGTTTAGAAAAAGACGCATAAGCATCTTCAACTTTTATCAAGGTTGTAGTAATTTCCTGTTCTGGTACAAAGCTATCATTAACAATTGTCACCGAAGCCTTGGTAGTATATATGTAGTTGATATATTTGGGATTAGCCAAAAAAGTAAGCGATCCTTCCTCGCCTTCCTCTATTTTAGATAGCCGAGAAACTTCTGCGTTAGGATTCCCAACAACTTCTCCTTCTAAAATTCCTGCTATTTGTTCTGCTGTAAATTTCATTGCGACAAAAATATAAAAAATAGATTTTAAATGTTAATTTTAGATAAGTTGTTTTGGAAAACAGATGTAATATTTTGTCACCAATTTAGATAACGATTTCAAATTCAACTGATCAGACGCTTCTACAACATCTTCAATTGTTTTATCTTTTTTCAAAATTCGTATCGGTTCAGCCTCTTTACTGTAAGCCTGGTTTTTAATTTTTCCTCTAAAAATAAAATATCCGGCATCTACAGACGAAATATGATGTTCTTCTGCAAATTCTTCTTTCATTGATTGCGATTCTTCCATCGGGATTTTTTCCGCACTCAGTTTTATCTTCAATAAATCCCTGTTAATGATCATTTTACTTAAAGTAGAAAGTATAAAATCATCTTGTTTTTGCCACGCTTTTAAAGCGCTTATAATATCAAAATCGTCTAATTGAGAGAATAAATCCAATTTTTCGGCATCAAAATCTTCCAGGGCTACTTTGTTTTGCATAAAAAACAAAAGTGGCTCACTGCAAGGTAAGGAGTTTCCTTTTAATGTTAGTTCTTTGGCTCTTTTCAATACTTTCATCAAAATTAACTCGGCCACTAAACTTGTTTTATGCAAATAAGCCTGCCAATACATTAATCTTCTCGAAAGCAGGAATTTTTCTACTGAATAAATTCCTTTTTCTTCGATAACCAAAACACCATCAACAACATTCATCATCTGAATTAAACGCTCCGAATTGACATTTCCTTCAGCAACTCCGGTATAAAAACTATCACGTTTTAAATAATCCATTCGATCCATATCTAATTGACTTGAAATCAATTGCAACATGAACTTTCTGTGATATTCGCCTTTAAAAACCTGAATGGCCAAACTCAGTTTTCCATCAAATTCTTCATTCAACTGGTTCATGAATAACAATGAAATTGCTTCATGATTTACATCTTCAACAATACTTTTTTCCATAGCATGAGAAAATGGCCCATGACCAATATCGTGCAATAAAATAGCTATCAATAAAGCACATTCTTCATCATTTGAAATAGCAACTCCTTTAAAACGAAGTGTTTCAACAGCTTTCTGCATCAAATGCATACATCCTAAAGCATGGTGAAAACGTGTATGATTAGCACCCGGATAAACCAAATACGATAAACCCATTTGCGAAATACGGCGTAATCGCTGAAAATACGGGTGTTGAATTAAGTCGTAGATGAGTTCGTTCGGTATAGAAATAAACCCATAAATAGGGTCATTGAATATTTTTAATTTATTGATATGAGTCACTATTTGGTTATTTTTAGGTCAACAAATATAAGTAATTAACTATAAACAGCTTTGTGTTTTACTCTTAAAAATTAACAGCAATTCGCTTTGATTTTCAATGTTATAACTAATTTCAGAAAAGACTTTATCGAAAAATCATAATTCATTATTCCGAATTTTATACTATTTTTAATACTTTTTAAGTTCTATACTTTTAAATTGCATTAAAAACTAATTACGTTTATGGATAAGATAAAAATACTTTGGGTCGACGATGAAATCGATCTTTTAAAACCACATATATTATTTCTGGAGAAAAAAAACTACGCTGTAACTACTTGTAACAACGGATTAGACGCTATTGCTCTATTTGAAGAAGACAATTTTGATATTGTTTTTTTGGATGAAAATATGCCCGGAATGAGCGGTTTGGAAACACTTTCTGAAATGAAAGAAAAAAAATCGGCCATTCCTATGATTATGATTACCAAAAGTGAAGAAGAATATATAATGGAAGAAGCCATTGGTTCTAAAATCGCTGATTATTTAATTAAACCCGTAAATCCAAATCAGATTTTATTGAGTTTAAAGAAAAATCTGGATCATTCACGCTTAATTTCTGAAAAAACAACTTTAGATTACCAGAAGGAGTTCCGCAAAATTTCAATGGAATTAGCAATGGTTAATTCTTTTGAAGATTGGGTTGAATTGTATAAAAAGCTGATTTTCTGGGAATTAGAATTAGAAAATATTAACGATCAGGGAATGATTGAAATCCTTGAATCTCAAAAGGTTGAAGCCAATTCGCAATTCGGAAAATACATTGAAAGAAATTACGAAGACTGGTTTGCACCAAAAGCAGATAAACCAATTCAATCACATAATTTATTCAAGGAATTAGTAGTTCCGGAACTTAAAAAGAAAGACAAACCAATCTTGTTTGTTGTAATTGACAATTTGCGTTATGATCAATGGAAATCTTTTGAAACTGTGGTTTCTAACTATTATAAATTAGAAAAAGAGGTTCCCTATTTCTCTATACTTCCAACAGCGACGCAGTATGCCAGAAATGCTATTTTCTCTGGGTTATTACCAATCGAAATGGAAAAGCAATTCCCACAATATTGGAAAAATGATGTTGAAGATGGTGGAAAAAACCTTTATGAAGCCGAATTTCTTTCGGCCCAACTAAAACGTTTGGGATTAAATCTAAAGGAAGATTATTTTAAAATCACCAATTACGCAGGTGGTAAAAAACTAGCAGAAAACTTCAAAGCTTTAAAAGGCAACGATTTAGTAACAGTTGTTTACAATTTTGTAGATATGTTATCGCACGCTAAAACTGAAATGGAAGTAGTAAAAGAATTGGCTTCTGACGATAAAGCGTATCGTTCTCTGACTTTGAGCTGGTTTAAGAATTCTCCATTATTAGAAATCATTCAGCAAGCACAATTGTTAGGCTTTAAATTAATTCTGACTACAGATCACGGGACAATTAATGTAAAAAACCCGTCAAAAGTGGTTGGAGATAAAAATACAAGTTTAAATTTGCGTTATAAAACAGGGCGTAGTTTAACTTACGAACAAAAGGATGTGTACGTTGTAAAAGAACCGAAAGACATTGGCTTACCAGCCATAAACATGAGTAGTTCCTTTATATTTGCTAAAAATGATTTCTTTTTGGCTTACGTAAACAACTATAATCATTATGTAAGTTATTACAGAAATACGTATCAGCACGGCGGAATTTCATTAGAAGAAATGATTATACCGTTTTTGGTTTTTAACCCGAAATAAAAAGTATTCAGTCGCAGTTTACAGTCGCAGTTGAAAACTTAAAACTGTGACTGTAAACTGAGACTATATAATAAATAAATATAAAAATGAATATCGTTTTTTCATTAGATCAAATTCAGGAAGTAGCGGAGCAAATTATAGCTTCAAATCCAAAAAAAATCATTCTTTTTAATGGTGAAATGGGAGTTGGAAAAACTACTTTAATCAAACAATTATGCAAAAGTTTAGGGGTTGAAGGCGCTACAAGCAGCCCAACCTTTTCTTTAGTTAATGAATATTATACTTCTAACAATCAAATTGTTTATCATTTTGATTTTTACCGTTTAAATAAAGAAACAGAAGCACTTGATATTGGTGTTGATGATTATTTGTATTCTGGAAATTGGTGTTTTATTGAATGGTCTGAAAAAATTGCCAGTTTAATTCCGGAAGAACATTCTACAGTGACAATTGAGTTATTGACTGATGGAAAGAGAACTTTGGAATTAAAATAATTATTTGTATTTTTGTAAGATTATATTTACAAATAAACGAATAATTATTTATGACAAACAAACAAAGAAGCAAGTACAAAAAATGGGGAATTATCGTAATATGTAGTTTAGTTTTAATATCTGCGATTGGATTTTTTACATTCAAAGAAAAAACTAAATCAGAAGAAGCTGAAACTACTTATGAATCTGATAAAGAATGGTCTAGTGGCTGGGTGTCAATAGAAGATTGCAACTATTGGGGAGCTCGAACATTTACAATTTCAGAATACGATGATATTCCATTAAATTTTAAAAGAGGAATTGTAAAAATTTTTAAAGACAATAAATATTATAATATAGATGGAGACGATAGTCAATATTTTTTCACAAAAATAAAAGATCGGGCAAAAAAGGTAATTGCATATGGTAATTTCACCAACAATAAAAGTGCACAAAATATTGAATTGGCATTTTTATTGGAAAAACAAGATTTCGAAAGTAGTATTATATACATAATATCAGAACGTGGTGATGTTCTATTCAAAAAAGAATATCATAGCGAACTACCAACCATTACCAGTTTTAAAAAAAAGGCATTGATTTATTTAGAAGAAATGAAACTTACTCCTTCTCCAGCAGATGGAATTTTATTAAAATTTAAAAGCTACAAGAGAGTTATTATTTATAATAAAGACTCTAAGAAATTTGAAGATTACTATCAATATGACAACGAGGACTTAAATAGAAAGGACGAATTTGAAGAAGATGGCGAAAGCGAAGAACCTGTTGAGAAAAGTACAGATAGCATTCAATAAATTAGTTTAAATACAATATGAATACAGTAGAAATAATCCCCTATTCTCCAGATATAAAAGACTACATCAAAATCTTAAATATAGAATGGCTTCAAAAGTATTTTAGAGTTGAGGAGAAAGATGAATTAGTGCTTTCAAATCCACAAGAAGAAATTATTAATAAAGGTGGAATGATTTTCTACGCCAAATATAATGATGAAATCCTGGGAACAGTTTCGTTAATGAAGATTGATAATACTACTTTCGAATTGAGTAAAATGGCTGTTTCAGACAAAGCCCAAGGTCTCGGAATGGGAAATAAGCTATTAGTTCATTGCATAGCTGTTGCAGAAGAAAATAACATCAAAAAATTACTTTTGTACTCTAATAGAATTCTACTTCCTGCGCTACATTTATACGAAAAATTTGGCTTTGTTGAAGTTCCATTAGGAGATGTCAGCTACGAAAGAGCCGACATAAAAATGGAAAAAACAATCTCTTAATATTGACTTTTACTATTAGCAGAAAATTTGCACTAATTTTAAAACTTTTTACGTAATTTGTACTCTTAATATTTGCACAACCCATGTCAATTACTTTAACTCCATTTACGAAACAACAATTGTTGCCACAAGAAGAAAAACTTGAAGTGGGCCGATTTAAAAGAGAACTTTTCATAGGAATACCTAAAGAAACCAGTTATCAGGAACGTCGTATTTGCCTGACGCCGGACGCTGTAAATTCACTTACCTATGAAGGTCATCGTGTAATGATTGAGTCTGGAGCCGGAGAGAGTTCGAGTTATTCTGATAAGGAATATAGCGATGCAGGTGCAGAAGTTACAAAAGATACTAAAAAAGTTTTTGGCTGTCCGATGTTACTTAAAGTAGAACCGCCAACTTTGGCTGAAATAAAGATGATTAATCCTGAAACGATTATTATTTCAGCTATTCAATTAAAGACAAAAAAGAAAGAATACTTTGAAGCTTTAGCGCAAAAAAAGATAACTGCCTTAGCATTTGAATATATCAAAGATGAAGACGGATCCTATCCTGCAGTAAAATCCTTAAGCGAAATAGCGGGAACAGCTTCTATACTTATTGCTGCCGAATTAATGATTACGGATGAATTTGGTAAAGGACTTTTATTTGGAAATATTACCGGAGTCCCTCCTACTGAAGTTGTGATTTTAGGTGCCGGAACTGTTGGTGAATTTGCTGCTAAAACAGCAATTGGACTTGGTGCAAACGTAAAAGTTTTCGATAATTCGATTACTAAATTACGTCGTCTACAGAATAATTTAAATCAAAGAATTTTCACTTCAACAGTTCAGCAAAAAGCTTTATTAAAAGCTTTGAGACGTTGTGACGTAGCCATTGGCGCCATGCGTGGAAAAGAACGCTGCCCAATTGTAGTAACAGAAACTATGGTGGAGCATATGAAAAAAGGAGCCGTAATTGTCGATGTTAGTATTGATACCGGTGGATGTTTTGAAACTTCAGAAGTTACTACTCATGAAAAACCAACTTTCATAAAAAGTAATGTTTTGCATTATTGTGTACCAAATATCCCGTCAAGATATTCCAAAACTGCCTCATTATCAATCAGTAATATATTAACGCCATATCTACTTCAAATAGCAGACGACGGTGGTTTGGAAAGCTCTATCAGATGTAATAAAGGTTTGAAAAACGGAGTTTATTTATACCACGGAATCCTAACAAATAAAGCAATTGGCGATTGGTTTGATTTGCCAGACAACGATATTAATTTACTTGTATTTTAAAGGAACTTTAGCTTACCTTTGCAAAAAAATTATTTCATGAAGTTCGTACATCGTTTTGCTTATTATTTGATTGGTTTGATTATGGGATGCTTTTTTGTAGCCCTTGTTTTTAGTGGAAAAGATACGCGTTGCAATTACTTTCCAAATGCCAGGGTTTTAAATAATTTACGCACAAAACCTTTTCAATATTCCGATAAAGCAATTCAGACTTTGAACGAAAAATGGGTTGACACTACAGATATCAAAAATACGCTACAATTTGGAGATGTTGATTTTGATCAAAGTAATGTTCCGTTTAATAAAGGGAAATTATATATCATCGAAGGAAAGACAGTAAAAAACCAGGAGATTATCCTTAAAATTACGAATTATGAGAATAAAGCGGTTTTAGAAGAAATTGTAAAGAAACCGGCTGAAAAATAAAAACACAGTTTTCAGAATTTTTACTAACTAGAATTTGCAAAATATTCAATTGGTAAAAATTCGTCTAATTAGTGTTTTACCACTCAATTTCCTTAAGTCCTTTTGACCTCAGAAACACATTTGTTTTACTAAAATGTTTATTACCAAACCATTTTCCCTGATTGGCACTCATTGGAGATGGATGTCCTGATTCTAAAACATAATGTTTTGAACGATCAATTTTTAATCCTTTTTTCTGAGCAAAGCTCCCCCATAATAAAAAGACAACATTTTCGTTTTTATCTGAAATCGTCTGAATAACGGCATCTGTAAAAAGATTCCATTTTAAATGTTTATGACTATTTGGGACGTCTTTTCGAACTGTCAAAGAAGCATTCAAAAGTAAAACACCCTGATCTGCCCATTTTTCTAAATTCCCGGAAGTTGGCATAAAAACAGAATCTAAATCTGAATTTATTTCCCTGAAAATATTACGTAAAGAAGGCGGGATTTTTACATTATCATTTACTGAAAAGCTCAAACCATTAGCCTCTCCCGCTCCATGATAGGGATCCTGGCCAATAATAACCACTTTTACATCTTTGAAAGAACAGTGATTAAAAGCAGAAAAAATCAAATCTAAAGGCGGATAGCATATATGATGTTTGCAATCTTCCTCTAAAGAGGAAAGCAATTCGTTAAAATACGGTTTTGCAATTTCGTTAGCTAAAACATCTTGCCATTCCTTAGAAAGATTAATTTTCATATAATTAAATTTATTACAAATTTCGCAAAGTTTTTTTCAAAGTACTAATTAATAGTACTATTTCGTTTTAAAACTTTGTAACTTTGAACCTTTACAACTTACGATATATAATGATATCCATTACCGAAAAAACATTACAAGATTTACAATTTCCAACAGTGCTCGAAACCATTTCGGCTGGCTGTAACACAGATATTGGAAAAGAAAAAGCTTTACAAATAACACCATTTAGAGACAAAGAAACCTTGATGCAGGCTTTGATGCAGACATCAGAATATGTTTCGTCTTTTCAAAATAACAACGCTATTCCGAATCACGGATTTGACGCTATTACACACGAAATCAAATTTCTGGCAATTGAAGATAGTTTTCTGGAGGTTGGTAGTTTTAGAAAAATTGCTACACTTTCATCGACTACAAATTTTCTTTTAAATTTCCTGAAAAAATTCGATGATTATTATCCAAATTTAAACGCTAGAGCTTCAAGAGTTGAATATACAAAGGACATTGTAACTTTAATCGACGCGATTGTAGATAAATATGGAGAGATAAAAGACAATGCATCTCCTGCTTTACTAAGTATTCGTCAGAATATGAATATTGTTCGCGGTAAAGTCAATCAAAGTTTTGGAGTTGCTCTTTCACATAATAACAGCCTTGGTTATCTGGACGATATTAAGGAAAGCTTTGTTCAAAACCGTAGAGTATTAGCGGTTTTAGCCATGTACCGTCGCAAAGTAAAAGGTTCTATTTTAGGAAGTTCTAAAACCGGAAGTATCGCTTATATTGAACCGGAAGCTACTTTACAATATTCCAGAGAATTAGCGAATCTGGAATATGAAGAAAAAGAAGAAATTACCCGAATTCTAAAACAACTATCCAATCAAATTCGTCCTTATTTACCTTTATTAATTGAGTATCAGGAATTTTTAAGTGATATTGATGTGGTTTCCGGAAAAGCTAAATATGCTAATAGAATCAACGGAATATTACCGACAATTACCGAAGAAAGAAGATTATTCTTTAGAGAAGCGTATCATCCTATTTTGTATTTGAATAATAAGCAAAAAAACGAAGTTACACATCCGCAAACTATTGAATTAAAACAAGATAACAGAATTATTGTAATCTCAGGTCCAAATGCAGGTGGGAAAACTATTTCGCTTAAAACCGTTGGTTTATTGCAATTGATGTTACAATCAGGAATGTTGATTCCTGTTCACGAACGTAGTGAAACTTTCTTATTTGACAGAATTTTAACTGATATTGGAGACAATCAATCTATTGAAAATCATTTAAGTACTTATAGTTATCGTCTAAAAAACATGAATTACTTCTTGAAAAAATGCAACAAGAAAACCATGTTTTTGATTGATGAATTTGGTACGGGTTCTGATCCGGAATTAGGTGGTGCTTTGGCTGAAATTTTCTTAGAAGAATTTTACCATCGTGAAGCCTTCGGAATTATTACAACACATTATTCCAATTTGAAAATTCTCGCTAACGAATTGCCATTTGCAACAAATGCAAATATGATGTTCGATGAGAAATCATTGGAGCCAATGTATAAACTGGCTTTGGGTCAGGCAGGAAGTTCATTTACTTTTGAGGTTGCCTTAAAAAATGGTATTCCGTTTGGATTGATCAATCGAGCCAAAAAGAAAATTGAAGTTGGAAAAGTTCGTTTTGACAAAACGATTGCAACTCTTCAAAAAGAAAGATCAAAGCTTGAAAAAACTTCCATTAATTTAAAGGAAGAAGAAACTCGTGCACGTGAGGAAAGCAAAAAGATGGAAAACATTAATGTAAAAATCAAACAAAAACTGGAAAGCTACCAGGAATTATATGATAGCAACCAAAAGACGATTTACATTGGTCAGAAAATTGAAGACATCTCTGAAAAATATTTTAACAATAAAAACAAGAAGGAACTTATTGGTGAGTTTTTGAAAATCATAGAAATTGAAAATTCAAAACGTAAAAAAGCAACTCCAAAAGAAGCTAAAGCTATAATCGAAAAGAAAAAAGAAGTTATTGCTGAAGTTTCAGTTCAGGTTGAAGAAATTCGAAAAGAGAAAAAAGAAAAGAAACTCAAACCTGTTATCGAAAAACCAAAACCAATTTTAAAAGTTGGTGACCGTGTAAGAATGTTAGATGGAAGATCTGTTGGAAGTATCGATTCAATAGAAAAAAATAAAGCAACTGTAAATTACGGAATCTTTACTTCGAAAGTAAGTTTAGATGAATTGGAATTTGTTGAGGCGGGGAAGAAATAAGTTTTCAGTCGCAGTCTCGGTTTTCAGGTTTTAAATTATGAAGGGAAATATTAAAAAATCAAAATAAAGCGATTTAAACAAAGATCTTCAAAAATACGAGAGTCAACATCCGAAATTTACAAAAAGCTTTTAAAATAAATTTATGAGGGTCTATTTTGATTTGGTAAATTTATTAAATTATAACTCTTAATAGATAAAATATATAATACTAAAAATCTTACATAAACTTATTTTTTTTAGTTTTGTCATTGCGAGGAACGAAGCAACCACACGAACATAAGTAAGTTCACACTTGCTTAATGGAATCAAAGCGCTATTCCCTCTTTTTCTTCAAGAAATTGACAACTCAAAAAAATAAAATATGAAACCAGGATTCGTATACCTCATTACCAATAAACATCAAACAGTAATTTACACTGGTGTAACTTCAAATCTACCAAAAGGAATTCTAGAACATAAAAATAAAAAGTACCCAAAATCGTTCTCTGCAAAATATAATGTAAATATTCTAGTTTATTACGAACAATTTCAATTGATCGAAGATACAATAGGTAGAGAAAAGCAAATCAAAGCTGGATCAAGAGAAGCAAAGAATGAACTCATTCATTCGATGAATCCAACTTGGAAAGATTTGTTTGAAGAAATTGAAGGCATAATGATAGTATAATAAAAATGAAAAAACACAGTGTGGTTGCTTCGTTCCTCGCAATGACCTTGCATGTGCGGCTTTACGAGGAACGAAGCAATCTCACCAAAATAAGCAATTACAGTATATGAAAACACAAACCGAAATTGCGTCATTACTTGCAAACATTCCTAAAGACAAAAAAATAATCCTTTTCGACGGCGTTTGCAATCTTTGCAACAGCGCAGTTCAATTTATCATCAAAAATGATAAAAAAGATATTTTTCGTTTTGTCGCTTTACAATCAGAATTGGGAAATGAAATTTGTAGATATATTGGGGTTGATCAAAATAAAATAGATAGTATAATTTTATATCATCCTGGAGTTGCTTACTATTATAAATCTTCAGCAGCTATAGAAATAGCAGAAGACTTGGGAGGAATTTATAGCTTGATTTCGATATTTAAAATTTTTCCTGAAAAATTAAGGAATTATATTTACGACTATATTGCCAAAAACCGATATAAATGGTACGGGAAAAAAGAAAGCTGCATGATTCCTACGCCGGAATTAAAAGCGAAGTTTCTTTAAAAATTCCAATTTATAAATTCCAAATTCCAATCTTTACACAATATTGTCATTTCGACGAAGGAGAAATCCCCCGCAAGTAACTCCGCAACGAGAGTCTAATCTTTGTCGAATTTCTAGTGTGATTTCTCCTTCGTCGAAATGAACATAAAATGCGTGAATAAACAAAATTAAAAAATCCCAAATTCAAATCAGGTAAAGATTGGAATTTGGGATTTTAAAAATTGAAATTTAACTAGAAAACTATCTAATCAACTTTCTGTATTTTAAACGTTTTGGAGTTAAATCTCCACCTAAACGTTTCTTTTTATTTTCTTCATATTCAGAGAAACCACCTTCAAAATAGTACACTTCAGAATCTCCTTCGAAAGCCAGAATGTGAGTACAAATTCTATCTAAGAACCATCTGTCGTGTGAAATAATAACGGCACAACCAGCAAAATTCTCTAAACCTTCTTCAAGAGCACGAAGTGTATTTACATCTAAATCATTCGTAGGCTCATCTAATAAAAGTACGTTTCCTTCTTCTTTCAAAGTCATTGCAAGGTGCAAACGGTTACGTTCTCCACCAGACAACATTGAAACTTTTTTATTTTGTTCTCCACCACCAAAATTAAAACGAGATAGATAAGCTCTTGAGTTTACTTGCTTTCCTCCCATCATAATCAATTCCTGACCGTCAGCAAAGTTTTCCCATATTGATTTATTTGGATCAATATTAGAGTGTGATTGATCTACGTAAGCGATTTTTACAGTTTCTCCAACTGAAAATTCTCCGCTATCTGTAGCTTGCTCCCCCATAATCATTTTAAAAATGGTCGATTTACCAGCACCGTTTGGTCCGATAATTCCAACAATTCCGGCTTGTGGCAATGTGAAATTTAAATTATCATATAATAATTTATCACCAAAAGCTTTGGCAACATTTTTAGCCTCAATAACATTGGTTCCTAAACGTGGACCGTTCGGGATATAGATTTCCAGATTTTCATCCAGTTGTTTTTGATCTTCGTTTAATAACTTATCGTAGTTCTGTAAACGTGCTTTTTGTTTTGTCTGACGACCTTTTGCTCCCTGACGAACCCAGTCCAACTCGCGCTCTAATGTTTTTCTACGTTTAGACGCTACTTTTTCTTCTTGTGCCATACGACTAGATTTTTGATCTAACCAAGAAGAATAATTTCCTTTCCACGGAATACCTTCTCCTCTATCCAGCTCTAAAATCCAACCTGCTACATTGTCAAGGAAATATCTATCGTGCGTTACCGCAATTACAGTTCCGGCATATTGTGCTAAATGTTGTTCTAACCAAAGTACCGACTCAGCATCTAAGTGGTTGGTAGGCTCATCTAATAACAATACATCTGGTTGTTGCAATAATAAACGACATAAAGCCACACGACGACGCTCTCCTCCTGAAAGGTTTTTGATCGGCGTATCACCTTCAGGTGTACGCAAAGCATCCATTGCGATTTCTAGTTTTGTATCAATTTCCCAAGCACCAAGAGCATCAATTTTATCCTGTAAAGCTGCCTGACGATCCATCAACTTATCCATTTTATCAGGATCTGAATAGTTTTCTTCAAGACCGAATAAGTCATTAATTTGATTGTACTCTTCTAAAACTGCCATAGTTTCAGCAGCTCCTTCACGAACAATTTCAATAACCGTTTTAGAATCATCAAGAATTGGTTCCTGCTCTAAATAACCTACAGTATAACCTGGTTGAAAAACAACATCACCCTGATAATTTTTATCTACTCCGGCAATAATTTTCAAAAGAGAAGATTTTCCAGAACCGTTTAAACCTAAAATACCAATTTTTGCTCCGTAAAAGAAACTCAAATAGATATTTTTAAGAACTGGTTTGTCTGCTCCCTGATAGGTTTTACTCAACTTTTGCATTGAGAAAATTACTTTCTTATCGTCTGACATTTTATATGTTTTTTATTTTAATTAATTATTTTTTATTGACTTTTGATCTTTTAATTGCAAACTGATTTTGCTAAACTCTTCCTTTCAACGCATTAAAAACCCATGCATTAGCAAAGAAACCAACGCCAACGGCTACAAATCCCCAGCCTGATACTTCGCTGTATCTAAAAGCACCAAGACCTATAAGCAACAATCCCATAAGTATCATTATAAAAGTAGCCCATCCTAAAACGGTATTTTTATTCATTCCCATAATTGTGATAATTATTTTTTAATGTGATTTATTTTTAGAAGTGCAAATATCGTGAATTTTCACGGCTTAATTAAATATTTTATATAGCATTTCTTTTAGTAAATCTGATTGCGGTAAAGCATTGGCTCCAACTCCTTTACTTTTAATGTCAATATCACGTAAGGCACCTATAATTTGGCTCACTTTTCGCATGGGATAATTCTTTATAGCCAAGTCATATTCCTTTAAAAAATAAGGATTTACACCAATTGCAGCAGCCACATTTTTAGGATTTTTATCCTTAAGCCCATGGTATTTTAAAAGCTGAACAAAAAAGCCAAAAACCAAACCAGTTGTCATTACAAGTGGATATTCTTTAGGATTATGAGCAAAGTTTTCTGCAATTTTATACGCTTTCAACTGATTGCGTTCTCCAATTGCTTTTCGAAGTTCAAACACATTATAATCTTTACTGAAACCAATATTTTCCTCGATATGTTGTGGTGTAATCATCGTTCCCTGAGGTAAAATAATCTGTAATTTCTCTAATTCATTATTAATTTTACTCAAATCGGTTCCTAAAAATTCAACCAACATCGCATTCGCTTTTGGATCAATGGTGTATTTTTTTCCGGCAAGAATTCGTTTTATCCAGTCGCCTACCTGATTTTCGTATAATTTTTTACTCTCGTAAACGATTCCGTTTTGCGCTAATAATTTAGTGACTTTTTTACGTTTGTCAAGTGTTTTGTATTTGTAGCAAAAAACTAAAACCGTTGTTTCCATTGGATTATTTACATACGATTCGATTTTATCTATTGTTCTGGATAAATCTTGTGCTTCTTTTACAATAACAACTTGACGATCAGCCATCATAGGATAGCGCTTGGCCGTTGAAACAATATCTTCAACAGAAACATCTCTTCCATATAAAACTGTTTGATTAAAGCCTTTTTCTTCTTCAGAAAGAACATTCTGCTCGATATATTCTGCTAGTTTATCAATATAATAAGGCTCTTCACCCATTAAAAAATAAATCGGTTTTATATTTCCTGCTTTAATATCATTAACAATTTTTACAACTTCGTCCATTCCAATCTTTTGTTTCAAGTTTAAAGTTTCAGGTTCTGGTTTCAATAACTTGAAACTTTAAACTTGAAACCTGAAACTATTTTATATTTTTGCTTTATGTTAAAGCTAAATTTTCCTTCCTATACTTTTCGATTCAAAAATAGCGAAAATAAAGTGTCTATTTTTGATGAAATCAGAAAAAAATTTATCATTCTCACCCCGGAAGAATGGGTTCGCCAGCATGTTGTTCATTATTTAATGAATGAAAAAAAATATCCAAAATCTTTAATCAATGTTGAGAAAGTTTTAACAGTCAATGGTTTACGAAAACGATACGATGTAGTGGTATTCAATTCTGATGGTTCTATACATATATTGGTAGAATGCAAAGCACCGGAAGTAAAAATATCACAGGCAACTTTTGATCAAATTGCACGTTATAATATGACAATGCAGGCACGGTTTTTGAAAGTCACAAATGGTCTGAATCATTTTTATTGTCAGATGGATTTTGAAAATGAAAAATATGAGTTTTTAAAGTCACTACCCGATTACAAAGAAATTTATTAAATTATAACATCAAATACTTTTGGATAAAATAGCAGTTGTCATTTTAAATTGGAACGGAATAAAATTGCTTGAGCAGTTTTTGCCTTCAGTTCTTCAATTTTCAGCAGAAGCTACGATATATGTAGCCGATAATGCTTCTACAGATGCTTCCGTAAATTTCGTTAAAGAAAACTTTCCAACCGTAAAAATTATCCAAAACAATGGGAATCATGGTTTTGCAAAAGGCTATAATGACGCTTTAAAAGAAGTAAATGCCGAAATATACGCTTTAGTCAATTCGGACATTGAAGTAACAGAAAATTGGCTCCAACCCATTATTGAAACTTTTGACACCGAAAAGCAGACTGCTATTATTCAACCAAAAATTCTTGATTTTAAAAACAAGGAATATTTCGAATACGCCGGTGCAGCTGGTGGATTTATTGATAAATATGGTTTTCCATTTTGTCGCGGACGTATTTTCGATACCATTGAAAAAGATAACGGACAATACGATGATAACATTGAACTGTTCTGGGCTTCAGGAGCCTGTTTTTTTATAAGAAGAGAAGTCTACAATGATCTGAAAGGCTTTGATGAAAGTTTCTTTGCACACCAGGAAGAAATTGATTTATGCTGGCGTGCCGCAAATGAAGGCCATATCATTAAATACAACTCCAAATCAGTTGTTTATCATGTGGGTGGCGCAACATTACAGCAAGGAAATCCGAAAAAGACCTATTTAAATTTCAGGAATTCATTACTAATGCTCGTGAAAAATCTACCTAAAAAAGGTTTATTTTTTATCATTTTCTTCCGTATGGTTTTAGATGGTATTGCGGGTATCCGTTTTCTTACACAGGGAAAATTCAGTCATACTTTTGCAATTTTAAAGGCGCATTTCTCTTTTTATTGCATATCTTTAAAGTATCTGCGAGAAAGAAAAGATTTTCAAATACAACAATACTATACCGTAAAAAGTATCGTTTACCTATATTACATAAAGAAATTGCTTGTTTTTAAAGAAATCTTTAACAGTAATCAAAATATTAAAAACTAAATTTGTAATCAACGTTTAATTAAATATAATACCTATGAGAAAAATAGTTATCGCACTATCAGTATTAATGGCCTTAACTTCGTGTGTATCGAAAAAGCAATACGCAGCATTAGAAGCTAAGAACAAAGAGACACAAGATTTATTAAACTCTTGCACAGTTAAATTAAATTCTTGTTTAGAAGAAAAAGCAGGATTAGCAGCAACAGCTGAAAGTTATAAAGCACATAATCAAGACTTAATAAACAGTTCTAAGGATTTAACTGTATTAACTACTAAGGGAGCTGAAAATCTTGAAAAATCTTTAGAAAGTTTAAAAGAGAAAGATTTAAAAATCTCAAGACTTCAGGATGCTTTAACTAAAAAAGACAGTGTAACTTTAGCTTTAGTTACAAGTTTAAAAGGTGCTGTTGGAATCAACGATCCGGATATCGAAATCAATGTTGAAAAAGGAGTAGTATTTATTTCTATTGCAGATAAACTATTATTTAAAAGTGGTAGCTATGATGTAAGTGATAAAGCGAAATCTGTTTTAGCAAAAGTTGCAAAAGTTGTTAACGACAAACCAGATTTTGAATGTATGGTTGAAGGTCACACTGATGATGTTCCATACAAAAGCAATGGTGTAATATTAGACAACTGGGATTTAAGTGTTAAACGTTCTACATCTATTGTACGTGTATTAACAAACGACCTTGGTGTTAACCCTGCAAAACTAATTGCTGCTGGTAGAAGTTCATATGTACCATTAGTTGCTAATGATACTCCTGAAAACAAAGCTCGTAACAGAAGAACTCGTATTGTGGTTATGCCAAAAATCGATCAATTCTACGATATGATTGAAAAAGAAATGAAAAAACAAGCTAAATAATTTAGCGTTTTACATACTTTATAAAACAGAAAAAGCAGGTCAATTGACCTGCTTTTATGTATCCTTAATTTTTTTAATAACCAATTAAATATAAATCAAGAATAGCATTATTTTTAATTAACTAACTAAATTTTAACTATAATAAAGTTAGTTATTTATTTCAAACTTTTATGCAATTTCAGTTTTTTTTTACAAAATTCCAATATCTCCTTTTCCTTCTCTGACAATTATTGGCTCATGCTCTGATAAATCAATAATTGTAGAACCAACATTGTCACCATATCCTCCATCAATTACCAAATCAACAAGATTTTGCCATTTTTCAAAAATTAGCTCTGGATCTGTTGTATATTCTATAACGTCATCTTCATCACGTATAGATGTTGAAACGATTGGATTTCCAAGTTGCCGAACAATTTCAAGAACAATATTATTATCCGGAACACGAATACCTACCGTAGTTTTCTTTTTGAATTCTTTTGGTAAATTATTATTTCCCGGCAAAATAAAAGTATACGGTCCTGGTAAAGCTCTTTTTAAAATTTTAAACGTTGCTGTATCAATCTGCCTTACGTAATCTGATAAATTACTTAAGTCATGACAAATAAACGAAAAATTTGCTTTCTCTAACTTAACTCCCTTAATTTTTGCAATTTTTTCTAAAGCACGTGAATTGGTAATATCGCAACCTAAACCATAAACAGTATCTGTGGGATAAATTACCAAACCACCATTCTGAAGGACTTTAACCACTTTTGCAATTGCAGCTTCACTTGGTTTATCAGGATATATTTTTATAAATTCGGCCATCTAAAATTTTGTTTAAAGTTTAATTTTGTTTTAGGTTTCAAGTTCGAAAATCGTATAATACCTAACCGTAAAGTTCGCAAAGATTTACGCTATGAACGCAAAGGTTATATGTAAGCTTTACTGTTAAATTATGTTCAAAGCAGGAAACTTGAAACCTGAAACTTTGAAACTTTATTTAACCTATTACATCTAGTTTTGCAAATCGGAGTAATAATTTCTTAATTCCGCCAACTTCAAATTTAATTTCAGCTTTTTTATCTGCTCCAAAACCCTCTAAGTTAACCACTTCACCTTTTCCAAAACGTTCGTGCATTACTACGTTTCCGATCGTTAATTTGCTGTCAAATAAATTGGGTGCAGCTGAATTTGGATTATTAGACACTACAGGTTTCAACTTTCTGATATTCAAATCTGGTTTTGGCTCGTTATCCGTAATATGTTTCGGTGGCGTTCCTCCTATTGGTTTTGCCAACCTTAATTTCGATTTATCTACATCTCCAAAAATATCACTATCAATCTGTGATTTATAGCGGTAATTGCTTTCTGCAGGCGTTAAGTATTCTAAATATTGCGGATCAATTTCTTCAATAAAACGAGAAGGTTCACTATCTGTCAATTTCCCCCAACGATAACGCGATTGTGCATATGTCAAATACGCCTGATGTTCTGCGCGAGTTAAAGCTACATAAAATAATCGACGTTCTTCTTCCAATTCACTTCTGGTACTCATACTCATGGCACTCGGAAACAGATCTTCTTCCATTCCCACTACAAAAACATGCGGAAATTCAAGTCCTTTTGCTAAGTGAATCGTCATCAAAGCCACACGATCCTCGTCAGAAGTATCTTTATCTAAATCCGTCGCAAGCGCTACATCTTCCATAAATTCAGATAATGCTCCTCTTGCACCGTCAATCTCTCTCTGACCTTCAGTAAAATCTTTTATACCATTTAAAAGTTCTTCGATATTCTGAATTTTTGCCATTCCTTCCGGCGTAGCATCTTTCTTCAATTCCTGAACCAAACCCGTTTTTTTTGCAACGTGGTCTGTAATATAAAAAGCATCCTGATTTTCATTGATTACCTGAAAACTCTGAATCATAGTCACAAAATCATTCAGTTTGTTCTTTGTTCCGGTATTCAGTTTCAAATCGATTTTATCGATATTAACCATTACTTCCCAAATCGAACGCTTGTAATGATTGGCTGCAATAGTTAATTTTTCTACTGTTGTATCTCCAATTCCACGAGCCGGATAATTGATTACACGAATTAAAGCCTCCTCATCTTTTGGATTAATTACCAAACGCAAATAACACAATACATCTTTGATTTCCTTACGTTGATAAAAAGATAATCCACCATAAATTCGATACGGAATATCACGTTTTCTCAATGCATCCTCCATTGCGCGCGACTGCGCATTAGTACGATACAAAATGGCAAAAGCTCCATTGTTAAGCTGATTTTGCATTTTCTGTTCAAAAATGGTGCTGGCCACAAAACGTCCTTCTTCTGCATCTGTCAGGCTACGATGCACTTTAATTTTCGCGCCAAAATCATTCGCCGTCCAAACAACTTTATCTAATTTGGTTTTATTATGCTCCATTATCGTGTTTGCCGCTTCCACAATATTTCGGGTCGAACGGTAATTTTGCTCTAAACGAAACATTACAACACCTTCATAATCCTTCTGAAAATTCAGGATATTATTAATGTTCGCACCACGAAAGGCATAAATACTCTGCGCATCATCTCCAACAACACAAATATTTTGAAATTTATCTGATAAAGCCCTTACAATCAAATACTGAGAGTGATTTGTATCCTGGTACTCATCAACCAGAATATAACGAAAACGATTCTGATATTTCGCTAAAACTTCTGGAAAACGAGTCAATAACTCATTGGTTTTCAGTAATAAATCATCAAAATCCATTGCGCCGGCTTTAAAACAGCGGTCTACATATTGTTGGTAAATTTCACCTAATCTTGGTCTTTTTGCCATTGCATCGGCTTCAACCAATTCAGGATCATTGAAATAAGCTTTCACTGTAATCAAGCTGTTTTTATAACTTGAAATTCGGCCTAAAATCTGCTTTGGTTTATAGATATCACGATCCAACTGCATTTCCTTAATAATTGAAGAAATAAGTCGAGCTGAATCTTGGGAATCGTAAATTGTAAAATTGGAAGGGTATCCTAAATGATCCGATTCTGAACGCAGAATACGGGCAAAAATCGAGTGGAAAGTTCCCATCCACAAATTCTTCGCTTCTGTTGCGCCCACAATATCCGAAATCCTGTGTTTCATCTCACGGGCCGCTTTATTCGTAAAAGTAAGTGATAAAATGTTGAATGCATCAACACCCTGCGCCATCAAATAAGCAATTCTAATCGTTAAAACACGAGTTTTTCCAGATCCTGCACCAGCAATAATAATCATTGGCCCGTCCTTCTTTAAAACGGGTTCTCGTTGTGCTTCGTTGAGCTGGTCAATATATTTTTGCATGAAATTGTTCTCCTTTAATGCAAAAATAGCAATTTAAAAAGAAAGTTCCTAAGATGCAAAAGAAAGGTTCTGAGGTTCTAAGATACTAAGGTTCTAAGTGTTTTTTTGAAGCACGGCAATTGGTATTTTTTGAAACATAGTTCCCGCTTTCGGCTATATCTCTCCGTTGCACTTCGAGGATACCGCCTCTATCGGGGTTAGGCTCAGATAATTGGTGTTTTTTTTTAATAAAAAGAAAGAAAATTCTTATTTTTTTAGTCTTATATTTGTAAACTTATGAATGAAAAATGAAAATAGAACTTACGAAAATTGCTGAAGAAAGTTATTTTGAGATTATTAATAAATATTCTGAAGCCAAGACTGCTTCTTTTTCAAAAAGTACTATTTCAATTCTACATCTAATTCAACAAAATAATCTAATTGGATCAAGATATAAAAAAACATTTTATAGAAAATTTTTAATTTCAAACCAAGTCTTTGTTTCACAAAATAGAATTTCAAATAATTTATATAACCCTTTTTTGGGACAACAAAAGAAATCCTTCAAATTTAGATATTATACTTAGCTCTTAATTTTTCTTTAAAATCTGAAAAGTCTATAGCTCTTCCCTCTTTAATATCTTCTTCGCTTTTTTCAAGTTGCTGAATTAAAATTTCTTCAGGAAATAATAAGGCCGTAATTAATTTAACTTCCTGATGGGTAAAGTTTTTTGATTTTAATTTTCTATAATATGTTGCATGTTTCAAACCTAATTTTTGCATGAAAAACTCGGCTTTATAATAAGATTTACTTATCAATTCAGGCAAATCATTAATGTAATTCTCGTAATTTTGAACTATTTCTATCATTTTATGAGACTATTAGTATTAATATTGCACAAATATAATCTAATTAAATGATAGCAAATAAAAAAGCCTATAAAACTTACCACACCAGAACCTTCATTTAAAAAACACATCATAAGCAAATCGAATCAACGTTCCAATTACCACAATCAAAAAGAAAATTCGAATAAAACCATTTCCTTTATTGATCGCTAATTTTGCACCCAGCCAACCGCCAAGTCCGTTGCTGACTGCCATCGGAATTGCAATGGTCCAAATGATCTTTCCTTTTATCATAAACAAACAAATCGAACCAAAATTTGTTGCCAGATTTACCATTTTTGCATTCGCGGAAGCATGCAAAAAATCAAAACCTAAAAGTGCTATAAAAGCCACTACAAAAAAACTTCCGGTTCCAGGGCCAATAAATCCATCGTAAAAACCAACAATTACACTTATGACAACTGCATAAATGATTTGAGTAGTAGCCGAATGATCTTTGGCAACATGCTGCCCGAAATTCTTCTTTGCATAAGTGTAAATAAACAATAAAGACAAAACTACCAGCAAAAGCGGTTTCATAAAATTATTACTGACCATGGTCAAAATTGTAGAACCCAAAAATGCTGATGGAACAGCTAAACACATCATTATCAAAAGTAATTTCCATTGAATTACTACCTTTTTCAAATATTGAAAAGCAGCAAAAGCGGTACCTGTAAAGGCCGGTAATTTTAACGTTCCAATGACTGTCGAAACAGGTAAATTTGGCAATAGAATTAATCCCATTGGAGTTTGAATCAGTCCGCCACCGCCAACAATAGCATCAATAAATCCCGCAGCAAAAGCGGCTAAACAAAGTAAAATTATAATATAGCTTTCCATTACTTTTCTGTATCGGTTGGTTTTAAGAACTGTGCACAAAAATAGAGTTCCCTTTTGTTTATTACAACAGAATTACTATTGTTTTCTCATCAAAAAGTATATTTTTGTTGAAAAATTGAACCCAAATGGACTATACAAGAATTATAGAATTAGCCAGTTATACTTTGCCTGCTATTGTGACTGGATTTGTAGCTTACAGTTTTTTTGAACTGCATATTAAAAACAACGATAAGAAACGTGCTTTTTTATTAAACAGAGAATATCAAAAACAATCATTACCAATACGTTTACAGGCTTACGAGCGTATGACTTTATATTTAGAGCGTATCAACCTAACCAAATTATTGATTAGAATTGCTCCCATATCTAACGAAAAACACGATTATGAAAACTTCGTAATCGACCAAATCGAACAGGAGTTTGAACACAACTTAACGCAGCAAATTTACATGTCTGACGAATGCTGGACGATCATAACGACTGCTAAAAATTCAACTATACAAATTATTCGCAAAGCTGCAATGAGCGACAGAGTGGATAGTGCAGATAAATTGAGAGAGAAAATTTTGAATGATTTATTAGAGAAGCAATCACCTAGTAATGCTGCTTTAGGGTACATTAAAAATGAGGTTTCGGAGTTGTGGTAAATAATTTAAGATTATTGATTTTAGATTTCAGATTTTAGATTATTGGTAGCAATCAAAAATCTAAAATCAGAATTCTAAAATCACTTATTATCACTCATAACTTCAGACTTATTCTGAGCATATTCATAACCTTGTTGCCACCATTCTTTCATCACTTCTTTATTAAAAATAAGGGCGTTGTCTGTTAGTTTTATTGGAGTGTAATATAAGTTAAGTTTCACATTCTTGTTATTTGCCATCAGTTTTCCTATAGCAATATCATGTTTTTCAACTTGATCTAAAGCAATTCTGAACAAATCAATCATTAACGAGAATGGGTTTTTACCAATAACCGTTTTATCCATATTTACTTCAGTTTCTAAGATAATAACATCAATTTCTGTGGCTCCACGGTTGATAGCTTCACGAATCGGAACCAGGCTTGAAAACCCTCCATCACCATATTCGCAATTGTCTTTCTCCACCAAACTCATAAACGGGACATAGTTGCTCGAGATCCACGACCAATCGCAAAACTCCTCATACGTACAATCTTTTACTGATTTGTATTCTGATTCATTTCGAGTAAAATTAGTTACAGTAATAACAACATCGTTATTTAGTTTTTTAAGTTTGTTAAAATCAGAAAGAGAAAAGTTATTTCGGATATATCTCTTCAGTCCTTTGCTTTCTCCAAAAGTTCTTTTTCCTTTAAAAAACTGTCGCAACACATTGAAGTGATTAATCGTTACAATGTCAACTCCATCTTTATTTTTAACTACAAACGGGCAAATATTAAAAATACTTCCCATGGTAACATTCGTATAAACCGAGTGAATTTTTTTGATATGTCCCAAAGCCAAATGCGGAATAAGCAAACTTCCGGTAGAAGTTCCTAAAAACAAATCGTATTCGTGATTTTTTTCTTCTATTAGATATTGCGCCACACCACCGGCAAATGCGCCCTTACTTCCTCCGCCAGAAATAACCAATGCTCTCATAAATTTATTGTAGGTTTATTTTTTTTAGAAAATAGAAAAAAGAATAAAGAGCAAAGACTTTCCTATCTTTATTAAATCTTGCCTCTTGCTTCTATTCTCTGTATTCTATATTCTATTCTCTTCAATCTTTCCTCTTGCTTCTATTCTCTATATTCTATATTCTATTCGCTCCAATCTTTCCTCTTGTCTCTTGCTTCTATTCTCTATATTCTATATTCTATTCTCTATTCGCTCCAATCTTTCCTCTTGCCTCTTGCTTCTATTCTCTATTCCTTCAGCAAACGACTCAATTGAAACTGTTCATCGGGGGTCAAATTAGGCAAAATTCTTTCAAAGGAAGCACGCATATCTGAATTTTTTAATAAAAACCGAATTGTATCTCTTCCAAATTTTGAAAATTGCCACATATGATGCGTTGTTGCGCCAACTAAATTACTCAAAACCTGATCGTTAATAATTTTGAAAGCTATAAGTTTTTCGAGTGCATTTTGTCTTGTTGTCGCCTCATATTTTGTAGAAGAAAAAGAGATTAATTCAGCAACTAAAGTATCTGGACTCTCTGCATAATTTGGAGTGGATAATGCCAATGAAAGCCACATGGTACGTAAATTATAATCATTAAATCCAATCCAGTTTTTGGATTTTTCAAGATATACTGAACGATGCTCCGGGAAATTTTTCCAAAGCCAATACAATGCAATCTCCTGAGTTTGGTACGATTTATCATCAAGTAAAGTTTCATAATCAGTTCTAAAATCTTCCGGAATCTTACTCAAAGTTGTCGCAACATCCTGACGAACCTGAATGGTATAGGTTTTTAAAGCGGTTAACAATAGTGTTTTTTTGGCTTCAAATTTTTCATTTTCCAATTGATCAACAATCGCTTGCTTTACAGAATAATAAACATCTGACTCTAATGTCTTCTTAAAGAAAGCCTCTTTTTCCGCTAAAGGTGTTTTCTTTAATTTATCAACTTCTAATCGAACCTGAATTGCTTTGTTTTTACTCAGTAAAGCATTGGCTGTTGGTGTATCAAAAACAGTCGATTCTAACCAGGTTTTCTGAAATTTATCTAAATCAAAATTGGAAACTTTTTTAATTTCTTCAATGAAGTTCTGCGTATTTACGGTTTGATACGCGTACTTTTTTAAATAACTTTTTATTGCTTTTTTGAAAGCTTTGTCTCCAATCGATTCATGCAGGACAAACAACGCCCACGCCCCTTTTTCATAAAAAGTAAGCGAACTGGCTTTGGCATTTAAAACCGGAATCGTATCTGTTCTGGAAGCAAATTTAATCTGCTGTGCCGTATCGTATAATTTCGAATAAAAATAGTCATCTCCGTAAATTTCCCTTTCGGCAAGAGCAGCATAATAAGTAGCAAAACCTTCCTGAAGCCAATGATGTTTGCTGCTTTCGGCGGTAATTAAATCTCCAAACCAATGATGGGCCAATTCATGCGCATCAACATTGGTATAGTTTCGGTCTTCAAAACCAATAGAATCTACCACATATCGTGTCGCGAAAAGTGTAGAAGTTGTATTTTCCATTCCGGCATAAAGAAAATCACGAACCGGAATTTCTCTGTAAATTTCCCACGGATATTTTACTCCGATTTCATTCTCTAAAAAATCAAAAATACGCTTCGAATAGCGATAGGTTGGCTCAAAACGACTTATGTCTTTATTCTCTAAATAATATTCTAACGGAATTTTAGATTTTGCTGTCAGTTCTTTTTTATCATATTTCCCAATGGCAAGCATTAATAAATAAGAACTCATTGGTTTCTCCATTTCGTATTGCCAATGATTTGAATTTCCGTTTGACGTTTTATCTTTTAAAATTCCATTTGAAACTACCTGATATCCTGTCTCAAAGTTGATTCCTAAATTGAAAATTACTTTTTCATTTACATCATCAAAACTCGGAAACCAATTACTTGTATATCTTCCCTGCCCTTGCGTCCAGATTTGCACTTCTGAATTCTCAATAGCAACAAAATAAAGTGCCTGTTTTGGTTTAACGGAATACTCAAAAGTTAAATGGTTTTTTCCTTTTTGAAAATTATTGACAATTTGTAATTGTTTGCCTGTATTTACAAATTGAACATCCTTATTATCAATTTGAACCTTTGTAAATTCCATGTTTTTAGCATCGATTTTAATGGTATCAAGCGGTTTCAAAACCTCAAATTGATAATCAACAAAACCGGAAACCAATTTTTCTTTTGGATTTAAAGACAATTGTCCCGAAACGGTTTTGAAATCTACAAACTGAGTTTGCTGTGCAAAAAGGAATGTGGTAAATAATAGAAGGATGTATTTCATTGAAATAAATTTGTAGGCGAAATTCCAAAGTTACAAAGGTTTCATCAACAAATCGAATGAAATTTGTAAGTTTACCAGATAAAATAACAACAACGTGCCAGCACCAAAAAAAGCCTTATTCAACTGGAGCAGCGGAAAAGATTCTGCTCTTACTTTATATAAAATTCTACAAAATCCCGAATATAAAATTGAATGTTTATTGACAAGCGTTAACCAACAATTTCAACGCATTTCGATGCATGGTGTTCGTGTTGAATTACTTGAAGCACAGGCAAAAAGTATTGGTTTACCACTGGAAATTTTGCAAGTTCCTGAAATGCCTACTATGGAAGTCTATGAAAATGTTATGACTAAAGCTCTCACAGAATTAAAAAACCAGGGCATATTACATTCTGTTTTTGGAGATATTTTTCTGGAAGATTTACGTAACTATCGCGAAGACCAATTGGCAAAAATTGGTTTTGAGGGTGTTTTTCCGATCTGGAAAATTCCAACAAAAGAACTGATTCAGGAATTTATTTCATTAGGATTTAAAACGATCGTAGTTTGTGTAAACGAACGCTATCTAGATAAAAGTTTTGTGGGAAGAATAATCGATCAGGATTTTATTAATGATTTGCCTGATAATGTAGATGTTTGCGGCGAAAACGGCGAATTTCACACCTTTGCTTTTGATGGTCCGATTTTCTCTCAACCAATCAATTTTGAAATTGGAGAAATCGTCTATAGAAAATATGAAAAACCTAAAAATGAAGATTCATCCGATACGGCTTGCGATACAAGTGCCAGCGATGCTTTTGATTATGGATTTTGGTATTGCGATTTGATTCCTAAAAATTAAATTAGACAATTAGAAAATGTCTCAATTTGATAATTTAGGAATCGCTATAATTATCACATCTTCTAATTGACGCATTTTCTAATTTTCAACATACATTTTAAGCAAATTCGTAACCGTATTCCAGTTTCGAATTGTAGCAACTACATTTAGCTTTTTCTCAATGTACTTTTGATCAAATCTTGTTTTTCCTGCTCCAACAGCATATTTTATAAAAATTCTGTTGCCGTCGATAGTTGCTTCATCAGGTTTAAACTGGCTGATTTTTAAATCATTTATGTTTTCCTTTTTTAATTCAGCTGAAACAAAAGCTACGTATAGTTTTTTTGTGTCAATATCTTTTTCTTTAAGATAAGGACTGTTTTTAAAACACAATTCCAAATCTTCCTGAGTAATGACGATTGTTGGAACTTCATGTCCAAAAATCTTAAAAATTTCTTGCTTGATCGTAAAACCTACTTTCGATGTACTTTCTTCATCGATATCAACAAAAACATTTCCAGATTGCAGATAGGTTCGCACATTTGTAAAACCAATATTCTCCAACATTAACTTTAAAGCTTCCATTTTCATCATATTGTGGCCAGAAACATTAATGCCTCGTAAAAGTGCTAAGTGAGTTGTCATTTGTAAGTGTTTTAAAAAGAAAAAAGTATTCAATTATAATTGAATACTTTTAAATATAGGAACAAACTTAAGTCTTTTATTTGTCTTTTTTATACGTTAATTTATAATCGCACATTTCGGCTGAATTTTCTAAATAACCATTGTAAATATACAAAAGCTCGCTGTTGCCTCCAAATCCACTATAACAACTGTATATTAAATTAGAAGGCCCTGAATAAGTCAATTGAAAATTAGGTCTTTCATCACGTGTAAAAATTTCAAAAGTTCCAGACAAATTCGTAGTTACTCCATTAACTTTTTTTGCTCTCGTAAAAGTATTGTCTTTATTGAAAACATATTGGTCAGTGAAGTCTTCTTTTGTATAAATATTTGTCCACTTTCCATAATAATCAGTTCCCGTATATCTCGCATCTTCTTCTGAGTTGCTATCATTTGAGCAAGAAACCAGCGAAATAAATACTATAATTAAAAGTCCAATTTTTTTCATCTTTTTTAAGGTTTTTAAGGTTAACTAGTATTAAGATTTTACTTTCTTATAATGGTTGCGTTCCATTTGAGTAACTTAACGTTAAGTTAATATTCGAAATTGGAAAATAACAATACATTTTCAAATTTCCCAATTAAAATCTATCTTCGCTGTTTCAGAGATAAAAGAGTATAGAATAAAGAATATAGACAAAAATCTGTTCTCTATTCTCCTTTTTTGTATACTCTATTTTATAAAATCAACAATCTAAACTCTACAATAATTAATGTCTAATAATCTCCTTGAAACCCCAATAGAATACTTAAAAGGTGTTGGTCCGAGTCGTGGCCAGTTGCTTCGTAAGGAATTGGGTATTCATAAATATGGAGATTTGGTTAATTTTTTCCCGAATAGATATATTGACAGAACGCGTTATTATAAGATAAATGAACTTCAGAATACAGGAGCCGAAGTTCAGATTATTGGTAAAATCATCAATATAAAAACGGTTGAATTTGCTAAAAATAAAAAACGTTTGGTTGCCACTTTCGTGGATGACACAGGGCAAATCGATTTGAATTGGTTTCAGGGACATAAATGGATTAGAGAAAGTTTAAAACTCAATGAAGTTTGCGTTATTTTCGGAAAATGTTCCTTGTACGGAAGTCAGTTTAGTATGGCGCATCCTGAAATTGAATTGTGGAGCGAGCACGAAAGAAGCCTTCGTTCTGCCATGCAGCCCGTTTATCCCTCGACAGAAACATTAGCCAATCGCGGAATTTCAAACCGAACGATTAATAAGTTGATGGAGCAGCTTTTTATAGAAACACAGGCTTTATTTACGGAAACTTTTCCGCCTTATCTAATCGAAGAATTAAAGTTAATTCCGAAAAGAGCGGCTTTGTTCAACATCCATTTCCCAAAAAGTACTGATGCTTTGGCAAAAGCGCAATTCCGCTTAAAATTTGAAGAACTATTTTTTATTCAGCTTCAGTTAATTACTAAAAACCTGATTCGGAAGCACAAAATAAAAGGGCATCCCTTTACCAAAGTAGGTGAGCTTTTTAATGAATTTTATCAGAATCATTTGCCGTTTGAATTAACAAATGCTCAAAAAAGAGTGATCAAAGAAATTCGTTCAGATATGGGAAGTAATGCCCAAATGAATCGTTTGTTACAAGGAGACGTTGGTTCTGGAAAAACAATTGTGGCTTTTATGAGTATGCTTTTGGCTATTGATAATGGTTTTCAGGCTTGTTTAATGGCTCCGACTGAAATTCTGGCGAATCAGCATTTTGTTGGTTTATCAGAATTGGCTAAAACTTTAGATCTTAACATCAAAATACTTACCGGTTCAAGCAAAACTGCAGCTCGCAAAATCATTCACGAAGAACTTGAAAATGGCAGTTTACATATTTTAATTGGGACGCATGCTTTACTGGAAGATAAAGTACAATTCCAAAATCTAGGTTTGGCCGTAATTGATGAGCAACATCGTTTTGGTGTAGAACAACGGTCGAAATTGTGGAAGAAAAATAGTATTCCGCCACACGTTTTAGTGATGACTGCTACTCCAATTCCAAGAACTTTGGCAATGAGTTTATATGGTGATTTGGATATCTCTGTGATTGATGAGTTACCTCCGGGAAGAAAACCTATACAAACGGTTCATCGTTTTGATAGCAACCGATTGAAAGTCTGGAAATTCCTTCGTGACGAGATTGCTTTAGGAAGACAAATTTACATTGTTTATCCGTTGATTCAGGAATCCGAAAAAATGGATTATAAAGATTTAATGGACGGTTACGAAAGTATTTCTCGTGATTTTCCGTTGCCTCAATATTCGATTTCGATTTTGCACGGAAAAATGAAACCAGCAGATAAGGATGCTGAAATGAAACGCTTTTCAGAAGGAAAAACAAATATAATGGTGGCAACAACTGTAATTGAAGTTGGTGTTAATGTACCAAATGCAAGTGTTATGATCATTGAAAGTGCCGAACGCTTTGGGTTGTCACAATTGCATCAGCTACGTGGTCGCGTTGGTCGCGGTGCCGAACAGAGTTATTGTATTTTAATGACAAGCTACAAATTAAGTGCTGACAGTAAAACCAGAATGGAAACTATGGTTCAAACCAATGATGGTTTTGAAATTGCCGAAGTTGATTTGAAATTACGGGGACCTGGCGATTTAATGGGAACACAACAAAGTGGTGTCTTAAATCTTCAGATTGCAGATATAGTCAGAGACCGTGATATTTTGAGTTTAGCCCGAAACTATGCGATGAAAATTTTAAAAGAAGATGGTCCTCTTCAAAAACCTGAACATGCTGTCCTAAAAGCTGTTTTTATCGAATTGACTAAGAAGAAAAATATCTGGAATTATATTTCTTAAGGTGCTGAGATACTACTACTAAAATTTAAGGTTCTTAGATACTAAGGTTCTAAGATACTGAGATACTTAGTTATTAATCTTAGAACCTTAGCAACTTTAAAAAAAAAACCTCATTGTATCAGTCTTAATCATGATGAATTAAGATAAAAATATTCAATTGTCCTTGGTAGGGTGATTTAGATTTGTTGGGGTGCAAATTCGTTGATTTGAATATTTTATTCGATACAATGAAGTATATTTTAATTTTGATTATTTCTTTTTAGGCACTTCTTTCTTTTCAAAAAGACCATTAAAAAGACCTTTGCTTATTTTATTTTTATCATCTTTTCCTGTTGCGACAAGATGATCAATATATTCCATATATGTTTTTTTACGTTCTTCTAAAAACCCAATCAGATATTCCTCAGATGCTAACATTCCACTGGCCTCTTCGATATGCAAAAGTTTCTTATACAGAGGTTCGATAAATTTTATAATAATATCCTCCGGAACAGATTTTCTTGTTCCAAAGTAACCAACGATTTGTCCATCAGAATCGGCTATAATTTTAAAATCGGTAATTACCCAATAATATCTGCCCGTTTTAGACATATTCTTGATGATGGCATGAATATTATTACTTGCTTTAATACTGTCCCATAAGAATTTAAAAATCACTTTTGGCATGTCTGGATGCCGAATTATATTGTGAGGTTGTCCAATAAGTTCAAATTCATCATAACCAGATACGTCAATAAAATCTTCATTGGCATACAAAATAGTTCCTTTTGTATCCGTTTTGCTAAGTAATACTTTATTTTTATTCCAATCAACTTCTCTGTCTGATGGATTCGGGCGGGTAATTCTGGTATCCATAAATCTTGTATTTTAAATTAATTTGTAATTACATTCTGAGTGTAGTATTTAATTCCATAAAGTATTAATTATTAATTACGAATAAAATAAAAGCTTTTAGTGCCCCGGTGGTCTGCTATTTATCGACTTTACATGAATATCATTAACCATATCGTCAATTTTTTTAGCACTATCGCGCATCATATCCAAATAACTCAAAAGCTGATCATTATCTGTATGCCCTTTTGAAACATCAATAAGTTTTAATACTGAACTAACAGGCAATTTTAGATCTAGAGTTGTTTTGTGAACAAAATCATTATATTCTTTTGTGGCCGTTAAAGAAGTATACTTTGCTGATGCCAATTTCATGTTTTCTAACTCATATTCATCAGATATTTTAGAAATATGGTTTTGACTATGTGTTTTAAAGTAGTAAGCCCAATAGCCGTTCATAAAGAAAACAACAGCAGCAAGTACAATGTGTATAACAAGGGTTTCGGTATCAAAATTAACTTGCGAAAAATACAATTGTATTCCTTTTGGATCAGTGTAAACAACATTTTGCATGTATGCCAAAGCAACGTGATGTCCTACAACCAAAAGTGTAAGCGGGATTTGCAATTTCCAGTTTTGATAAATAATCAGGATTGTACTGGCAATGAAAACAGTAAAATGCATTTCGAATAAACCATGCATCTGATAAATGTACTGAGCCATAAAAATAGCGAGCACAACAGAAAGAACGTACTGGTAAAATTTGGAATTTTTAAGAAGAAATTTTGCTGAATAATAGGCTAATAAATTTAATGTTCCTACTCCTGCTCCAATCTCCCAAGTATCGTATTTAAAAGCTAAAGCAATCCCCAGGAGAAAATAAATGGCGAGAACATAATTAATAATCGTATCCGATTTTTGTGTCATAGTAGACATAAAATTGTGCAGGTAATCCTGTTCGTTCAAACTAGCTTTTGCTTTCATAATTTAGGTAATGTTAAGGTTAGATTTATTTAGTGCATTTTGGTAACGAACATCCATAAGCCTGGAGAGCTAACGCATCAAATGATGGGGTATTTGTATGACTTAATAAAGAATCTATTGCCTGTTGGGCATAATTACTGTCAGCATTGGTACAGTACCTGGTTTTATTATAATTTCCGCGATAGTACAAGTTCTGATAAGCATCGACCAGAACCGCCTGAGGTGTTGAGAAAACACCACAATTTTTTGCTATTTGTTCATCAAAATAGACAGGAATTTTTGCGTCAAATTTTTTCTGAATTTCTTCAATTGTAAACGTCTTCTCTTTATTTAAAACTACAATTTTGAAATTTATACGGTCTCCATATTTTTTAATCAGCCCGCTAACATGAGGAACATTAAAACGAGAACATGGACAATCAGGATTAAAAAAATGTATAAAAACAGGCCTTTGATCTGTTATGCAACATTTTAAATCCACTTTACTTCCTAGGGCTATAGCGTGATAATTTTGAGGAACCGGTGTAGGCAAACTGTATTTATATTCATTTTGCCAAAACAAATAAGAAATTGCAAAAAGTAAAAGTGAAAACCATAAACCAAGAAGTAATTTTTTCCTCATAAACAGATGACTTTTAATTTAAAAATATAAACAGTTGTTAATTTATTGATTCCTAAAAAGCACAAAATTTAACTTAATACAAATAAAAAACCTACATATATTAACGATTAAATGGTAAAAACATTAATATTCTCACAAAAAAATTAAATAATTGTTTAACACTACCAATGTTACAAATAAAATCGATAAAGAGCAAAATAAATCAGTTAAAATACGTAAAAAAGGCACAATGTGTTATTTTTCTTATTTTTAAAGCAGGTATTTTTACGTATTTTATAAGTTATAACTGAACAAAAAAATCTTGTTTATCTCATTTTTAGACATTTAATTTTTTTGTAATTCCATCTGCATTTTTTTTTTTGCTCCAACATTAAACCTTTGTAAAGAGAAATAGTCTAATACGTAATCTAATTTAAAAACTTGTACATACAAATGTTAAATAAACGCCAACCTCTTTCGATTTCGGTTCAAAAAGTTAAATTTGTAAGCTACTAAAAACAATCCCAAAAAAACATTTACCTCAATTTTATGAAAGTAAAAAATCTAATTTATGCCCTGTTAATTATAGTACTCGGAGGGTTTATCGCCTATAGAGTTGTTTCTAACAAAAGTAAAAACGACGAATCTAAAAAATCTGGCGATAAAGACCGTCCAACAACTGTAACAGGACTTGTAGTTAAAACTTCTACATTTGATAATAACCTTTCATTATCCGGATCTATTGAGGCCAATGAGCAAATAGAAATTCATAGTGAAGTTTCCGGAATTGTCGAAGGTATTTATTTTACTGAAGGCACCAATGTGAATAAAGGCCAGGTACTTTTTAAGGTAAATGATATTGAATTAAGAGCACAACTAAGGCAAGCTCAGACTAAAGAAGGATTAGCTGCTGAAAACGAAAGAAGAGCTAAATTATTACTACAAAAGGAAGCTATCAGTCAGGAAGAATTTGATGTTGCCAATGCAGATTATGCTTCTATGAAAGCACAAACTCAATTAATCAAAGCCCAAATTGCCAAGACTTCTGTCAAAGCACCTTTCTCAGGAAAAATTGGTTTACGTTCGATTTCACCGGGAACGTATATAACGCCTACTGTTTTAGTTGCAAAATTGGTCAACACAGGAAAATTAAAAATAACTTTCTCTATTCCTGAAAAATATGCTTCTCAAGTGCGATCAGGTTCAACTATTGATTTTTCAGTTTCAGGATCTGACAAAGTTTATTCAGCAAAAATATATGCAATTGAACCAGAAGTAGAAGTAGCAACCCGTACATTAAAAATTCGTGCTATTGCTGATAATATCGATGGAAAACTTTTCCCGGGAACTTTTGCCGACGTAAAATTACCTTTAAGTATTATTAAGGATGCAATTGTTGTTCCTTCAGAATCAATTGTACCGGTACAAGATGGTAAAAAAGTCTATATTGCCAATATGGGAAAAGCCAAGGAAGTTATGGTGGATGCAACAACAAGAACTGACGCTTCAATTTTAATTCTTTCAGGATTAAAAGCTGGTGATACATTAATCACAAGTGGAGTTATGTCATTGAAAAATGAAGCACCTATAAAAGTTCAAGTTAAAAAATAGTTTTGAGTTATGAATTTTGAGTTATGAGTTTTTCAAATTCATTCTCTATGTTCTATTTTCTTTATTATAAAATCTAAAATCAAAACTCTAAATCTAAAATCTAACATGAGTTTATCAACTACAAGTATAAGAAGACCCGTTTTAACTATTGTACTGAATCTTTTAATTATTTTATTCGGTTTCATTGGTTATACTTTTTTGGGTGTTCGGGAATTCCCATCAATTGATCCTGCACAAGTTTCTATCAGAACAAACTATACCGGAGCCAATTCAGATATTATTGAATCACAAATTACAGAACCCTTAGAAAAAGCAGTAAATGCCATTGACGGAATTCGAAATATCACATCGTCAAGTAATCAGGGTAGCAGCAGTATTACAATAGAATTTAATTTAGATAAAAACTTAGAAGAAGCTGCAAACGATGTTCGTGACAAAGTTTCACAAGCCGTTAGAAGTTTACCACAAGATATTGATGCGCCGCCGGTAGTTTCTAAGGCAGATGCAGATAGTGAATCTATTATTTCGATGACGGTTCAGAGTGACAGTCGAAGTTCTTTAGAATTAAGTGATTATGCCGAAAATGTTATTTCGCAACGTTTAGAAACTATTCCAGGAGTGAGCGGTGTTCAGATCTGGGGACAGAAACGTTATGCGATGCGTTTGTGGATTGACCCGGTAAAACTAAATGCCTATAAATGTACTGTTTCTGATGTTCGAAATGCCTTAAACGCACAAAACGTAGAATTGCCATCCGGAAAGTTAACCGGAAACAATACCGAATTGACTGTAAAAACAATCGGAAATCTTTCTAAACCAGAAGAGTTTAATAATATTATCATTCGAACAGATGGAGATAAAATCGTTCGTTTAAGTGATGTTGGTGGTGCCGAACTAGGACCTGAAAATATAGAAACTTCTTTAACATCATCTGGACTTCCAATGATTGGTCTTGCCATTGTACCAATGCCGGGAGCCAATTACTTAGATATTTCAAATGAATTTTATAAAAAATACGACGCTTTAAAAAAGGATTTACCTAAAGATATCAAACTTAATATTGCACTGGATAATACGCTGTTTGTAAAAAAATCAGTATTGGAAGTAGCCGAAACTCTTGGAATTTCGATCATTCTGGTAATTATCATTATCTATTTATTCTTCAGAGACTGGGCAATTGCTTTTAGACCTTTAATTGATATTCCGGTATCTTTAATTGCTACGTTCTTTATCATGTGGCTTTTTGGATTCTCGATAAACGTATTAACTCTTTTAGCTATCGTTCTGGCAACCGGTTTGGTGGTTGATGATGGAATTGTGGTTACTGAAAATATCTTCAAAAAAGTAGAAGAAGGAATGTCACCAATTGAAGCCGCTATTAAAGGTTCTAACGAAATTTTCTATGCTGTAATCTCAATTTCTGTGACTTTGGCAGCAGTGTTTTTACCTGTTATTTTCTTAGAAGGTTTCGTAGGCCGACTCTTTCGTGAGTTTGGAGTCGTAATTGGTGCGGCGGTACTGATCTCTGCCTTTGTATCTTTGACTTTAACGCCAATGTTGAATGCTTATTTGATGAAAGGCGGCGAACAGAAAAAATCTAAATTCTACATTAAAACAGAACCCTTTTTTGAAAAATTAAATAGTGGTTATGCTGATGCATTACAACGTTTTATGGATAAAAAATGGATCAGTTTTCCTATTCTAATTGCTTGTTTTGGATTGATCTATTTGTTTTTTACAATACTTCCAAAAGAAACAGCTCCATACGATGACCGTAGTTCTGTAACGATGCGTATGACAACTCCGGAGGGTTCTTCTTATGAATATACGAACCGTTTTATGCAGGAAATGTCAAAACTGGTTGATGACTCCATTCCGGAGAAAAAAGTAAGTTTGGTAATTACTGCGGGAGGTTCAGGAGGTTCTGCAACAAATTCCGGTTTCATTAGGCTTTCATTGAAAGCTCCCGATGAAAGAAAGAAGTCACAAAAAGATATTGCTGACCAATTAACAAAATGGACTAAAAAATATCCAAGCGCCAAAACATCTGTGCTTCAACAGCCAACAATTTCCGTGAACAGACGTGGAGGTTTGCCAATTCAATATATTATTCAGGCCCCCAATTTTGAGAAATTGAGAGAGAAAATTCCTGTTTTTATGGATGAAGTGGGTAAAAGTGATGTTTTCTCAACAACAGACGTTAACCTGAAATTTAACAAACCGGAAATCAACGTAAGTATTGATCGTGAAAAAGCGGAAAGCTTAGGAATATCTATCATTGATATTGCTCAAACCCTGCAACTTTCATTAAGTGGTCAACGTTTTGGCTATTTCATTAAAAACGGAAAACAATATCAGGTAATTGGTCAGTTTGATCAAAAAGACCGTTCTAAACCTTTGGATTTGACTTCGATGTTTGTAAAAAACAAAAGTGGAGAGTTAATTCAGATGGATAATGTTGTTAAAATAGAAGAACAAAGTAATCCGCCACAATTGTATCACAATAACCGCTATATGTCGGCAACTGTTTCTGCAGGTTTAGCACCGGGGAAAAGTATTAGTGATGGTATTGAGGAAATGGACCGCATCAAGGCTAAAGTTTTAGATGAAAGTTTTACCACCGACTTAAGTGGAGAATCGAGAGATTTTGTTGAAAGTAGTTCGAATACTTCTTTCGCTTTCGGATTGGCATTATTATTAATCTTTTTGATTCTTGCGGCACAATTTGAAAGTTTCATTGATCCGTTTATTATTATTTTAACTGTACCAATGGCAGTAGCCGGAGCCTTATTCTCCTTATGGTTATTCAATCAAACATGGAATATTTTTAGTCAGATCGGAACGGTAATGCTGATCGGGCTGGTAACTAAAAACGGTATTTTGATCGTAGAATTTGCGAATCAGTTACGAGAACAGGGAAAACCAAAATTAGAAGCCATTTTAGAAGCTTCTGAGGCACGTTTACGTCCAATTTTAATGACCAGTTTGGCGATTGCTTTAGGTGCATTACCAATTGCAATGTCACTTGGAGCTGCATCTACCAGTAGAATCGGGATGGGAGTTGTAATTGTTGGAGGAACTATCTTCTCTTTGGCACTAACACTTTTTGTAATTCCGGCTATTTATTTAATGTGGTCTAAAGCCAGAAAACATTATCCGGAATTTGATCACATTGACGAATACGAAAAAGAAAGTAAATAATTTATTGGCCCCGAATTTAAGTCAATTGAATTCGGGGCAAAAGAAAACAAATATGAATACTAAAATTTTGTTCCGCAGTTTAATATTCTTCTTCTTTTGCATTACAAATATAAATGCCCAGGAAGTTCTGACTATTGAAGATGCTATGAAAATAGCTTTAGAAAATAATTTTGAAATTAAGATTGCCAAAAATAATTCCACAATAAGTGAAACGAATGTAACTATCGGAAATGCCGGAATGTTGCCTGTTGCAACTGCATCAATTACAGACAATAATAGTGTTACAAATTCATCTCAAACGCGTCAGGATGGTACATCTACCTCTTTGAACAATGCTAAAAACAACAATTTAAATTACGGCGTAAGTTTAGGATGGACTGTTTTTGACGGAATGAAAATGTTCGCCAGACTGGACCAGTTAAAAGAGCTTCAAAAACTGGGTGATGCCCAGTTAAAACAAACCATTTTATTGAAAATTGCTCAGGTTAATTCTTCGTACTACGATTTAGTGCAGCAGCAACAACAATTGTCTGCGTTAGATACTACAATCGTGATTTCGCAACAACGTTTAAAGCTGGCTCAGAACCGTTTTAGCATTGGAAAAGCATCAAAATTAGAAGTTTTAAATGCTCAGGTCGATTTAAATTCGGATCAGGTTGCCTTATTAAGACAAAAAGAATCATATGCGAATGCTAAAATATTATTGAATCAATACTTAGCCCGTGACCCAAAAATCGATTTTAAAGTTAGTGATTTGGTTACTGTTGATAACACATTAGTTTTGGCTAATTTAATGGAATTGGCACAAAAACAAAATCCCGGTTTAGAAGCTCAAATCATAAATAAACGAATAGCCGAGTTACAATTGAAACAAGTAAAAGCAGACAGATACCCAGTTGTAAACTTAACATCAGGATATAACTTTACCGAAAGTCAGTCTAGTTTAGGCTTTACCAGTCAGGCTTCATCAAAAGGTTTGAATTATGGTTTTAATGCAACGCTAAATATATTTGATGGTTTTAACCAACATCGAAATGAAAAAGTAGCAAAACTGGAAATTGTGAATTCTCAAATTGCAATTGAGCAACAAAATATGATTCTGAACACACAATTAAGTACCGCTTTTCAAACGTATTTAACCAATTTAGAATTAATTGGTCTTGAAGAAGATAACGAGGCTATTGCCCGTCAAAATTTAGAAATCACGTTGGATAAATTCAAAATTGGAACTATAACTACACTTGATTTCAGAACGGCGCAGCTTAATTATGTAAATGCAAAAGTACGTTACAGTAATGCACAATATGTAGCTAAATTATCTGAAATTGCATTAAAAGAATTAGCTGGAAATATGAATTTTTAAGTAAATTTGTTTCAAAACAGACTTAAATGATTTCATACAATACCAAAGATTGGCTTACTTTTATATTTCGTTTTCATAAATCAGATACAGTTCGACAATTATTCCCTTTAATGATTGCAATTGGAATTTATTCCGGAATTGTTGGTTATTTAGAAGTCGGTTATTTGGGAATTGACAACAATCATTATATCAAAAATATTCCGTTAATGCACGGAATATTAGGTTTTGTAATTTCACTTTTATTGGTCTTCAGAACCAATACAGCGTATGATCGTTGGTGGGAAGCACGAAAACTTTGGGGTGGCTTAGTCAACAACAGCCGCAATTTTGCAATTAAACTTTCCGCTATTTTAAAAGATGAAAACGATCGTAAATTTTTCAGGAAGTTTATTCCCGGTTATGCTTCTATTTTGTACAAACATTTAAATAATTCTGACACGGCCAAACAACTTTTTGATGATGTAGATTTAGAATTAGATCATCATAAGCACAAACCAAATCAGATAAAACGAATGATGTATCATAAAATTAATGATTTATACGAATCTAAAAAGATAACAGGCGACCAGCTTATTATTCTAAATAACGAACTGGTTGCTTTTACTGATATTTGTGGTGCCTGTGAGCGAATTAAAAACACCCCTATTCCCTACTCTTACAGTGCTTTTATCAAAAAATTCATTTTCTTTTACACGATGACTTTGCCTTTTGGTTATTCTTTAAGTCTGGGTTATTATGTAGTTCCTGTAGTTGTTTTTATCTTTTATGTTCTGGCAAGTTTAGAATTAATTGCTGAGGAAATCGAAGATCCTTTTGGTGATGATGAAAACGATTTACCAATTAAGAAAATTTCAGAAAACATTAAAAAACATGTAGAAGAGCTGATTTAATAAAACGTTAAATCTTAAATTGTTGCGCTTATTTTGATTAAATTTAAAGTTCCACTAACTAAATTTAATCACAATGCAAAATCAACGTGTTTTAATTCACCCACCTCATTTATCCAATGAAAAATCTTTAAAAACATTAGTTGAGAACAGAAGTGTTTACACCCTGAATCATTGTGAATTAAATCTTTTTGAAACTTACGAATCTTCAAAATTAGTTCCGCTTAAATTCAACGATTTTGTAGTAACCAGTATGCTACGTGGCAAAAAAGTGATGCATCTTTTTGATGAACCGGGATTTGATTATTTGCCAGGGGAAACAGTTGTTATTCCTTCTAACATTGAAATGAAAATCGATTTTCCGGAAGCGTCTAAAGAAAATCCAACACAATGTCTGGCTCTGGCAATTGACAACTCTAAAATAAATGAAACTTTAAATTTTCTGAATGAACGTTATCCCAAAGAAGGAAACGATGTATTCTGGCAATTGAATTATCAAAATTATTTTTTCTACAATAATATTGACCTTGCCACTACAATCAATAAACTTATCAAAGAATGCATGAGCACTTCAATTACCAAAGATGCTCTGGCCGACTTGACTTTACAGGAATTATTGATCAGAATTATCCAGACACAAACTATCAAATCAATTGATGAAGGTTTGGCAATCCATCCCAACAATCCTATTTTTGAAGTAACCGAATTCATCAAACTCAATCTAAAAGAAAACATCAACCTAAAAATTCTGAGTGATAAGGCTTGTATGAGTACGACCTCTTTTTATCGGTTTTTCAAGCGAGAACTAGGCATGAGTCCGATTGAATATATTTTAAATGAGAAAGTAAAACATGCCAAAAAACTACTTCGAAATCCTGGAATTCAGATTAACGAAGTTTGTTATTTATCTGGTTTTGAAGATGCCAGCTACTTCATTAGATTATTTAAAAAACACGAAGGAATTACGCCGAAGCAGTATCAGTTGTTGTATGTTAACTGAGGTTCTGAGATGCTAAGGTTCTGAGTTTTTTTAAAAAAACTTGTATTTAGCTGTTTACGGTTATTTTGTCATTCCTCCTCCGTCGGAGTGACATAAATGCGTAAAAACTTCTACAACGTTTATTCTACAACTTTATATCACAACATTTATCGTAGAGGTGCACCGCAGTGCGTCTACGCTCCTATTATCCATATTTAGTGTTAAACGCGCTGCTGTGCACCTCTACAAAAAAAAACTTAGAACCTCAGAACCTTAGCAACTTAGAACCTTATTCAATAAAACTAACCGGTTCCAAATTCTTTTCTTCTTCCTCGGTAAAAATCCTGTATTCAATTTGAAAAGTCTTTTTTAGAGGTGTTTCTAAAGAAAAACCTCCGACACCAAAGGCATCAATAACGGTTAATGTAAAATGTGCATGTTTCCAATATTCAAATAGATCTTTGTCGACCCAAAATTCTGTATCTTCAATAGTTCCAATACAGACATCGCCCATTCTTTGGTAGTAACCGCCTTTTTCAAAACATTGCGGTTGTGTTCCTTCGCAACATCCTCCTGCTTGGTAAAACATTAGATCGCCATGTTTTTCTTTTAATATTTTTATCAGCCCAATGGCTTTTTCTGTGGCATCAATTCTTTTAATCATGACCTCTTTTTTAAATTAAATTTACAAAAAAAGGTAAGTCAGAAACTTACCTTTTCGAACCAATATAATAACAAATTAAAAGAAGCCTAATTTCTTTTTATCATAAGAAATAAGCATATTTTTCGTCTGACGGTACTGCCCTAACATCATTTTATGGTTTTCACGACCAATTCCGGATTGTTTGTAACCTCCAAAAGGTGCTCCCGCAGGGTAAGAATGGTACTGGTTGATCCAGACACGTCCAGATTGAATCGCTCTCGGAACCTGATAAATTTCGTGTGCGTCACGTGTCCATACGCCCGCTCCCAATCCATACATGGTATCATTTGCAATTTCAATTGCTTCCTCAGTCGTTTTAAATGTAGTAACGGCCAAAACAGGCCCGAAAATTTCTTCCTGAAAAATCCTCATTTTATTATGCCCTTTAAACAATGTTGGTTTGATATAATAACCACCTTCCAGATCTCCGCCTAAATGATTTTCATCACCACCGGTTAGTAATTCTGCACCTTCTTCTTTTCCTAATTTAATATATGACATAATTTTTTCCTTCTGAACAATTGAAGTCTGTGCTCCTATCATGGTCGATTTATCCAGAGGATTTCCGGCAATAATAGCCTCGGTTCTTTCGATAACTTTGGCAATAAATTTGTCGTAGATGTCCTCGTGAATTAATAATCTGGATGGGCAGGTACAAATCTCTCCCTGATTTAAAGCAAATAAAACGGCACCTTCAATGGCTTTATCAAAAAAGTCATCATCATGATCTGCCACAGACGGAAAGAAAATATTAGGCGATTTACCACCCAATTCTAATGTAACCGGAATAATATTCTCTGTTGCATATTGCATCACCAGACGGCCTGTTGTGGTAGAACCCGTAAATGCTGCTTTAGAAACTTTTTTATTAGTTACCAATGCACGGCCTAATTCGGCACCAAAACCATTTACAATATTTAGAACTCCGGCAGGAAGAATATCTCCAATCAATTCCATTAAAACTAAGATTGAAATTGGTGTACTTTCGGCTGGTTTTAAAACGATTGTATTTCCTGCAGCCAATGCCGGTGCAATCTTCCAAACGGCCATTAAAATCGGGAAATTCCACGGAATAATCTGCGCTACAACTCCTAAAGGTTCGCTTAATGCGATGGAAACCGTTTGAGAATCTAGTTCTGCAATTGAGCTTTCTTCGGCGCGAATAACTCCTGCAAAATATCGAAAGTGATCAATCGCCAACGGAATATCGGCTGCAAGCGTTTCTCTAATTGGTTTTCCGTTATCGATAGTTTCAACTGTGGCAATATATTCAAGATTATCTTCTATTTTCTGTGCAATCTTGTTTAATAAAATACTTCTTTCGGTTACAGAGGTTTTTCCCCAGGATTTAAACGCTTCATTGGCAGCATCAACTGCCAGTTCTAAATCTTCTTTGCCTGAATGTGCGGCTTTTGTAAATACTTTTCCATCAATTGGAGAAAGAACATCAAAATACTCTCCTTTTACCGGTGCAGTAAATTTTCCGTTGATGTAATTGTCATATTTTGCTTTAAATTCAGGTCTTTGTGCGATAGTGCTCATAAGTTTAATTTTTTGGATTCCTTTCAAATTTACCTTCATAATCCCGAACGGAATAGCACTTTTCGTTCAACAAATAGCACAAAAATAACACATTCATTTTTTTGAACTACTTTTAGCATTTAATTATCAAAATATTAAGACTAAAAATATAAAATACTCAATTACAGACCATTTCAGGTGAATCAAAAACAGCCCGAAAAAACCAAATAAATTGTTTCTTACTACAATACGCAATCCTTATATTTGTATCCTCATACAAGAATAAAATAGTTAACATGAAAATATCTTACAACTGGTTAAAACAATTTATTAAAACAGACTGGACATCTGAACAAACTTCAGAATTACTAACAGATTTAGGTCTGGAAGTAGAAGTTGTCGAAAAATACCAGTCTATAAAAGGTGGTTTAGAAGGAGTTGTTGTAGGACACGTACTTACTTGCGAAAAACACCCTGATGCCGACAGATTAAAAGTTACAACTGTAAATATTGGTTTAGAAGCGCCTGTGCAAATTGTTTGTGGAGCGTCAAATGTTGCTGCAGGACAAAAAGTTCCGGTTGCTACCATAGGAACTGTTTTATATGATAAAGAAGGAGCTGAATTCACTATCAAAAAAGGAAAAATTCGCGGACAGGAAAGTCACGGAATGATTTGTGCTGAAGATGAATTAGGTCTTGGAAATGGTCACGACGGAATTATGGTTCTAGATGATGCTTTAGAACCTGGAACGCCAGCTTCTGTAGTTTTCAAGATTGCAAATGATGAAGTATTCGAGATTGGATTAACGCCAAACCGTGCCGATGCTATGAGCCATTATGGAACTGCACGTGATTTAAGAGCCGGAATGTTGCAACGTGGTGTAAATATAGAATTGATCACACCATCTGTAAGCAACTTCAGAGTTGACATGCGTACCTTAAAAATTGACGTTAATGTTGAAGAACCTCAATTAGCACCAAGATATTGTGGGGTAACTATTTCAGGAATTACAGTTCAGGAATCTCCTGCGTGGTTACAAGATCGTTTAAAAGCTATTGGATTAACTCCAAAAAATAATATTGTAGACGTTACCAATTATGTATTACATGAATTAGGACAACCGCTACACGCCTTTGATGCTGCCAAAATCAATGGAAAAATAATTGTAAAAACACTTCCTGAAGGAACTAAATTCACCACTTTAGACGATGTTGAAAGAACATTACATAAAGAAGATTTGATGATTTGCGACGAAAAAGGTCCGTTATGTATTGCGGGTGTTTTTGGTGGGAAAAAATCAGGAGTTTCAGAGGGTACCACTTCTATATTCTTAGAAAGTGCTTATTTTGATGCGGTGAGTATTCGTAAAACAGCCAAAAGACACGCATTAAATACAGATGCTTCTTTTAGATTTGAAAGAGGAATTGACCCAACGATTACAGAATATGCCTTAAAACGTGCTGCCATATTAATTCTGGAAGTTGCAGGTGGAAAACTAACTTCTGATGTTGTGGAAGTTTATCCTAAAAAAATAGAAGATTTCTCTGTTCTATTGAATTTCAGTCATGTGTCTAAAATTATTGGACAGGAAATTCCAAAAGATACGATCAAAAAAATACTAGTTTCTTTAGACATCAAAGTAAACAGTGTTTCTGATTCAGGTTTAGGATTAACAATTCCGGCGTATCGCGTTGATGTACAGCGTGAAATCGACGTAATTGAAGAAATTTTGAGGGTTTATGGTTACAACAACATTAATTTCTCTAAGAAATTCAATGCCACTGTTGCCAACTCACCCAGAACAGAAGATTATAAAGTTCAAAATGTAATTGCTTCTCAATTGAATTCTCAGGGTTTCCACGAAATGATGGCGAATTCTTTGACTACAGCAACCTATGCAAAATTGTCAACTTCATTAAAAGAAGAACACAATGTAGTAATGCTGAATCCGTTGAGTAGTGACTTGTCTACTATGCGTCAGTCTTTATTGTTTTCAGGATTGGAAGCTATTTCATACAATATTAACAGAAGAAATTCTGATTTAAAATTATTTGAATTCGGAAAAACCTATCACAAATATCTTAACGGGTATGAAGAGCACAAACATCTTTCATTATTGATTTCCGGAAACAGAAACAAAGAGAGCTGGACAAATCCTCAAAAAACTACCGATTTCTTTTTAATGAAGGGGTATGTAAAAGGTATTTTGGCACGTTTAGGAATCGATAAAATTTCGAATGCACCGGTACAATCTGATGTATTTTCAGAAGGAACTGCAATTTGCTACAACAATGATACTTTAGTTGAAATGGGTGTGGTTAAGAAATCTATTCTAAAACATTTCGGAATTAAGCAAGATGTTTATTATGCTGATTTTAACTGGGATCTGATTTTAAAAATCATAACAGGAAAAATCAAATATTCAGAAATTCCTAAATACCCTGAAGTTCGAAGAGATTTGGCTTTGTTAATTGACCAAAATACAACATATGAAAGTATATTCAATTTGGCTAAACAAACAGAAAAAGCACTTTTAAAAGACATTAATTTATTTGATGTTTATGAAGGAAAAAATCTTCCGAAAGGTAAAAAATCATACGCTTTGAGTTTTACTATTCAGGACAACACGAAGACACTTACAGATAGTCAGATTGATAAAATCATGTCTAAACTGCAACAAACTTTTGAAACTGAACTTGGTGCAAGTTTGAGATAAAAAAAGTTTTCATTCATAAAAAAACCCGACCATAAAAAAGTTGGGTTTTTCTATTTTAAAAAGTAACGCGAGTTGATAATCTCCTTGCTCCTACTGAATTGGGATGAATTTCATCTCGCCAGTATTCGGACGAATTCAATAAACCGCGATAATCTATTATCCGGCTTTGAAAACGATAACCGTAGTAATTGAAATGATTTTTTATCTGGTATAAAAGTGCATAAAAACGATCTAATAATCGGATGATGCTATAACATCTCAAAATCTCATCTGTAATTCCTAACCGGTCAAAAACAGGTTTTATCCATGGTCCTAAAGGCAAACTCAATCCCGCTACTGATGGCTGTACTCCAAGCTTGAATAAAGGATAATCGTACGTATGCATATAAAATATGGTGTTTGGCGTACAATATGCGTTTACGATACTTCCAAAGCCCATATAATTGCGCATAATAGTCGTAAAAATAGCATTGAGATTGGCCGAATTGAAAAGTGCGCTGTCAAAAGTACTGGTATTTAAATATCTTTTGTATAAAATACATTTTTGATACAAAGCATCGCCAGACAAACTTCTCAATTCATTTAGTTTTGCTGTATCCGTAAAGAAACCAGGATTAAATGTGGTCACTCCGGCATTTAATATTCTGCCTAGTTGTGGAAAAACGTCATTTCCGCCTCCACTAAAATAAATTCGGTCAATTCGATACCCACTTACATATTGCACAAAATGAGCTTTGTCCGCATACATTTGTGAAGTTGTTTCTCCAAATTTTGCCAAATGAAGGCAATTTAAGTTGAGCCTTTGATTATGATCTGTAATGGTATCATACAGATCTAAAACTCTCGGAACTGGATAATCCAACCACGAATCTCCTTCAAAAATGACATTAAGTGTATTGGCGTTGCCGGCATTTCTTCTGAAGATAAATGAGTTTGTCAAAAACGGCTGATGCAGCGATTCATCTTCACTTTCTGTCAATGCTGTAATAGCTCTTGGCAATTGTTTCAAAGCAATAAAGGTGACATCATTTGGAGTAATGATTCCGGAAACCTGAATGTTGTTATTGGCCTGAAAGTTCAAGATTGAAACAATAGTATTATCCGTTTGACTGTTGGAAATGTTGCCACTAACAGTAAGTGGATAACCTAATTCTTTAAGATAATTTTGAATTTGAAGAACATCCTGCGGATTATTCACTGCATTCAATCCTACGCTATTGCTTAATAATTGTGCTGATGAAACCGAACCGGAATTCTGATTTATAATGGGGGAATTAGAAACTAAATTTTCCATAATATTTGCTTTTTATATTATTTTACCTGGATTGATGTAACCATGTCCGGCTCTGAATATCTCGATATTATTCTCTTTAAAAGAGACTGAATCACAAGCCTTAAAGAGCTTTTTTCTAATAGAAATAATATCAAGCCGGGGCTCTTTTTCAAGAATGTTCATTACCAAAGAAGCTACATAAGGTGCTGCCATACTACTTCCGCTTTTAGAAGTAAGTTTATTTGATGCTTTGTTTTCTTTGCCCGAAGAAGAACAGGATGATCTTATTTTAAAACCCGGTGCTACCACTTCCGGTTTCATCCGGCCATCAACAGTTGGCCCTGAACTACTAAAAGACAGAATAGGTTTTGAATCATCATTTTGATTGTATGCTCCAACCACTATGCTATATTTCGAATTGCAAATCGAGTTTGTTGTGTGCGTTTTATTCGCAATTTTTGGCAAAAAAATAGATTGTCCGCCGTCATCACGCTCTATATAACAATGATAACGTCCGTTTTTTACTTTATTTCCAACTAACTCAATGGTCCAGAATTTGGAGTTTAATTTGCCGTTAACGAGAATATTAATTTGGTTTTTATTGGTATTAGGTTCCTTACTTCTATGGAGACAAATACCAACTTCATCACCATCTTTTATAATTAATTCATCTTTAAAAGGTGTTGAGGAAAGCAATATTTTCTGAGTGTCATCATACACATTTATACTCAAAATATCATCGCCATGGTACCAAATTTCCATTTCATTAGGCGTACGATCGTGTTTTTTGAACATCCACGGAATTTTAATTTTCTGATTGTTCCTGATATCACCATAAGTATGCACATTTGCCTGATGATAATTTCCTGTACTCTGTACAATCGCAGTTCCTTTTCTGGCTGTCAGAATATTGTCAATTGCCTGTTCAACTAAAGTTTGTCCCGTGTGCGCATCTCCGTGCCCACCAAGACTCATATTAATAACAATTGGGCGATCTCCGGCTTCTGTGAGTAAAAAATCTAAGCCTTCAATTAATTTAACCGAATCTCCAAGAGACAAGTTGCAGCCATTAACCAGATTTGTTCCCATATCAACTGCTAAAATTTCAACATTTGGCGCAAAACTTTTTTGAGCAACGGCGCCATTTCCACAGGCAATTCCAAGAACATGCGTGCCATGCGTACCATTTCCAAACAAATCTGATTTTCCCGGGTGATATCCTATTTTCTTAAATGGAAAATCATCTAATAAGGCCTCATTAATCTGGGTTTTAGTAATAATTCTACCGTAGCCAAATTTATTTTCCTCATATCGGTCCGATTGTATCCAGATTTTTTCGAAACGTGTTTTATCATCTTTAATAAAATCAGAATGCGTAAAATCAAAGCCAAAATCTATGATTCCAAAAATAACATTCGACGTATTTTCGGCAGAAGTATTGATTTTCTTTTCCAAAATTTCATGTGATGATACCTCCTCCACAGCAATATTTGCAGGAACTACACGAGGTGCTTTTAAGCTTTTAACTTTCTTGCTATCATAAATGCGGCATAAATACCGGCGTTGTGTCCTGATACTTACAATAGTTCCAAATTCCGAAATAATTTTGCAATGTTCCGGATATTCTTTTTCCTTTTCTAAACGCATTAACAACGATAATTCTTCGTCGGGATTACCGTATAATATTATTTTGAGTCTCGGATCCATAAGCTTTGGTTTAACTTTTTAATTGATAGTTAATAGCTTACGTTCAATCGAACCTAACTCTGAGCCTAAAAGAGTGAAATAAATGGTTTCTTCGATTATTATTGAAAAACCATCTTCGACATTCTTTGACTGAGAAATAAATTCATCGATTTCCTTGATGTAAAGACTATTTTTAAATCCCATTTTATCTAATCCTGAAATAAAATCCCGATCTTCTTTTTCTAATTTTGAAAAGTTGGCATGTTCTGAAATTCTATTAAAAGTTTCTACTGAACTCTTAATAGAAAACAGACTTTTAGGAAATAAATTTTTAATCAGAAACGCTTTCTCTTCTTTTGCTTTGCCTGATAATTTAAAATCACTTTTAAAAATAGTAGGGCGAATTTGATTGATCTTTTTCAGAATCTGATCCGTTGTTTTTTCAATTTTTTCTAAATTAATTATTTCGTGGTTAGATGCTGCTGTTTTCATTTTGGTTCGTTTTTAGTCGATGTTTTCTGAGTAGGAGCTTCTTTAGTTGGCACGACAGTATCAGGCGTTGGCGCTGGCGTAACTTTCAAAATTTCATCTACTCTCTTTTTAAGTACCAGAATAGCATCGTTCAAATCTGCAGTTTTTATTTCTAAACTTTCAATTTTAGGACTAAGTGTTTCTGATATCATTTTCTGCAGCTCTATTTTGTTGCTTTCCGGAATTTTAGCAATTTCTGCTTTTATAGCTTTAGTACTTTCTGAAATTTCTGCTTTAACAGCTTCTAAGGTTACAACATTAACAGGAGCAGTTTCTACTGTTGATCCTTCCTTAGTTGGTTCATTTGTCTTGGCAGGTTCTTCTTTTCCAGTAGTAGCACTACCTTTTTCCGGTAAGCCCTGAAAACTATCTTTTTCGTCAGACGCTTTTGTAGTTACCGGAACAATCCCCTTTTCTCCTTCGAATTTGGCTTTGTTGTCGATAATTAAATAGCTCATCAACGGATTTTCAGACACCATTCCTGTCAAAAGTGCTGTATTGGTTACTTCCTGATTTCCGGGAACATTGTAAAAATTTGCTCTGCTATTGGCTATCACATAATTGATTAATAAATTAATTGGATTCATTGTTTCCTATTTTAAGGTTCATAAAAAATAAAGGGCAATTGGGTATCAACTGCCCTTTTAGACTTACTTATTCATCATCATCATCATGACAAGTGGCAGCATTGTATTGTTGGTGCCTGTATTACCCTGACCTTGCTGAGACATAATTAAAACTAATGGTAACATCATGTTCGAATTGTCAGATTTTCCAGAACCCGAATCGCCCATTGTCGTCATCATTGGTAACAATAAAGACATCGTTTGGTCAACAACTATAGCAGTACCATCCTGAACAATTGTGTCTGGTTTACCTGTTTCAGTTGCTTTAACGACTTTAAGTTTTGTAACATCTAACTTTGGCTGGTTTAGCAGTGATCCCATCATATTCATCATTTGCATATTTTTTAAAACCTTAGTTTGATTATCACCTTTACGGGCATCTAACTTAGCAAGTTCTGTATGTTTTTGATCTAAGGCAACCAGGGTTTTATTAGTGGCTAATGACGTTTTCTTAAGTTCGTTTACCTGGTTTGAAATCGCATCCAATGATTTTTTTAGTTCGCTTTTTGTAGCATAATCATTAGCTCTTCCGCTTAACGCTTTCCCAAAGTTTGATTTTTGCTTCACAGCCGAACTTACATTTGGCCTAATCCCTCTTGTAGAAGGTCTTCTGCGCTTTGCGGCTTCATCATAACTTTCGTCATAACTTTCTAATAGATCTTCGCCTAAAAGATCTTCGTTAAAATAATCTTCATTTAATAAATCTTCGTCTAAATAACTTTCGAAATAGCTCATAATTTTAATTTTTAATGGTTAATTTTTGTTGAAATAATGTTTGTTATACTTCTGGATAGCAGGCTGAATATATTTATTGAAAAGAATAAAATCAGGAATGCTGTTACCTGGTTTTCCGGTTCCAAAACATTCCGGACAATCCCCATTTTCGCCAAAGCATTCTGTACAGGCACCAATAGCTTTTGCTAAATCATCATTTTGATTTAGTTCAAATTCAAGCTGAAATTTTAATCCTTCGATAATGGTAAAAAGTTTATGATTGATTTTTTTTAGCTTCTTGATTCTCTCTTCAAGCATTGGATCAATTTTTGGAATTTCTTTTTCCTCTTCAGGTTCTTTTTTTTCCATCATGGGTTGCATCAGCTCAAAATATTTAGCCATTTCAGGATTATGTTCTTTCAAATATTCTAAATAAGCATCCATTGTTATAACTTTTAGGTTTTATAAACTGGCAATAGAGTTTTCAAGTCTATTAATTCTGTTAGGGGTGTTTGTGCCAACAAACTGGCCATATTGATCGATATAATAATCCTCAGTCGGAATTAATCCGCCGTTATAATATTCATACAGAATATTTTCGGTTAAATAATTCATGCTTTCGATTAATTCGGCAAAAGAGTGGCTTTCAATTGGTGCATTTGGACTTGCAGTTCCTAAACTCTGCTGTGCCTGACCAGCCTGGAATTGAGGGTTATTGATAACACCTCCTAATTGATTGTACAACCCCTGCACCCTGCCAATATCCTGAGCTGCCTGCGGACGCAATTGTACCGGATTATCCTGTACATATTGTTGAATTGCAGGAAGAGCAGCTCTGCCGGCATCAGCAAGATATCTTGTAGTATTACCCCAAGCTTGTCTAACTGGCGAAGGAGCTTGTCTGCGTTGTTGTGGCGCTTGTCTGTATTGCTGTTGTGGTGCTGGTCTGCGTTGCTGCTGGCGACTATTATCTAATGCAGAGCTTCCTGCTCCTGCCAGGTTGCTAACTAATCCACCAACAGCTCCTCCAATTTGAGGTGCGCCAAAATAAGTTCCAACAGCAGTTCCTACGATTGGAGCAACGGCAGAAACGCCACGTAAAACTCCGGAACCGATACTGCTGGCAACATTACCTAAACTTGACCAAAAACCTTCTGCTTCACTTTCAGACATTTGATCTACTCTTGATAAAAGGACATCTTCCAGCTCGCTTTCGCTTAAATTAGAATATTCCGGTCCTAAAACATATCGTACAGCTTCAAAATAATTGTCTTCGCTGAATGATTCTCCCTGAAAAACTTCGTGATATAAACTCATAATTTTTAGTATTACTATTAACTCCTACTCTTTTTAACAGGCTTTTCAGATTTCGCCTATCCATTTTGTGCACAAAAAGGAACGATGTAAAATTGATTTTTTATAAATTACTAAAAAACAGTACTTTAACCCAATTTTTTAAATAAATTTACCCTTACAAAAAAGGGTAGATTTCCCCTTGCCCGCTGTAAGGGTTTAAAATAAATTTGCCCATAAGAATTGTTTAAAAAAAGTATTAACTATCAATTAAACCATTAACTATTAAAGATTTAATTTTAAAATTATGGAAAAAGAGCTAAGAAGACCGACCCAATTAATTACTAGAAAATTCGCTACAGAATTACATTTAAATTTCATGAAATACCGAGCCAGTATTATTGCTAAATACATTAAAAAAGAAGATGCTAATGCTATTTGGTTTTCTGTAGAAGAACTCGAAAATTATATTCATTACATCAAAACCAAAGGTGAAAAAACAGGATATGACGTAAATGGAATTCGCATTTACTTTGGCGTATATCCTGATGAAAAAAAATATGAGGAAAAAGCTGGTTTGATGACCGTTTTTTTGCAGGCAACCGGAAAGAAAATCAGAAAAGCTGCTAAAGAAGGTGAAGTACAAACTCTCGCCTTACATATGGATAGCGGCGAAGGCGATGTATCAAGTATTGAACCAATGAATTATGGCAGTATCGGAAGACCGCCAAGCTTAGACTACTAAAAAATTATGTTTGAATTTTTAAGATTTTATACCTTTTATTTAGCTTTATTCTCCGGAATTATTGGATTGATTTCAATGCATAAACTTCCTAGTAATAGAGCTAAATTTTTAGTAATTTTAATTTGGTTTTCTGTTGTAATAGAGAAAGTTGGCTATTACTTTACAGAATGGACCGGCTTATTAAATTACTATGTTTTTAATTTTTATATGCTCGTCACCTTTTCTGCCTATATATTGCTTTTGAGGAGTTTGTTGTCAAAAGTAAATCATAGAATAATTGCGATTCTTTGTTTTGTGCTGTTTATTGTTTCTTTCTTTTTAAATATTTTATATTTTAAAAAAGATGTAAACCACTCCTTTACTTATAGTTTCGCCATTGGAGTTTTATTGATTATGATATTATCCTGTTTATATTTGGTTGAAATCTTTAATTCAGACAAAATATTAAACTTTAAAAGATCAGTCTTTTTTTGGTACATATTGGGCATATTAGTTTTTCATGTACCGTTTTTGCCTTTTATGCTTGCTTTAAATTGGTTTTTGATCAAACATGATGAATCCATTTTTAGTTTGGTAGTTTTTATTTTAAATGTCCTTGCACATAGTTGCTATATTATTGGATTCTTATGGAGCGAAAAGAAATACAATTATTAGTCATTTCGTTAGGTATCGTTTTCTTAACTTTACTGATCATTTTGCTTGTTATATTCTTTTATTTTTTGAAAAAGAAAAACAATTATTTGGTTGAAAAAATGGAGTCCGAAATGTTTTTTCAATCGGAATTAGTCAAAACCAGAATAGAGATTAAAGATCAGACGCTGAGCGAAATCAGTAAAGAACTTCACGATAATATAGGCCAAATTATTTCTGTTGGCATCATGCAGCTTAACATGTACCTTAATAGCGGTAAACCGGTTCATCACAATGAACTCCATGATTTAAAAGAGATATTAGCCAAATCATTAGATGAGATAAGGATTCTCTCCCGAATCATCAATAAAGACAATTTACTACAAAGCAATTTTATCGAAGCCATAAAACAAGATTTAGAGCGTATAAAAAAGCTGAAAAACATTCAATACCATTACAATCTTACAGGCGAAATTCCGAATATAAGCCAGGAACACGATTTGTTTATTTATAGAATTTTTCAGGAAGCACTGCATAATAGCCTAAAACATTCACACAGTGACTTATTTGAAGTAAATATTAATACAACTGCAACTCATTTTTGCTTAGATATGAAAGATTTCGGTATTGGATATGATACCAACCAAACCAATTCAGGATTAGGTTTAAACAATATGAAATTAAGAGCCAAATTAATTGGAGCACAATTAATAATGGAATCAAATGCCTCAGGAACCAATGTAACACTAGAATACCCCTTAATCAAAGACTAATGAAACCAAACACCAAAAACAAAATAATTATTGTTGACGATCACCAGCTTTTTTCACAATCTCTTGAACTTTTAATCAACAGTTTTAAGGATTTTGAAGTGATTAACCGATTTGAAAATGGAAAAGTATTTGTTTCGTATGTGCAGGACCATGAAGATACAGATGTCGATTTGATTTTATTAGATGTAAATATGCCGGTTTTAGATGGTGTAAGCACAATGAAATGGATTAAAGAAAACAGACCCGACTTGAAGGTTATAGCCCTTTCTGTCAACGACGACGAGGAAATCATCATAAAGATGATTACAAACGGTGCCAAAGGTTATCTCCTGAAAGATACTTCGCCAGAGATTTTCAAGGATGCCATGGTATCAGTCATTGAAAAAGGATTTTATTTTACAGAAATGGTTTCTGGAATGCTGGTCAAAAAAGCAAATGATGATTCGAAAAAAATCAGTTTAAAAGAAAAGGAACTTGTTTTCATCAAACATGCCTGCACCGAGAAAACTTATAAAGAAATAGCCTCAGAAATGTGTTTAAGCCCCAAAACAATCGATGGTTATAGAGAATGTCTTTTTGATAAACTCGAAATCAAAACCCGAATTGGATTAGTGCTTTATGCCATAAAAAATAAAATCGTTTTGATTTAAATCAATATGTAAGTGCTGCAAAAATGGGATGATTTTTAATTTTCTCCCTGCCGTTTAGAAAAGATAATTCCATTAAAAAATTGCACTGTACAATTTCGCCTCCTAGTTTTTCTACCAACTCACAAACCGCTCTTGCCGTTCCGCCTGTTGCCAGAACATCATCGTGGATTAAAACGCGATCTCCTTTTTGAATGGCATCTGTGTGCATTTCGAGACTATCAGATCCGTATTCTAATTCATACGAAGCTGAAATAATCTCATAAGGCAGCTTTTTAGGTTTCCTTACGGGAATAAAACCTGCATTTAATTCCTGCGCCAACAACATTCCGAAGAAAAAACCACGACTCTCCGCTCCCACCACCTTATCTATTTTTTGTCCATTTAAAGATTCCAGCAAAATTTTGAGACATTCTGTTCTCGCAATTGGATCATTTAATAGCGGAGTAATATCTTTAAACAAAATTCCTTCTTTTGGAAAACCTTGAATATCACGTATATAATTTTCAATCTGCATTTTTTTTTATTTTTATGTTATTTTATGCTTGCATATCTCGCATTTATACCTATCTTTGCACCCGCAATAAGCAATCAACAAAGCTACGAAAAATTAGCTGAATTGATAACAAAAAGGCCTCGTGGCGCAACTGAATAGCGCACTTGATTACGGCTCAAGAGGTTACTGGTTTGAATCCAGTCGAGGTCACTACTCGGGACAAAAGAAAAATATCATCTTTTGTCCCGTTTTTTTTTGTCCGTAATCTATTGTTTACCAGGTAGATACAGTTGACCATTTCGTTGATCCTAGCGGTTTGGATTTTGTTTTCTCGAAATGTAAAATTTTCAGGAAAAATTAAACCAATTACCTCCCTCGAATCTGCTAAACTCGCATTATCAAAGGCGTCCCCGAGTTTTAAAAGGTTTTGCAGTCCTGAGTTCGTTAAATACTCTATATTCCCTCTGTCGTCCTCCACATTTCCCATCTCTTTTTCCAGATTACTGATAATTTCATTGTATTCATTCTTCATCAGATTATAGTCCTCAGCATCAATTTTCTCACTTACTAATAGATTTCTGGCAACCGATAATTTCTTTTCGTAAGTTGCTATTTGTTCAAGTGACTTCTTTTTTTCATTAGCAACTACCCCAGTGTGTTCTCGATATCCTTCAAGCAGCACTGCCGCATATAATTTTTTCACCTCTGGTAAAGGTTTGAATTTATTTAAATAGTCTTTAAATATTTTATTGGCAATCTCCGAGTTAACTCTCCATTTACAATCTTTATGACAATGATAGTAGTAGTAATATTTATTCCTTCCTTTACATTTACTGCCTGTTAGCTTCTGACCGCACTGCGGACATAGAAAAAAGCCTCTTAATGGAAAATTTTCAATAGTCTTGATCTTTGGCCTATATGTCCTCGCTTTACTATCAAGAACGTCTTGTACGCGATAAAACAAACCATCGCTTATGATGGCATCATGTTGTCCGTTTACCCATCTTTCTTCTTCATCTCTATATTTGGGAACAACTATTTTTCCGCAGTAAAGTGGATTCCTAAGTATGACCCACAAGTTACTCTTGGACAGGACAAGCCCTTTGTCCTTGGCCATTTGATAAATAGACTCGGTACTAAAAACATTTCTTGCAACCTGTTCAAATATCCAGATAAGTTTTGTTGCTTTTTCCGGTACAATGGCAATATATTTTTTTCCATCCTCAGTTACTTTATTTGCATAACCGTAAGGAGCCATTCCCATATGTCTGCCCTCTTTCTTACCTCGTCTAAGCCCCTGAAATGTATTTAGTGCTCTTCGGTCGTTTTCAACCTCGGGAGCAGCCAAGTAAAATGCAAGCATCATTTTGTTCTCCGGTATACTCAGGTCAAGCGGCTGTTCTATAGCCTGCGGCTCTACACCCAGTTTTCTTAAAACATTGATCATTTGGTAAGCATCACCGGCATTGCGACTGAATCTGTCCCACTTCATAAAAAGAACCAGATTAATTTTATTTTTATGTTTCTTCACATCAGCAAGAAATTTTTTCCATTGCGGCCTGTTAAAAGTCTTTGCCGAATGATCTTCGTAAATTACATAACGTATCTGTATTTGGTTTATGCTACAATACTTTCTTAGCATTTCTTCCTGATTACGTTGGGAGAAGCCTTTTTCAGCCTGCTCGTCAGTACTTACACGAATATATAAATCTGCTATCTTACTCATTTTGTTTTATTTAAATGTTTCAACACAGCGATATTAGCAATTATTCTTAAGAAATACAAGATTTCCTCTGCTTGTTCAATACTTACGTCTAATCCTTCCGACCTAAGCATTTGTAGAGCTTTTTCCGGGGTCAACTTTAATTTACTGTAGTCAATATCTTTCTCCATAATCACACTTTTTAAAAATCATAAAAAGTAATTTAAATGTAGAAATGCTTCAGAGATAATAACTAGCAGTACTTGTCCTTAAAAGGAAGTCTATTTCTGAGAAATTATTCATTTTGAAATATTATCGAAAAAAATCGCTAGTTAGCTCAATTCTACCAAATGCAGTGAAATGTGTTTTGAAGTTATAAATGGAAGTTTACTATCTTTAGAAAACTAATAATTTATACGGAAAAGTTCGATGTAACTAATTTTTAGGGTTGGTCTATTTAATTACTTTTTTTGTTCTATTAAGACCAAAACCTCTGTATTATTTAGGTTGTATACATTTATAAGAGATTGATCGTAACAGTTACAAAACTTTGCTAATCATATCAAACATTATCTAATACATTTGTATCAAACTATACTAAAATTATTAGTTATTTTTTGTATTTGTTCAGTAATATCTTTCTTACACAAATATTTTGTGGTTAATCCCCTCTTCTTTTCTAATAAGCAATTCTCCATATTTTGAAGTTGCTTTTCAGTTGCCATTTTCTTAAAATCTTTTAATAAGTAGAAATAATCAGAGGGGTATTTTTTTAAATAAGCTTTTAAAGCATAATGAATTTTGCCTGAATTCCTACCAACTCTAGAAACGAGGACATCATATTTGTCAATTTTTAAATCATTAGAGAAGGTATTTTTTTTAACATAACGCTTTTGACTGATTTTTCCATCATTATTACTAAAATGGACTACTTCATCAAATTCACCATTATTAATATTTACATTCTTTGCTAATTTCGAATTATCTATTCCTCTTAGAACCCTGCACTCAATTTCGATTGATTTTTCGATTTTTACATTTTCCTTGTAATTTACTTCTTTAATAAATTTTCCAACAAAAATCCTAGTCTTAACTTCGCTTTTTGAAAAATATTTACCTGGTGTTCCAATATATAATACATCGAAGTGAGCCAAAAACATTTCTTTAAATCTTTTTAAATTTTCAGCTTCAAATATATTTTGTGGTAATATCGCTCCAAAAAGGTCCATATCATTTAATATATGTAAATTAGAGACCAGCATTAAGGCCTCGATTCTTTTCGTTTTTATAGCCTCGATTTGTAATTCCGCCAACTTTTCGCTATAATATACATTTTTAGTGCTATAGTCCAATTTCCCAAAAGGTGGGTTCGCTAAAACTAATTTGTTTAGTTTAAAATTAATTGTTTCTAAGTCCTTAAGATTTAAAGCGTCCATTTTATAAATCTCATCTGAGATATCAATTGCTTTTAGATTTGGGCTGATATCAACACCCAAAGTACTACAACCTTGCCATCTGTTTGAGGCTGCACTTAAGAAGTTTCCACTCCCCACGCATATATCAACTACCATTTCCGGAGTATAATTTTGTGGAATAAGATTAACAATTTCTGCTGCTATATTTGCAGGAGTATAAAAATTAAGCCAGTCTTTATCAATCATCTTCTTAAACTATTATAAGTAATACGGTATAAATCATATGCCTCGCGAGCGCTGCTATGGTTTCTAGGAGTCTCAATTATCGATACAAATGTCATATAATATTTCAAGAAAAGAGCCCTATCTTGATTATATTTCCAAGTCCAAATAACTGTTGGTATTTTTTTTCCACGTTCATCCATTATTAAACGTTTCAATAAGCTATTGAAAATATAGTTATTTAATTCTTTTACAACGGTATTACATGTCATTTGCAAATTTTGCAAAGCAATGTAGTCTAAAGATAATGGCTTTTCAATAGAAAGACTATGATCGGTTAATCCTAGTTTTATAGCATTCTTCGTACCTAGTTTTCCAAATCTATGCACCAAACAGTGCCTTAATTCACAAACTTTTGCGAATTCGTCAAGTGCTACTACTAATGAATCTGGCAAATTTCCTTTTAAATTTAAAAATTTTTTTAAAGATTCCTGTACATTTACTTTACCTGCAAATGAAACATCTTCTAAAATTGCTTCAGGCATTAATTCATTGACGTGACTTATCGCTGCTCCATAAGATAACGGCAAACTTTCGCAATGAGTTAAACTTATTTTATCAATTAAAATTGTCCTTCTAATTATCTCACGCATATAGCTTTCAAAAACCGAGACACTTCCTAATAAAACCAAATTTGCTAAAATCTTGTTGTAATCTGCTGGGTTTGGATCAATAAGCACAGTTAAACTTCTGATTTTTTTTATATAGGTATCAATCGGTGTTTCATTTGTTTCTCGAAAGTCAAGATCAAACATGTTTGTCGTATCAAGAAAATGATACGGCGAAGTATTATTAGCGTCAATATTCATCTCTTTAAGTTAAAAATTCATCAACGATACTTAATACTCGTTTTAATATTTCCTGCGATCTATATACTCCAACTAACTTTACTTTCCTAAGCTCGCTTACTGGATTTTGTACAGAGTAGAAATCTTTAATTTTTTTAAAATTTGCTTCCTTTACAACTTGCAATTGAAACTTTGTAAAAGGAATTGCGTTAACATCCAGTTCCATACAGCTTTCAAAAGCAGAATTATTTACCAATTCGAAGCCACATTTATGACAAAATCTCTGGTCGTCTTGGATACGTACAGTGCCACAGTTAGTACATGGCGGTAAATTTAGTTTTAAATCATGAATGTCCTGTGGAGACAATAATGTATCCAATTTTCTTCTAACAGGATGTTTTTTCTCTGGACTTAATAATTGTTCAAGAATTTTCTTTGTGTCAAACCCTCTTCCACTACTAAATGCCTTCGCTTTTAAAAGAAATAAGAGATGGGGAGTATATCGAATATATTCTCTATTGTGACCATGACTCACACTACTTGAATGCTTATATAATAGCCCTGCTTCATTGAGAAATTGGGTCATTCTTTCGGCCATATTGTTCGTATGTTCCTCAATTCCAATAATTATATTTCTTGTTCCTACAAGCTCTTTATTTATAATGCTTATGTCACTGATAATAGCATCAAAAAAGTTATTGCCAACTTCTATTATATTAGAAAACTGTGGAATTTTCTTTTTTAAAGATAAATATTCAATTTTAATAAGATTAGAGTGTTGATCAATAACTTCATTAAATTTAGACTGCCTTGTACTTTTATTGGACTGTATATATGATCTAATTAGAAATATAAATGCCCGTGGAATTCCGAAAGATGCATATTTAAAAATTTCAACTATTTCGGAATCAATATCTTTTATTGTTTCACTTAGTCTTTTATTGATGACCTCGTTCATAAAAGTACTATAAGAAAACATATCATCAGTAACATTGATCCAGCATTCAACTTTTTCAGCGTCATGGCCAAGATGAAATTTTGAACCATACTCTGTCGTGCCAGGGTAAACTGATGCTTTAGGAGAAATATTTGGCGACTTTAAACCTATAAAAATCTCAAAAAAGTCAACCAGAAACTCCGGCGTTAAAGTTAATGCAGCATCATCTAATAAAAGAATTGCTCTTTTACGACCAGAACCTATTATTAAATCTTCAATTAAATTCTTTACATATGAAACATTAAGTATTTCTAGTAAACTTTCATCTTCGAATCTAAACAAGCCTTTCTCAGCTTTACCTATGAAAATCTCGAGTTTATTCTTTGCTAATCCTGGGTCGCGCATTAATGCGGAGATATCAATATTGGCCTTTTCACTAAACTCGTACATTGAAAGGACGATTTTTGAGAGTACCCAAGTATTAAATATTTTGATAGCATTCGATGCCCGTGACATAAGAGGTTCTAGATGATAGTATCGATTAAAACTCACATATAATGAAACGGGTTTATTTCCGTCTGAAATACAGTTTATATGTGATATCAGCATTTGATGTGTTTTCCCAGTGCCCCTTGGACCAATTAATAACTTTGCACCAGTGCCTAATAATTTTCTTTGGATATTTTCAAAATAGTTATCTGTCACAAACCAGTCTACAACCTGATCGTAATCTAAATAATCACTACGTTCTTCTAATTCTTTTTTGTCAAAATCCATATTCCTAAATTTGTAATTACTCAATCAAAACTGACAACGCTAAATATTATTAATAAAATCAGTTAAGTTGTATACAAAACTTTTTCCAATACCAATTGTTCTAGTTTTACTTCCAAACGATGGAAAGTCATAATAGATCTGCACATCTTCATTATCAATCGCAAACATACATGCACCCAGCGAATGTGGTTTCGTTCCTATAGGTGCAACAACTAACTCAAATCCATTATTTTGACTTTTAATATCGTTCAAAATATTATAAACACCAAAAGGTTCATTTGCGGTAGATCTTCGTATGGAACTAAATGCCTTCGATTGCTCTAACGGATATTGATTTTGCGAATATACATAATATTGCCAGCTAGGTTGAAACGATGGAAAACCGACAATTGCGTATGTTTTTCTATCAGAAGGATTAACATCTTCAAAAGCTTTACTAAATCTGTTACCTTCAAAGCCCATTATTGCAATTAAAATTCTTTCTTTGTTGTAATCTGATACTCTTGCAAAACCAGGCAGTGAATTTACCATACAAAATTTCTCAGTTAGATCAAATTTTTGTCTAGCATTATCTTCCTTTCCCTCTTGGACATATTTTTCCGGCTCCGTATATGTAATTAAAAGTTTCTTAGGTTGAAAGTCTCTTTTTATCAAAAGCAAAAGGTAAAAAAGAAACGGATGTTTTAATGATGTAATATCAATTAATAGATTCTTATTATTTATATCTATTTGATGCAGATCAATACCTAAATCTTTTACTAAGTCTTTGCCTTCCGTATCCAGATTTTTTCTTATTTGATTTCCATCTACAGGTAAGTTTTGTATAGAGTACTTTTCATGTTCAATATCATAATCGACAGCTAGTATATCATTTTTATAGAAGCCCTTTATCAGCGAAAGGACATTTGTTGCCCTAGCTTCTGAACTCGTACCAAGAAAAAAAATATCTATATCATTAAAAATGTTTTTGATATCCAAGGAGGAATCTAATTTGTAGTACCTATTATAAAGCATCGAATAAATCTATTTTAGTTTGCCCCCCGTTGATCTCTTCGATTTTCGCAAGAGCATTTGCAACATCATTTGCCTTTCTACTTTCTCCACTAATTAACACGGCGAGATTTCCTGGATCAATATATAAGCTTCTTATTTTTCTTGCCGAAATTTGAAAATAAGGTGCATAAATATGATTGAGGTGGTATTCGATATTGTTCCCATCAATCGAAGAATTCTTAACTTTTGTCTCTTCCTTTTTTTGCAGTACCGAGTAAAGTTCTGCACTCTTTAAAAAAATTAAACTTTCTTCATCAAGTCGGTTAAATTCACTAGAAAAATGATTTCTTTCAGGCTCACTCAATTTGATATCACGGTGCAACTTTTCAAAAATACCACCTAGTAGTAGAACAAATCTTTTTAATTTATTGCTATATGGTGTATAAGTTTCAATATCATTAATCTTATATTGACTAACATAATATGCCGCCTCAGATTGTTCATTGGGTGTCAACCTTCTTGGAGATTGGAATTCAAATGAATTTCTAAAAGCGTTCTTAAAAGCACTTTCACAAAGTTCTAAAAAGAATCTTATAATACCTGAGGAAGTCGATTTATAAGTATTAAAACCATAATACATTTTATTTTTACTATGCTCCTTGCACAATAAGAATATTAGACCATTCTTATTATTGTGAATCCAATCATTAAATTTTGAAGGTTTATTTTCTAAAAATAATGTTAGTTCATGTGCTATATGTTCACTTTTTTGGCCACGTTCCAAAAGAACAAGTATTAAACGTAAAATTAATGGATCTGCTGATTCATAGAGGATTGAACAATTTTCCTCTATACCAACTCGAGCTTTTATCTTCGACTGAAGAATTTTGATATCTTTAGGTTTTAAAAATGATGATAATTCATCCTCTAGATTATATTCACCTAAGTAAAACCTTATGTCCAAATAAGTAGGATCACCAATCACTTGCAAAGCATCTATTTTTTCAAGTCTTTTACGACAAATATCCACAATTAATTCCTCATACTCTTGTGATGTAAATTGTTCAAAGTTGTAATAACTGTAATCGTGAGGAGGAGTAATTATTTCACTATCTCCTAAAGTTTGGTAAGTTTTGCATCCTTTATTCCGCATCCCTATATCAATAATGACTGGATTAGGATGTTTAATTAAAGTGTTAACTATTCTTTGCTGATACAAAAGCAAATTTTCATATTCGTCAATAAAAACATGAATAGTTTTCTCTTGAAAATTTTTTTGTTTTAGAATACTCTGTGCTATTAAATTCAATAAATATCCATTACTAATGATAATTGGTCTTTCAATTTTGCTAACATTATTTACATAATTCATTAATAAAATTTCCTCATAACTCAGCTTTTTTAACAACAAAGAAAAACTATCAATTGAATCTTTTAAATTAAACAAAATATTGAGTTCGTCAGAAAGATCAAATTCAATCTGACTTTCACGGCTATCAAAACTTGAATTTATATCTATAATGATCTCAACCAATCTCTTTGATAAAGTGATATTTAAAAAATGACCAAACAGCAATGTCCAATCATCATCATCCAAACCTTTATGTTGAAACGCAGGAACAAAATTAGAATCAGCCCTAAAATGAATTCCAATAAGTTTTTCGGCTTTAAAAAACTCTTCAAATCTTATATTCTTACTTTCCGATTCTTTTTTTTTGTTAAAATATGAATGATACAAAAAAAACATTGTTTTACCTGAACCTCTACCTCCTTCGAGCATTAATGACTTTCGCTTTAATAGTCCCTCAAAATTTTTGTGATTAGAATAAAATTCAAATAACTTGTCACCTAATTGTTCGGCTCGATCTATAGAAAATGGATTATTGTATATTGTCATGCGCGAATGTATTTTTATTCTTAAACAATGGGTTCCATTTTTTATTTTGAATATAAAAAAGTGGTAAAGATGAGTCTGGAATCGAATGATGAAATGCCATTGCATAATCCAAATTTGTATATCCGAATAATGGAATCCCTTTCCTTTTACATAGTAAATCTAAAACATTTTTGCAAGATTCAACCTCTTCATTATCAAAATAAACCGAATCTTTACCAAATACCTTATACTTGTTTGTTAATTTCTCACAGAAAGTTATTCTTAATCCTACGTCAAAGTTATTAGAGTGAAAGTTTAAAAGGCCATCTTCACTACTCACTAAACAGAAATATTCTACTTCGAGATTTGGGAACATTTTTCGAAGTTCCTTGGGCGTTATAATTTTTTTATCCAATTGAATCTTTTCAAAATTCCAGAATTGGAACAATTGGTTGGAAGAGCCAATAAAATCGTCAATAATAATTAAATTTTTTGATCTTAAGAGTTTCTCGCTTTTTAAATTGTTTTGATCTACGATATTTTCTTCGGGAAAACCAAAATCGTTGGTCAAATATCTAGCCATAGCAAGCGAGCTTTCTGACAAATTATCAGTTCTTAATGGCAAAACTATAGCATCACGAATAAAATCATTTTTTAATCTGTTAAGTTCATCATTGCTCAAATTAAAATTATGAGCAATTTCTTCTTCTAATGCTTTTCTTTTAAAGATTAGCTCAAAAAAACCAAATTGGAGTAATCTTATCATATCCTCCTCCGAATAGAAAACAAATCTATCAAGTAGCTTTAAAGCGCAGTATTTCTCTTCAATCGTATCAAAATTACTTAACCATGCATGAAATGTATTAATATCTAACTTTGACCAAAACTTACTTTCAATATAAAAATATACCTTATTCTTTGCATATTTGATGAAATCTTCCATAGAAAAAATTAATTAAATGAACTAGATAAATTATATATTCTTGTCAAATTCATCTGTTTCCAATCGTTCTGAAACATTTTGGTCAACAATTAATGAAGAAACTTTAATTAAGTGGTTTTTTCCATCTTTTGCCTGACCATTAGTAATATTTACTACATCATTTACAAATATTTTCTGCCGTATAAGATTGCTTATTTTTGTTTGTGATCTGTGCATTTTCATCAATTAATTCTGTCAAATGTAATAAATAAAGATTATGAAAAATAAATTATAGTAGGTAAAACAATTAAGTACATGCATTATGCCGTTTCAGGCATTTACTCAAATCATCCAAAATATAAAAATAACTTTCTCTTACGTAAGCTGCTAGCTATCTTTCCAACGTCTCCAGCAGTTACTGCGTAACCTTAGTATTATTAAAAATAAAAAAGATGCAGCAGCATCTTTTTTATTCCTTCTCTAAGTCAAATTTAAAATCAAATAATTCTTTAGGTTCAATATCCAGACCCTTCGCTATTGAAATTATTGTTCCCAGCGATGCCCCATGTTCGCCATTTAAAACTCTATAAACCTGCTTGAGTTCAATCTTTCCAATAGATGCAACAGTCATAACATCTTTTTTATTCTTTTCCATTACACGTTCTAAATTCTGACCAAATGCTTTATAATATTTTTTCCTAATCTCCTTCATAAAGTGAAATTGAGATAATTAGGACAAAAAAAATTGTCAAATTTGACAATTTTGTGATTTTTTTCATATATTTGAAATTCTAAATAAATATTTAAAGAAATTTTAAATAGGATTTTATTAATTTTGCGACTCTTCAATTAAAAATATTTGAAGCATTCGCTTTGAATCTCGAACAGAAAACTGGCGTTTTTTAAACCACGAGAGGATAAGTAAGATGCTCACGTCATTGGCGTGGGCTCACTTATTGTGGTTGGTGCCGCCAGTACCTCTGTTCGATAAGCTGAGTTCCGCGCTTTTTTATGCTCAATACTCTCTTGTTATTCTTAGTGTTATCTCGATGATTTTTAAAGTGTTCGCAAAAAAAACGAATAAATCTAAACTTACATATGCCTGTGAATTAAATAAAATCTTTATTGTGATTATTAAGCCGTTTACTTAATACATAAAAAAATGGCCCTCTGCAGCAGCGACTAACTAGAGCAGAGGACCGTAGCCAATCAAATCATATTTAACTAACCAATCCCAAAATTATGAATAATTATTCATTTTCCAAGGGTGGAATGGATCTCTATTGCCTAATTTTTCTAGGTTTTCTACTATCTGTTTCACCATTGTCTGCCAAAAATCAATCTCAGCAAAGCAATTCATTTTCCCAACAGCATAAGGTTCAAGGTACTGTAACAGATGGCACTAATCCCCTGCCTGGTGTAACCATTGCCATTAAAAACAAAAAAAACAATGCCGTAATTTCCGACTACAGCGGTCAGTTCTCGCTCACCTGCTCTCCTAATGACACTCTTATAGTTTCATATATAGGCTTTAAAACCGCACTTATTTCTGTTCAGGGACGTTCACTTCTAAACATAGTCCTTTCCTACGATACCACTACTCTTCAAGAAGTCCGTGTCAATGCGGGATATTATTCAGTTAAAGAAAGCGAACGTACCGGAAGTATCGCACGTATAACTTCTAAAGATATAGAAACCCAGCCCGTAACAAATGTATTAGCAACCATGCAAGGGCGAATGGCAGGTGTTAGTATTACCCAAACCACTGGAGTTCCCGGCGGAGGTTTTGATATTAAAATCAGAGGACAAAATAGTCTTAGAACTGATGCCAATGCTCCCCTATATATCATCGATGGAGTTCCTTTCTCTTCTGAGCCCATTGGTTATAACCAGACCAATACAACCTATCCTGGTCTGTCGAGTCCACTCAACAGCATTAATCCCGATAATATCGAAAGCATTGAGATTCTTAAAGATGCGGATGCCACGGCTATTTATGGCTCCAGAGGAGCCAACGGCGTTGTACTTATAACAACAAAAAAAGGGAAAGAAGGCAAGACCAGGTTCACCCTTACTGCCTCTACGGGCGCAGGAAAAGTGACCAAATTCATGGATCTTATGAATACCCAGCAGTACTTGGCTATGCGAAAACAGGCTTTCATAAATGACGGTCTTGCTAATTATAACCCATCGGATTACGACATCAACGGCACTTGGGATCAAAACCGCTATACCAACTGGCAGAAAACCTTGATAGGAAATACAGCACAGATAAATGACCTTCATGGAACCTTAACAGGCGGTTCGGAGAAAACACAATTTCTCCTAAGCGGCAGCTATCGCACAGAATCAACAGTATTCATCGGCGACTTTCTCTATAAAAAAGGAGGAAGCCATTTTAGCCTGAACCACCGCTCTGATGACAGCAAATTTCGATTAACTTTTTCAGCTGGCTATACACTGCAGGACAATGATATGCCGGCATCCGACTTTACTTCCGTATCACGGATACTCGTACCAAATGCCCCGGCGCTTTACAATCAGGACGGCACCCTGAACTGGGCCGAGGGAACATGGGAGAATCCCCTTGGAAATCTTTTTCCTAAAGTAAAATCCAAAACAAATGATCTTGTAGCCAATACGGTACTTTCTTATGAACTGCTTCCGGGTCTTGTCCTAAAAAGCAGTTTGGGGTATACAAACCTCAGCACCACCGAAACAAGAACCTGGCCTTCCTCTGCTTTTAATCCCGCAGCAAATGTTCCGAGTTCACGATCAGGGATATATTACAATAATACCAAACGGTCTTCATGGATAGCTGAACCTCAGATCAGCTGGGACAAAGACCTTCTGGGTGGAAAGCTCGGAGTTCTTCTGGGATCAACATTTCAAAGCCAGACCACAGAGAGGCTGTATCAATACGCTGAAGGATTCAGTTCCAACTCCCTGATTTATAATCTGGCAGCAGCCACTTATATAAAAATTAATCTTAACGATGAAACCCAATATAAATATCAGGCCTTCTTCGCAAGGCTCAATTACAATTACCAGCAGCGCTACATCCTTAACTTTACCTTTAGACGCGACGGATCAAGCCGCTTCAGCCCTGAGAACAGGTTCTCCAATTTTGGAGCCGTCGGAGCCGCTTGGCTGTTTTCTAGTGAGGAAATTCTTAAAAACAGCTCATGGCTGAGTTTTGGAAAAATTCGCAGCAGTTACGGAATCACAGGAAATGACCAAATTGGCGATTATCAGTTTTTAAATACGTACACTACATCCGGAGTAAATTACAATGGCGTGATCGGGCTCCAGCCCTCAAGACTCTATAATCCAAACTTTGGATGGGAAACCAATAAGAAATTTGAAATTGCGGCAGAGCTTGGATTTCTGCACGATCGCATATTCCTGACTGCCGCATGGTATCAGAACCGTTCCTCGAATCAATTGACAGGCATTCCTTTGCCGGGCACCACAGGATTTACTACACTCCAAGCCAATCTTGATGCTACAGTTGAAAATAAAGGGACGGAACTGACTCTGCGCACAGTTAACCTCAACACTGGAAACTTTAATTGGACAACCAGTCTTAATTTGACCTTTGCCCGTAATAAGCTTCTGAAGTTTCCCGGACTGGAAAGCTCTCCTTATAGTCAGAAGTACCGTATCGGGAAACCTTTAAATATTGCCCTGCTCTACCAGTATAAAGGAGTCGATCCCCAGACTGGCCTGCACACCTTTGAAGATCTGAATGCCGATGGAAGAATCTCTTTTCCTGAAGACCAGCAAGTGGTCACTGATCTTAATCCTAAATATTTTGGAGGGCTTCAAAATCAGCTGACCTATAAGAAATGGAAACTTGATTTTCTTTTTCAATTTGTAAGTCAAAAAAACAGGGCTGTTGCAATGGAAAATGCAGGTATGATGTTAAATCAGCCCTCAAGAATGATAGACAGCTGGAAAAACACGGGAGACAACTCAAAATACCAAATTTATACCACAGGTATAAACGATGCGGCGCTCACTGGTGATTATTTATTTAGTGGCAGTACAGCGGCTTTTGAGGACACCTCTTTTATGCGTTTAAAAAATATTGCCCTATCCTATGATGTTCCTCTGAATCTAAAGGAAACACAATGCCGCATTATGCTCCAGGGGCAGAATCTTTTGACCTTCACCAAATATAAAGACGGAGATCCTGAGTTTATCTCGTACGGCTATCTGCCGCCTCTTAAGGTAATCTCTGCCGCTGTACAGTTAACATTTTAAATCAGGAAAAAATGAAAATAATCTATAGAAATACTCAAAACCTCACAACTCTCATTATCCTCTTCTTTACAATGAATGCTTGTGAATCATTTGTCGATGTCGATATGCCTAAATCCCAATTGACCAGCTCAGCTGTATTTGAAAGCTATCCTATTGCAGAGGCTGCCCTTACCAATATATACGGGGCAATACGCGACAAGGGAATGATTGCCGGAACAAACTCAGGACTGTCAAATACACTGGGGAACTATACCGATGAGATGGTAGCGTACGGCACACCGTCCAACCAGGCCCTGAATTTTTATAACAACTCATTGCTGCCCACAAACATTACTATTACTGATTACTGGAATACAGCCTATAACCAGATCTACGCCGCCAATTCCATCATTGAAGGATCACAGGCCAGTTCAGCATTGACCGCGGAGAATAAGAAGCAACTTCAGGGAGAGGCACTTTTCATAAGAGCGATCGAGCATTTTTATCTGGTTAATCTCTTTGGAGACATCCCTTATATTATCTCCACAGATTACAAGAAAAACAGAGAGGCAAAAAGAATTCCTGCCGGTGAGGTTTATTTAAATATTATAGCTGATTTGAAAAATGCAGCAAATTTTCTGCCGGTTTCGTATAGCACAAATGAAAGAATCCGTCCCAATCTTTATACCGCGAAGGCATTGCTGGCCAGAGTCTATCTCTATAGTGGCGCCTATCCGGAGGCCTCAAATGAAGCCTCTTCTGTCTTGAATCAGGCCGATACATATCAGCTGATAAAAAACATCGATGCGGTTTTTTTGATAAACTCCAAGGAAACTATCTGGCAGCTTAAGGCTGCAGGGACAGGACAAAATACCAAAGAAGGAGCAACATTTATACTTACTTATACTCCGCCTTCCCTTACAGCCATGCGTACCAGCCTTGCCGATTCTTTCCACAGTTCAGACCTTCGCAGATCCAATTGGATTAAGTCCGTGACTAATGGAACGACTACCTGGTTTTTTCCTTTTAAATACAAACAAAGAAATGCTACCGCTACATCTACGGAGTATTCTGTTGTTTTTCGTCTTGCTGAACAATATTTAATCCGAGCCGAGGCAAGAGCCCGTCAAGGCGATTTAATAGGCGCCAAGGAAGATCTTAATGTAATTAGAAACAGGGCCGGGCTTACAGATTCGCCTGCTGTTAGCAAAGATGAAATTCTGGAGGCTGTCCTGCAGGAAAGGAAATGGGAACTCTTCAGCGAATACGGACATCGTTTTTTTGATTTAAAGCGATTTAATAAAAGTGATCTAATTCTTTCTCCTACAAAACCAGGATGGAATACCACCGATGCTCTTTTTCCGATCCCGCAGAATGAACTGAGCGCCAACCCCTATCTGGAACCTCAAAATCCGGGATATTAAACAACAAAAACATGCGAAGCCATAATACTAAAAAAAACGTTTGCACGACCTTTATAAAACGGCTAACACAGCTTTTATTTGTTTTTTATATTTTGCCATTAGTAGCCTGTCCCTTATGGGGACAGGTGGTGCAAAAAAAAATAGTAGAGGCTTCTGATAATCATTTATGGGGTGTACTAGGCTTGGATAAAATATCTGCCGACCAGGAGTGGGTCTCCTATAAAATGAGATATGAAAACGGCATTGACAGTCTTTTTGTTCAAAACACCATCACAAACAAAACCTATAACCTTCCCTATGGAGATAAAACAGCATTTATTAATAACAATTCATTTACAACTCTTTTTGAAAAAAATCTCTATATCCTAAATTTAAAAACCGGAAAACAGGAAATTATCAAATCCGTTAACCAGTACAATTACTCGGCTCTCACTAATTATCTGATCATAGATTATGAAGCAACAAACCAGCAGAAAATGGTAATCCGCAACCCTGATGGAAGGACAAAAAAGGAAATTTCCAATCTTACTGGTTTTTCATTAAGTCCTGATGAGCAGCAACTCCTATACACTACCAAAGTAGATAATAAATCCAGTATTATCCTTTTAAATCTCAAAACGCAAAGAGAAAAGCAGTTCTTAGTGGAGGGGCGTCATAATTACGCGGGAGTTACCTGGCAGCGTTATGGTAAATCTCTGGCATTTATTGCCAAGACAGAGCTGACATCAGAAACTTCCCTTTTCTATTACTTGGTGGAGCAAGACAAGCTTTTTGAATTGAAATCCGAAACTCTGGCTGATTCAGGCTTCCCGGACAAAGCATCATTAGCCGATGATAATAGGATGAAACTACTGGTCTCGGATGATATGCGGAAGGTGTTTTTTGCTTTTAAAGACACGGGAAATGTTTCAGAAAACAAACCAGATTCAGATGTTGAAATTTGGAACGGTAATGATAAATGGGTGTACGCGCAAGAACAGATCTATGGAAACTTTCATAGGAGATCTAAAATTGCCCTGTGGTTTCCGCTCTCCAATACTATAGTGCCAATAACTACCGAAAAGCTTCCCAAATTGATGCTCACCGGCAATCAAGATTATGCCGTGCTCTCAAACCCCAAAGAATACGAGCCTCAGTTTGATCAGGATGGTCCCAGAGACTTTCATATCATGAACCTTCAGACCGTAGAAAAAACACTGTTCTTAAAAAAACAATCTGCCTATACTAATAGCATAATTCCCTCTCCAATGGGAAAATATATTGCTTACTTTAAAGAGAAAAACTGGTGGATTTACAATATTATCGATAAAACGCACACTAACATTACAAAAAATATAGAAACAAATTTTTCTGCAAAGGAAGAGATCTTAAACCCAGAATCTATTTGTGGTAATCCGGGATGGAGCCTTAATGATAAAGAAATCCTACTCTACGATCAATATGACATCTGGGCCATTAAACCCGACGGCACATCCCCTCGAAGACTCACCCGCGGTCGAGAATCAAAGGTAAAGTACCGCATCGCGGAGAGCCCTGATAAATATACCACAGTCTCATTATCGGATGAAATTAAAATTGAAAATTATGACCTGCAAAAAGAGCTGTACCTGAGCTCTGTGGCAGACGATGGAAAAACCGGTTTTTTTAAATGGACAAATCACTCTGGAGCGATTCCTTTAGTGCATGAAGATGCGCTTATTTCTGACCTCTATTATACGCAAAAAAAAGAAAAATTCTTTTACCTGAAACAGAGATTTGATCTGCCTATCCAGTTGATCATGCAGCATAATAAATCCAAAACTAAAGTAGTTTTTCAAAGCAATCCTCAGTTTCACAAATATCATTGGGGCGCCTCAGAATTGATCCGATACCAAAACGCGAAAGGCGAGAGCCTCAAAGCAGTATTGCTTTATCCTGCAAACTATGATCCTAAGAAAAAATACCCGATGGTCGTTCATATCTATGAACTGCAGTCAAAGAATCTCCATCAGTTTGTTAGTCCCAGCCTTTACAATGAAACGGGATTTAATCCCTCTTTATTTACGCTGAACGGATACTTTGTGCTGCTTCCCGATATTGCCCTTGCACATCAAAACCCAGGCATATCTGCTTTAGACTGTACAGTATCGGCAGTAAAAAAAGTAATAGGAAAAAGACTCATAAATCCAATGAAAATTGGGCTTATCGGTCATTCCTTCGGCGGCTATGAATCTTTTTTTATTTGTACCCAGACAAACCTTTTCGTGGCGGCCATAGCAGGCGGCGGAATTACGGATCTGAAAAGTTTTTATCTAACCCTGAATCGAAATACCGGAAAACCCGACATGTGGCGCTTTGAAACTTCACAATGGATGATGGGAAAAACCCCTTTTGAAGCGCCTTTGCCTTACTGGCAGAATTCACCGATTGATCACGTGGAAAAATCAAAAACGCCCCTTTTGACCTGGACAGGAAAAAATGATCGGCAGGTCGATCCCAATCAAAGCATGGAGTATTATCTCGCCCTTCGGCGTCTGGGAAAAAAAAGCATAATGCTCTTATATCCTAGTGAAGGACATGTACTGCAAAAACCTGAAAACCAACAAGATTTAACAATGCGCACCCTGCAATGGTTCGACTACTATCTCAAGGACGATTTAACCAATGAGTGGATTACCGCCGGGATGCAATAGCAACTATTTCAAAACAAAAAAACAATGCAGTTCTTATCGGGAACTGCATTGCTCTTTAATAAAAAATTAAAAATTAGGGTTGATAAACCTCAACGCTACAATTATTGGTATCTTCATTTATACCAAACGCTTGATTACCTGCTACTTTACATAAAGCTCCCGGTGTATCGCTGCATGTTCTTTTGATGTTACAGGCACCGTTCTGAAGGGTATACCCATCCACCGAAGCTGTGGTTTTAGGAGCACTCTGCATCGAGACAGTGGCAAACGCACCTGATATCCCCAGTGCAATAACTCCTAAGGGAATCATGTTTTTAAAATTTAAAGTTTTCATGATATTAAAAATTAATTTAGACTTTTTTGATCTACTTTTTTTTACAGGTATTCGATCTTTTTTCCTGATATCGGCCGATATATCTTTAGGCATTAGAAACTCTTATTTCTGTTGCTCAGTATTTCTTTTTTTAAAATATCCCGAAGTTGGTAAACAATTAGCTCATCATCCATAATGGCATATAAATTTGATGCCGTCACAAAAAAGGATCTAAACTTTTTGTCTCTAATTTTATAAAGGGCAAAACTCATTATATAAGCTTTCTTTTTCAGATCGTAAACGTCAATAATATAAGCCTGCTGCCAAATTTTTTCATCCTCAAATTTTCCCTGTATTGTGGAATGGACAAACAAAAGATTCTCACAGGCTACTACATGCTCATTGACAAGTAAAGGGGGCGCTGCCATTTTTCTCTCCTTACGGTCCTCAAGGTAAGCAACCTTTATTTTTGCCTTAGAAATAGTATCAATGGTACGACCTCTATAAGCAACAACAGCATTACGATCAGCAACAATATATTGGTTGCGATAATAGTAAACATAAATCACTTGATTTAGTTTTTCGCTGAATACCAACTGACCGTCAGTATCAAAAATACCGTCAATCTGTTTTTGTAAAAAAGAAGAATTATAGACGGTCGTAGGAACTCTATCCTCATTGTAAGCTCCAATTATCTGCTCTCCTTTTTGGCCTTTATTAGATCTAAAAACCAATGCTGCGCTGTCTACCGGTTCTGCCCTGGTAAAAAAAGGCAGGTCCTTGAATTCTTTATCAATCTTCCAATTAATTGTTTTTCCCTTAAAAACAGCAGGGACACTTCCATCCATTAAATAAAAATAAGAGCCTCGAACAATTATTTTAACCATTTTGAAATGAATATTTTTAGGATCAAAAATTATTTTTTCGGTCCTTCTCTCTCCCAGCGTTGCATCCATCGATAGAACATGCAAGGGATCGGTATAATTTCCAAGATAAATTCTATTATTATTGTACCCTGCAAAATAATAAGAGTTGAACTTTAGATCCGTACTTCTTTCACGCATTATAGGATGCTGGGGATAACGCCGAATGAAAGGATTTTTATGCTGCATCTTATCCTCAGAAGAAAAAAACAAGACAATAATTGATAAGGTGCTCAGAATAATATTTATTGGTATACTCTTTATAGGCCGAATTGGGATTCTAATTAATGAAGGATCACTAATTGATTTATAATTAATAATAAAAGCCAAACATCCCAATGCCATAAAAATCAGATTAAAAACAAGGTGAGCATTCCATGTCATTTTCTCTAAAACACCACCGCAGGAACAGGGAACAAAAGAACTGTAATACAATATTACATAGATATAAACACTAAACATTGTCATTAAACTTATGGCTAAGAAAAGACCCAGATTTCGAAGCTTTGGCACAATAAGCAATAAGGCTATAATAAGCTCTAGTAACGGAACCATCCATGAAAGTAACATTGCATAGACACTTAATATCGGAGACTGTCCAAGCTGCACCTGAAAATTTTCAAAATCCAGCAGTTTGCTCACTGCCGCATAAACAAACAGCAGGACATATAAAAGGCAGATAACCTCAACTATATATATCTTAAGTTCCTTATTTAAAGTAAGTGCCATAACTACGACCTTTGAATTACACAATGTAAAATTCTGAATTACAAATCAATAACACTTATATAATCGGGAGCGAGTATTACTCAGAGAGGATTAATCTTTTTCACTTATAAAAAGACCACCTGTTTTGTTTCGGCCTATTTCTTTTGGGGAGAGTCCAAAGTGCTTCTTGAATGATTTGGAAAAGTTAGGATAACTGTTAAAACCGTTCATAAACGAAATATTTTTCAAAGGGATATCGGTCTGCTCTATCATAAGGTAGGCTCTTTTAAGCCGTTGTTCGGTATAGAACTTGTAGACGCTTGTATGGAAAAAATACCGGAATCCGTCTTTGAGTTTAAAATCATTTGTCCCAAAAAGCCTGGCAATTTCTTTTATTGAAGGCAAAGGCTCCGCCAAATTCGCTAGTACATAATCGTAAACTCGCTGCATCAGGCGCGCATCGGCTTTTCTAAAATTATGCTGCTTTTGCTCTTTTGTTTCGTATGATTCCGGAACAGCGTCATCAAGCTGGAGAAAGGGTGCTATGAAGCTAAGTACTGTAAACTTACCTTCAGACAATCTTGATACCGAGCATTCGGCACTTACGATCAGCTTTTTATATGTTATGAAATTTAGCGTAATAATTTCACCTGATAGAAGAAGCTCCTCCAGCGCTTTTCTCTCTAAATCAGACATTTCCGTGAAGTCGTCTAGCAAAAATTCCTGTATTGGCCTGCTTAGCATCTCTATCGAATCATAGCCCAAAATTTTCAAAGCCCCTTGATTCACATCCTTTATAGAATGATTTTCATCTAAGATAAAAGTTGCAGGTGTCACCATCCTGTGAGTAATATATGGATTGACAAAACCTGAATGAAAAGCGGACTCCTTAAGTTCTTCCGCTACCATGTTGACAAGGACGACCAAGGTTTCAATTTCGTCGTCATAACTGCTCAAAGGGATTTGGTTATTGAAATTGCCCCTTGCCATTTCAAATAACATCTTGTGCATCGATACCATCCGCTGGCGGTTGTGAGGGCTTTTCATTTGTGCTGAATTTTATATATTTCTATCTACCTGTTTACAGCTCGAAACGAAGTCCGTTAAATAGTCCAACGCCTCCTGCTCGACGGTAAAAATTCGCGTGGGCACGGACGGCTTGCTGATTTCCAGATAAAAAGTACTCATAGTCATGGAAACATTTTCACTCCCAATTAGAGCCACTGCTTTTGCAAGCAGTGATCCAGATTTTGCGAGATAGTCTCGGGCTGCTTTGTCAATTGAGGCAATTCCCCTGGTATCGCAAAATACAGGAAGATGCCTTTCATTTTGAAATGCAATCCTGTCTGCAACCACGCGCATAGCGACTTGCAAATCTATTGCAGTATTAGGTTTATATTCGAAAAAGAGGATTCCCTTTTCAATCCAAAACCTTGCATTTTGATTCTCAAAAGATTCATGTGAGGCAATCATGACCTGTTTGTTTTTAAACTTGAAATTTAACAAAATTATAAAGATTTAGAAACATTGTCATTGTCAAATATGGATTATTTCTTGCAAAACACTGTAATTTGTTGTCAAATCGGGAATTACCCTTGCCAAATTGGGAATAAAATATCTGCAAGTAAAAGCGCTTTCGATTTTTATAATGAATTTTAGGTGTCTAATTTTCAGACAATTACAAAAACACAGATCGAAACCTAAAAATTTAATAAGAGATGGCAAAAATCAAACACAATAATTTTATCGATACAGTAGACACTGTTTTTACTAGTGCAAAGGATCAAGGAATGCTACACCTATACACGGAAGGTGAATATTTAAATGGCCGGACCATAAAAATTAACGGAAACGACATGCTCCATTTTGGCACTACGGGATATTTAGGACTCGAACAGGATGAAAGGTTAAAAGAGGCTGCAATAAATGCTATAAGAAATTACGGGACGCAGTTCCCTCTTTCTAAAACTTATCTTTCGCATCCCCTATATGCTGAATTAGAAAGCAAGATTGAGCAGATGTACGATATACCGCCAATTATCACTAAGAACAGTACCCTTGGACATATGGCCATCATTCCCACCCTTATAAGAGATGAAGATGCAGTAATTTTAGACCATCAGGCGCATTGGAGTGTGCAAAATGCCTGTCAGGTTCTAAAGCTTAGGGGAATACCTGTCGAGATGGTACGGCATAACAATCTGGAAATGCTTGAAGACAAAATTCGAATGTTCAGCGGTAAATTGGGCAAAATCTGGTACATGGCGGACGGTGTTTACTCAATGTACGGAGATTATGCACCAGTACAGGATCTTTTGAACCTTGCTCGAAAACATACGCAGCTTCACCTCTATTTTGATGATGTACACGGAATGAGCTGGAAAGGACAAAATGGTACTGGTTTTATCTTCGACGCTATTGGAACGTTGGAAGAAAACGTTGTCGTTGTCAGCACGCTGAGCAAGACTTTTGGTGCCAGCGGAGCCACATTTTTCTGCAGTGATCGTAAATTGCGGGAAAAGATTAAAACTTTTGGTGGTCCCCTTACTTTTTCAGCTCAGCTTGAACCTGCATCAGTTGCCGCTGCAATTGCATCCTGTGACATACATCTTTCTGCAGAAATCTATGAGCATCAGGCTCAACTTGCCAAAAAAACAACACATTTCAGCACGCTGCTTTCAAAAAGCAGTCTGCCGCTTGTTTCTGAAAACGACTCCCCTGTTTTTTTTATTGGTATGGGGACACCCGCCACTGCTTATAATTTTACAAAGCGCCTTTTCTCAGAAGGATTTTATCTCAACCTAGGCATTTATCCGGCAGTACCTATAAAAAACACCGGAATCCGTATCACGATATCTGCGCATAATAAGATTGAAGATATTTCAGAACTTGCCCGTGCAATGGATCACCACTTCCAAAAAGCCATGGAAGAAACCGGAAGCAGTGATGAAAAGATACGGCAGGCTTTTAGAATGGATATCAGAAGAGAACTCCCTGCTAAAAAACAGCAAATAGCACTACTACATATTGAAGAGGAAACAACAATAATGAATATCGACAAGCAGGAATGGAACAAATATTTGGGCACTCATAATATCCTGGATTGGGACGGAATGAATTATCTTGAACAAACCTTTTCCGGTAACGAGGATTCCGCCAGCAAATGGGATTTCTTCTATTATATAATCAGGGACAAAAACATGCAAGTTGTTTTAATGACATTCTGCACATTCGGGATCTGGAAAGATGATATGCTGTCTACAGAATCAGTTTCAAGACACCTTGAAGAAATTCGAAAAACAGAGCCCATGCATATGACTTCCAAAGTACTAAGTACTGGCTCGTTGTTTACTGAGGGATTGCACTGTTATATTGACCAGAGTAATCCTTTGGCCGAACAATCCTTTCAAATGCTCTTAAACAAGCTGGAAGAAACATACAATTCTTTAGGGGCCGATATGCTTGTTCTGCGTGATTTTGAAAATGGATTCAAGTGGGATGAAATGATAAGAAACCAAGGTTATTTCCGGATTGATATGCCGGAATCCTGTGTAATTGAAAATAAAAACTGGCCCACAATTGAGAAGTATGGATCCCTGCTTTCAACCCGGTCACGCCAGCATTTCAACAGGGAAATACTGCCATACGAAAAATTCTACAATGTTGAAATAAAGGATTGCCTCAATCAAGAAGAAATAAACAGGGCTTACGAGCTATACTGCAATGTAAAGGATCGCAACCTAGCCATAAATACCTTCACATACAACAGACAAGTATTTGAAAATATGAACAGCTCTCCAAACTGGGAGTTCTTAATTCTGACCCTTAAAAATGCAGTTGAAAAGAATTTCGTTGGAATAATGTTTTGCTATAAAAATTCAGGAAATGTATATGTGCCTGAACTTATCGGCATGGACTATATTGCCGGAGAAGGTTTCAATCTATACAGACAGCTTTTATACCAAACAATCAAAAGAGCGCGAGAGCTTGAAATTGAGCGAATTGATTTCGGTATATCGGCAAGCTTTGAGAAGAAAAAACTTGGCGCTTCCATCATAACGAAGGTCGCTTACGTACAAGCCAAGGACAACTACGCTATGGAACTGATGCAGACACTGCAGAATGAAACCAATAGCGCGCGCTGATATAATATATTTAAATTCTCCAACGAAAAGTAACGTCATACCGTATCTGGGCATAACTGCCCTCACTTTTTGCTTGTTCAAATAAATCAAAATTCTGTTGCCATGATAAGATCTACATGTGAGAACGCACTTCAGGTTATTCGAAAAGCAGAACAGGAATTCAGCTTAGACCCTGAACATATAATTGAAAAATCCTACCACATGACTACCGTGCTTCGAAGCTTGCTTTGTACGGTTAAAAAAAATGTTTTAGAAAAAGGATTTTCCGATGAAAATGAAGAGATTAATTTTTTTAAAATTATCAAACCCCAAATACTAGGAAAACTAATTTTCTATAATAAAGTTTTCCGAATTGAAGCATCCTGTCCGGTTGTAACCGGTAAAATGCATCATAAATATTTTTCCAATGAGCTTAATCTCCTCAAGCAGGAGTATAAAGAGCACTTTTATAACACAGATTTTTATCGCTATTATCGCACGGGAAGAACCGAATGGGACCATCATTTCTTTTGTCGGGGAAAAATAGACCTTCATGAAGGAGTTAATAGTTTTGTTTTTGAAATTGACACTCAATTTTCTACATATTATGATTATAAAGTGGCGCGTATAATTGCTAACGAACTGCTTAATAGTTATCTCGTTTCTAAAATTGAACTTGACACTCAGCAGGCCACCATTTTTTCAGACGGAAATGCAGCTAACAGAGATTTTTTCTGGACAGATTCAAAGAATGCTCTGATCGAATTAATTTACGCACTTCATGCATCTGGCAGTATTTCTCATGGAAAAGCCGGCATCCGTAAAATCAGTATGGTTTTCCAGTTGCTTTTTAGGATCCAGCTCGGTGATGTACATCATGCCTACCATCGGATGAAAGACAGGGCTGATAGCAAAAGTATTTTTCTGGACCAGCTGAAATTATCGCTTAAACAGCACATGGAAAAAGAAGCCTAATTTTTTAAAAACTTACAATTTTCTTGCCAATGAGGTGCAATTGGCATCAAATGGCTACTGGCATATAAATTACTTCTATATGCTCAATTATCCCAGTAAATCAGCAACTCATCTTAATTTTTTAATCAGTTAAAATTTTCATAAAACAGCATTTTACATTGGCTGATATTGGCAATGAAAAACTTTTGCTGGTGGCAATTTTGCATCACTAATGTAAAACACACAGCCATGAATATAGACAGAATGGAATTCATTTCCTGGATGGAACGAATCATAGAACGTTTCGATCTTTTGAGCGCGCATATCAGTGAACTTGAAAAAAAACGCGGAAGTGTTGACGGCGAAGAGTTATTGGATAATCAGGATATATTACAGATGCTTAAAATAAGTGGGAGATCACTCCAGCGCTACCGATCAATCGGCAAGCTCCCCTACTATACCATCAGTGGAAAAATATATTATAAGCTATCAGATGTACACCAATTCATCAGAGAAAGTATCAATGTCCGAACGCCAAAAAACTATGCCAGAGAGTGAAAAATAACGCCAATAGCTTCCAGCTTTTAATTAGCACCTTTTCACCTTTTAATTTCGCAAATGAATTTAAAATTTAAAATTATGAGTGAAAATATTAAACATGCATTTAATACTCCCGAAGAATTATCGGATATACTGCTGGTATTCGATAAAGAGAAAAAGAAAATCCTGGCGGTAAAAGGCATTGACCAAAATGGCAATCTGGAAACCGTTGACCCTACGCGTAAGAATCAGAATCAGTTCATGCGCGTAGACAAGCAGGGAGATGTATTTTCGAATTTCTTTTCAAATTTTTTCAGCCAGCTGAAGAACCCAACTAATTTTTCGTTCTTCAAAATCCCTGCTCTGCTGGCTGTTGACACTTCAAAAGAGATGCAGAAACATTTAGATCATCCTACACCTGAAGGCGAGCAATTAATGAAACAGCACGAAGTAAAAGATTATAAACAAAAAAATGAAATTAATATGGAAACAGCACAGACAAATCCGGAAACTAGTGAATACAAATACAAACCGGAACAGATCGATTGGGAAACATTAAACCATTTGGGTTTAAGCAAAGAAAAACTTGAAAAAATGAGCCTTCTTGATCCGCTCCTAAAGGGATACAAAACAAATGAGCTAGTACCGGTCAGCCTTAACCTTGGTACTGCCGTCACCAGAATGGATGCCCGCTTATCTCTCAAACAAAACGACGAAGGACTGGTCGTGTTGGCCATTCATGGCATCCGAAAAGAACCTAATCTGAATTATCCTTTTTTCGGTCACGAGTTCAGCAAGGAAGATAAAGACAATCTGCTGCAAACAGGCAATATGGGACGCGTAGTAGATCTCACCAATCCGAAAAACAATGAGATCATGCCCTCCATTATCAGTATAGACAGGCTGACCAATGAGGTGATAGCACTGCGCACGGATTTCATTAAAATTCCCGATGAAATTAAAGGAATTAAGCTGAGTGAAGAGCAAAAGCAAACCTTGCTGGAAGGGAAGCCGCTTGCTCTAGAAGGAATGGTTTCCAAGAAAGGAACAGCCTTTGATGCATCTGTGCAATTCAATGCAGATAAACGTTTTGTTGAATTTCTCTTTGACCGAAATGATTCTAATAAACAGACACAAGGCAATCAACAGAACCAAACTCAGGGAGCACCTAAAAACTTTAGAGATAAGGAACTCAATAATGAGCAATACCAAAAGCTCAAAGATGGTCAGACGGTTTATATCAGCGGCTTAGTGGATAAAAAAGGAAAAGAATACAATGGATATATCACCTACAACAAGGAAACCAATAAAACAGATTTTTCATTTCAAAATCCAGATAAAATCAAAGAACAGATAAAACCTTCTGAAGCCCATAAAACGCAGACCGCTGTCAATTCCGAAGGCAAAACTAATGAAGCTACTAAGAACATAAAGGAGCCATTAAAATCAGGTCAGACAAATCCTGATGACAAGAAACAACAGGAACAACAAGAAGAATCTAACTCAACTGATAAATCAAAAGGGCGTAAAATGTAATAAAATATGATAACAATTATTGCAGAAAAGCCCAGTGTAGCAAGGGAAATAGCCGTTATAATCAGAGCCACCGAAAAAAAAGATGGCTACCTGACAGGTAACGGCTATTTTGTTACATGGGCACTGGGCCATCTTGTAGGATTAGGGATGCCCGAAGATTACGGCATCACAGGATTTGACAAAGCATCACTGCCGATACTTCCAAACCCTTTTTTACTGACTGTCAGAAAGGTCAGTAAAAATCAAGGGGATTCTGTAGATACAGGAGCGCTAAAACAACTAAGAATCATTAGAGAGCTCTTTGACAACAGCGATAATATTATTGTCGCCACCGATGCAGGACGTGAGGGCGAACTCATTTTTAGGTACATATACGAATACTTGAAGTGCAATAAACCCTTTAAGCGACTTTGGATAAGCTCCCTTACTGAAAAAGCAATTAAAGTAGGTTTTGATAATCTCAAAGACGGAAAAGAATTTGACGGATTATATCAGGCAGCACAAGCCAGGAGCCGTGCCGACTGGCTAGTGGGTATCAATGCCACACAAGCGCTCTCCATTGCATTAGCAAACGGGGTTTATTCACTCGGAAGAGTGCAGACACCTACATTGGCTTTAATATGCAAACGCTATCTGGAAAACAGGAGTTTCAAAGTAAAAAATTACTGGCAGATACAGTTGTCCCATAACAAAGAAATGATAGATTTTAAAAGTATCTCAAAAATCAAATGGGAAGACAAAAAACTAGCCGCCGATGTGTTGAAAGCCATTGCGCGAAACCAAACGGCAATAATTACATCCCAAGTGACCAAAAGCGTTACAGAGCAGCCGCCTTTATTGTTCGACCTTACCGGCCTGCAAAAAGAAGCCAATAAAAAATTAAACCTTTCTGCGGAAGAAACCCTCAACATTTCCCAGAGCCTTTACGAACAGAAATTTATCACATACCCACGTACCGCAAGCAAATACATTCCTGAAGATATGTGGGCAGAGATTCCTAATCTTGTAAGAGCTTTACAAAAGAGGGAAAATATTAAACAAAACCTATCTCAAATGAAATGGCGCCGTTTTAATAAACATATCGTGAACGATTTGCGTGTCACTGACCATCATGGATTATTAACTACTGATAAAATGCCATCAGCCCTGAATCCAAAGGAAAATGCGATTTATAATATGATTGCCTTTCGATTACTCGAAGCCGTTTCACAACCCTGCATCAAAGAGATAACTGATGTCGACTTACAGGTACTGCATTATGATTTTACATCAAAAGGCTGTAAGATTATAGAATCCGGGTGGCGTTCCATTAGAGGCAGTTTCCTCGATGATGATACAGAACATGTAATGGATTTGCCTGAGCTGAAAAAGGACGATGAACTTAAAATAAAAGAAGCTTCCGTTCTGGAAAAGAAAACCAAACCGCCTGTGCTTTACACTGAAGCAGGCCTTTTGTCAGCTATGGAAAGTGCCGGAAATGATATCGAAAATCAAGGTGAGCGAAAGGTTTTACAAAATTTAGGTATCGGCACTGCAGCTACAAGGGCATCAATTATCGAAATATTGTTTACCCGAAATTACATAAATAGGGAAAAGAAATCTCTGGTACCAACCGAAAAGGGATTATTGGTATACGAATTGGTCAAAGAAAAAAAAATAGCAGATGTGGCGATGACTGCCCAATGGGAACTTGCATTGGAAAAAATCGAAAACAACGAATCAGATGCAGGAAAATTTCAAAAGCAAATGGAAAATTACGCTGCATCTATTGCCAATGAATTGTTGCAGACCCCAATTGCCAAAAACAACTTGCCAGACCTCATCTGCCCTAAATGTAAAAGCCAACAACTTATCATACGTGACAAAATAGTAAAGTGTCCTGAAGAGACTTGCAACTGGATACAGTTCCGCAATGTCTGCGGTGCGCAAATCAGTATAGACAATATTAAAAGTCTTGTCAGCAAGGGTACAACTTCACTCATTAAAGGAATGAAAAGCAGGTCAGGAAAGAAATTCGATGCTTACATCGTACTGAACGATAATGCCGAAACTACCTTTGAATTTGCCAAAAATAAAAGCTTCACAAGTAATGGAAAATAAACCTACCCTTAGCACTATGGAAATCACAAATCTTATTTATTCCATACGCGGAAAGCAGGTTATGCTCGATAGCAACCTTGCTTCCTTATACCAGGTTGAAACAAAGAACCTCAACAAAGCCGTAAAAAGGAATATAGAAAGGTTTCCTGAATCCTTTTGTTTTCAATTGAATGAAGAGGAAGCTGAAATCTTGAGGTTCCAAATTGGAACCTCAGGTTTGAGTTATGGTGGAAGACGCTATTTACCTTATGTTTTTACCGAACAGGGTGTTGCCATGGCTTCTGCTATACTGCGTTCCCAAATTGCCGTTAAGGTCAGTGTAGAAATTATGGAAGCCTTTGTAGAAATGCGTAGAATACTTATGAGCAACGCCTCTCTTTTTCATCGATTAGATAAGATTGAATTCAAACAATTAGAAGCGAACCAAAAATTTGAAGAAATTTTTAAGGCTTTGGAAAGCGATAAGCTCCATAGCGAAAAAGGGATTTTCTATAACGGGCAGATTTTTGATGCCTATGCCTTTGTTTCCGATATTATCCGAAATGCCAAAAACTCAATTATCCTACTTGATAATTACGTCGATGACACGGTACTAACTTTACTGGGTAAACGCAGCGATGATGTCACCGCAACTATTTATACCAAAAGTATTAGCAATCAGCTGCGGTTGGATGTTCAGCGATACAACAGCCAATATCTCAGGATTGAAATCGAAATTTTCTCTGATGCTCACGACCGTTTTTTGATAATTGACGATACGGAACTCTATCACATCGGAGCCTCGCTCAAAGACCTTGGCAAAAAATGGTTTGCCTTTTCAAGAATAGATATTGAGGTTAGCAAAATGCTGCAAATTTTGAACAATTAAATAAATTAACCCTCTGAATAATTCGAGGGTTTTGTTTTATTTTGAACTTACAGAAAAGCCTGGCCCTGGTCAAAACTTTAACTTAGCATCTAATTTTACTCGCTCTTCTTAGTCTTATCCTTTTGTATCAAATGCTTTAAATTGGGATCATTCTTTATACGTTCCAATTCGGTTTCTATGACTAGTACAATATCCGTTTTTACCTGCCTGTAATTTTCCTCTATTGCCTGTTTTATATTGTCTTTCCCGTTTTCGTCAATAAAAGATAAGATTTCAGGAATTTTTTGATAGTCTTTAGTTTCGGAAGCAACCCTTTGATTATCCACGACAATTTCAGCATGGAAGATTTTCTGCTCGATGCGTTCATCAAAATTGTCCGATACAGAACCAACAAAAAAGCCTTGTGTCAGGGTGGATATTTTGGAAGCCGGTATAAGACTGTCCAATTGAGTTGATATTGAAGTTGATGTATCGTTGCGGTTGATGCTCATGCTCTGCCTTTTCTGCAGTACTTTCCCGAATCTTTCCGACAGGCTTTTTGCAGTTTCGCCGACCACTTGGCCGCTAAAAATATTACCTACAGTATTCTGAATTACCTTGCTCTCTTTGTCGCCATAATCCCTTGTCAGCTGGGAATAATCCTGAAAGCCCAAACAAACAGCCACCTTATTACTTCTGGCGGTTGCAATAAGGTTATCAAGCCCCCTAAAGTATATAGTGGGCAGCTCGTCTATGATAACAGAACTCTTCAATTGGCCTTTTTTGTTAATGAGTTTAACGATACGTGAATTGTATAATCCCAGCGCAGCAGAATAGATATTTTGGCGGTCAGGATTATTGCCTACGCATAATATCTTAGGCTCTTTGGGATTGTTGATGTCCAATGAAAAATCATCTCCTGTCATAACCCAGTACAGTTGAGGCGAAATCATTCTTGACAAAGGGATTTTTGCAGAGGCTATCTGTCCCTGCAACTGATCCTGTGCACCTCCCTGCCACGCGTCCATAAAAGGCGACAGATAGTTTTCCAAATCGGGATATGAGGTTAAAATCGTAAATACGTCTGAGTATTTTTTATTCAAGAGTTCTATCGCGTGTGGGAATGTGCAATATTTACCGTCGTCATAAATTTTCAGGTACCAAATGATTGCAGCCAAAAGTATAATCGGGCTCTCGACGAAAAAATCGCCCTGCTTCTGTATCCAGCTACGATTGAGGTTCAGCATTATCGTATATGCTGCTTCGTAAGCATCCGAGATATCCGTCATGAAATCAGGATTAAGAGGATTGCAACGGTGGCTCTTTCGGGGGTCATCAAAGTTGATGACATAGAATTTTGGTTGTACTTTGTATTTATCGCTGTGCTTCAATAAATGATTATATGCAATGGTAGAAAGGTCATCAAATTTGAAATCGTAGATGTACATTGAAAAACCTTTCTCAATCTGCTGTTTGATGTAATTGTTTACAATTGCATACGATTTTCCTGAGCCTGGAGTACCTAAGACAATCGTTGCCCGAAAAGGATTAACTATGTTAATCCAGCCATTGTTCCATTTTCCTTTGTAATAAAACTTCGTAGGTAGATTGACAGAGTATTCGTTTTCCATCAGTATTGTTTCCTGCTGAAAGCTTTCGTTCTCATAGTTAAAAACATCTTCCATTAGATTATTACGAAGCAGACGGCTCATCCATATTCCTGATACCATTAAAGCGATATAACCTAAACTAGTGCTAAGGATATAAAGAATTATGGAGATAGTTATTGATAGCCTTAATAAAGGTGTGTTCAGAAAAAACAGAACAAAGCCAATTGCTAAAGTCATATAAATTTTAGCCCATGTTATCTTCTGGTTTTTAACTCCCTTTGAACCCAGACAGCTTAATCCTAATAACACTAAGGCAAATACTTTGGTATAAAGAGTATGCGAGAACAATCCCACTGTACGCTGAAAATTGCCTAATAATTTGTTGATTAACTCTAATGTCCAGCCCCGATCTATAAAGTAACCGTAGCAAAACCAATAAAGGTGCATCAGTATCAATAAGATACTTACTGCCCGCATAAAAGCCATAATTTTGGCTAATCCTCTTAAATCATCTTCTCCCTGCATCTCAAAACATTTAATGTTGTTTCATGAATTTAAATACGATAAGAATTGCTTGTATTAAAGTGGTTGAAAATGGCGGCAAGCGGCAGTGTTTGACTGATTTGTTAAAATTTAAATTTTAAGGTTACGGAAAACCGTAATAACTGCTTTTTAAAAGCTCTTAATTTTAGGAAATTTTAAATTAATAAATTATGGTAGAATTTGATGAAAATGACTTAATCAATAGTGATTATGTAAACACGACCACCAATGGTGACAATCCTAATTACACGGCTATTCGTGACAGAGAACGTGTAAATAAAAAAGAACGCTATGAAGTCGTCTATTTTTGCGATGCTTTTGTAAAGAACTATCAAGTTCCGAAAACGAAAGCAAGCTTTCAAAAGGTCGAGAGAATAATAAGACTATCTCAAGCCAGCAGCATTGTAATGAGAGACCTGCTAAATAATTTTGTGGCTCAAAACTGGAATTTACTCTAGCCTTTTTAACTAAGCTATCCGATAAAACCGTCGGCTTTTCGGATAGCTTTGATTCTATCCTTATCTGCCTTCCCTCTTTTTTCTTCTCTTCTTCATTCTATTAGCAAAATCTTGTTCCTGATAATCTTCTCCATTGGCTTCTGGCAATAAGGTACCAAATGCATCAATTAAATCGCCCTCATGCTTTTGCACAGTATTCAGGAAGTCGAACAAATGATAAGGTTCATCTGGCGGAAGATCTGCATTATTTGCTGGGGATATTTTCGATTGCAATTTAACCGAATCTTTAATTTCAGGTGTGATATTTTTATTCCAATAATCATTAAATGTGTTGGCAGATAGTTCTTTTGCCAATCTGGAGCCGTTCCACACTGTTTTAGAATTATGGTCTATAAAGGTAATACCGTAAATACGTCCTGTGTCATTTCTACGTGCCACCACATTAATTCCTTGCTCCACTAACTGTTTTTTAAAAGCCTCCTCATCACTTGTTAATTGCAGGGCAATGGTAACGGCAGCTTTAATGGTTGGCTTTGCCGGGTGGTCTTTTAAAGTTTCTTTGTATTTTGCATAATTCAATTCCAGAGCCGGCAGTCCAGCATTCTTTCCAAATAAAGAAGCCTTGAAAGGATGTCCGGCTCTTTCGCCTTTTTCATTTAAAGGAATATATAGTAAACCCTCCTGCATTTTTCCCTTCAGCTCGCCCTGCACTTTTTCGGTGGTAATATTAAAAAGAGAAAGCAAGGCATTGAATTCTCCTAAAGTTTGGAATTGATAATAGTTAGCCAGGTGACGAACTACGGAAGCTATCTGACTTTTAACATCACCTTCCTTATAATCTACGGGACGGAAAACCCTGTCTATCTGTTTATGCACTTTATCTGTTGCAGGTATCAATCCATATTTCCTTTCAAGTTCACGGCAGACGTTCATAGAGCGCATTTTCTCATAACTATCCGAAATCTTTTTACCCTGTTCATCAACGCACACCGATACAATATGGATATGGCTACGGTCAATATCAGTATGTTTGAACACCACATAAGGCTGCTGTCCATAACCCATTTCCTGCATATACGCATCTGCCATTTCCCTGTACCTGTCGTTACTTACTTTGTCTTTAGGATCGGGATTAAGCGAGATATGCAACGTATGTTTCTCTGTATTGCAGTTGGCAATGAGATAAGGAGTAAAAGATTGGGCTAATTGTGCAACGGAATAATTACCGCTAGCGGTTTCAATAATCTTATTACCAAACAATATTTCCCCTTTTTCATTCTCAACTTTGAGCTGGTTGTAGGCTAAAGCTCCGTATAAATTTGCGCTTCTCCCGATTTTTGCTATCATTTCTAAGGCTGTTTTTTCAGATATTTTGCGTCAAATTCTTCAGTTATCTGTATGATTTTTTGGCATAGTGCCGCCATTTCAGCAGTTTGTTTTTCCAATTTATAGAGAAAAGCCGCCGCCTTTTTCTCGGAAAAATGACGGTACAATAGCTTTACAATCTGGTTATAATTCACGCCTACGGAGCGGAATTGACTATGAAACGAAGTCAACCGCATATAAAAATCAACTGTTCCTTTATCAATTTTAATCGATTTCATCTCCTTGCTGAACAGCATCGAGGTGATAAATTTTGCTTTGTTGGGAATTCCCGATGTTTCAAAAAGCGATAAAAGTTTGGCATTTTCCGTATCCGTCAGACGAAATACATGGCGGTGGATGCTCGGGTCGCTTTTGGGCGTGCGTCCACCCTTGTGTTTTTTATTGTTATTATTCTCCCTCATTATTTATCCATTATTAAATTTTATATAAAAACCTGACTTCGGAAGGTTTTTTCAGCCCCCGGCAAGGCAAGTTGTTTTGAGGCACTAACTCGGTTTAGAGTGCCTCAAAACACAACTTGCCGTGTTCTGGTGAACACAAAAATCCGCCCTTCGGGACGGATTAAATGTACCAGGGAAAACGGCTTGAAGCCGTTTCATTATTCTCCGTTTTTTCAGTAGTCGTTGCATAAATCCATTACTAAAAATTCATTTTACAAAGTAAATCCCTGTTTATAAAAGGATTGTAATATGAAGAAGTACCAAACACTTCCTTTAAGCGACAAGCAATGCCACATCCATGGAGTGCAACAAAAATGATTAGTCCTTTGTCTTTGAATGTTGGCAGGAGGACAATCAGCCCGTACTTCAGGACAAGTGTTTTGGGTCCATTCCAGATTGCATATCATCTGGTTTTCATGATCGCTAGATTGCAAGATCACAACAATGCGAAAATGTCGGAAAGCGTGACGGCATGCCGTGAGACTATTCTGAATTCCTGAAGGAGTGTTTGAAAGAATGTAAGTAAGATGGAATTCCCGCCTGACTAGACACAGGACTGAATGCAGTGATTCTGTACTTAAAAAAAGCAGTCGATCAGAAATGCCGGCCGGCAACCCTGACAGCTACCATGCTAAATAGTAAGCTTGAAGTCAGTGTGCCTTCAAAACTGTATTGCTAGGATATATAAACTTTAAATTAACAAATATGAACACAAAAAAGAAACCTCTGTTTATCGCCTTTTCTTCTCAAAAAGGCGGTGTTGGCAAAAGTACATTTACAACCCTTCTAGCAAGTGTGCTGCACTATCGATTGGGCTACAACGTAGCCGTATTTGATGCAGATTTTCCACAGCACAGCCTTGTAAAAATGAAGACAAGAGATTTGGCAATGGTAATGGAAAACGAAGCTTTGAAAAAGCTGGCGTATAGACAGTTTACTACCCTCAACAAAAAAGCCTATCCCATTATGCCGTACAAAGCAGACAACGTATTAGAAGCAGCTCAAGAGTTTGTAAATGATTCTCCCACGCCTTTTGATGTTGTATTCTTTGACCTGCCCGGAACCGTTAACACACCCGGTATACTGAAAGCATTGGCGGGAATGCACCACATTTTTAGCCCGATCACGGCTGACCGTGTGGTAATGGAAAGTACACTAATCTTTACACAGCTTTTGCAGGATGTAATTATGAAAAAAGGTGAAACCTCCATAGAAACTATTAACCTGTTCTGGAACCAGATTGACGGCAGGGAAAGCACGCCTTTGTATGAATTGTATAATCAACTTATTGAACAATTAGGTTTAAGCCTTATGCAAAGCCAAATCAAGAACAGCACACGTTTTCGCAAAGAAAGTGAAGTGGACAGCAAAACCGTTTTCCGTTCCACCATATTACCTCCAGATGAACGCTTGATGAAAGCGTGTCAATTAGACCTGTTCATACACGAATTTCTAAAAATTACACAATTGTAGATTTATGGAAAACGAAAATAAGAGAAAAACCCCGCCGGACATTAATGAAGAACTCATGATGAACCTGATGGTTGACGGCGTTAAAAAAGAAGGGATACAGTTTCCGCCTGAACCAATCGAAGAGACGGAAAAGGTAGATGTAAAACAGGAAGAGTCACTATCGATCAAACCTGCACAAAAGGAAAAGAACCGAACAAAGAAAAGTCTTGACGGAAGTTATGGCGGCCACTTTTTGAAAACCCACTCAATGACCAAGCGTGGAGAGAAGAGTATTTACATCCGTCAGGAATATCACGAGCGTTTGTCCCGCATTGTACAGGTAATAGGGAAAGATCAGATACCGCTGTATGCCTATCTCGACAATATTCTCGAACATCATTTTGAAATATTTGAGAAAGCAATTACTGAAGATTTTAATGAGAAGTTTAAACCCATTTTTTAATCTTATAATTATGAAAAATTTATTTAAGAATAGCAAGCTGCCTGTAAAAATCTGGCAATACAGAGACATTTTTTTACAACCTACAGAATTTATAGCTAGAAACGGCAAATCGGTATATATCAGTGAGGATTTTCACAGGAAGATATCACGGATTGTTTTTATCCTCACCGATGGAAAAATCACAATCTCAGATTACATGTACAATGTGCCGAAGCAGTATTTTCACGATTTTGGAGAAGATATCAAGGCGCTACATATTGAAAAACAAAAAACCATTCTTTGATTATGGAAACAGTTATTGTGATATGTCTGCTAATAGTCATAGTCCTTCTTATGCAGGACAAGATTGTAATTAAGAAAAACTTAAAGCAACAGCACCCTAAACAGGAAATAATTAACCCAAACCTGCCCGATATTATGGGTCAGCCCAAGCCTGCAAGGAGCCTTTCAGTCCTAAACAATGCCAATGAAAGCCAAATCGAGGAAACAGAGGTGGATCCCGATAATTTTGACATTGAATACGACGAAAACGTAAGTGTTCAAATTCCGCAGGAAGAGCTGGATGAAGTTTTCAGTAATATGCCTGATTTTGAGCAGGAAGAAGAAGAATGGAACAGGTACGGAATATCCGGCGCAGATGACGGTTTTGCCCAAGGGGTTACCTTCGAGGAACTAAGCTCCGTGGGGATGCTGCTTCAAAAAGATAAATTGGAGCCCTCTCAACAGGAAACAGCGATAGCTTTAGTTCAGAAAATACAGGGAACCGAATTATTCAGCCTGCTGGAAAATTCCATAGAAAGTGCCTCCCGAAAAATAGCCGAGCTGTTGGACAGGAACCTTTCCTCTGAAAAGAATTCCGGTTCTTCCTTTCTGCGGAAAGTTGATTTTAATGAATTTGATATTGGGGAGTATGTTTGAAAGGGCATACTCCCCTTTCTCGTATAAAAAACACCAGTAATATCATGAAAAAACAGCGAGTAATTAATATTAAAGGTACTGACTTTATAGTAGATGTAACTAAGCATCAACTTATTGAAAAGGCTGAGCCGACAAATACCATTGCATATAAAGATATGCGAGATACAGGAAATAGTTATGCATTTGACTACAGTGCCAAGAATAAAAATCTTTCCGATTTGTTTGATAATGAAAGTACAACTATAAAGATTCCCAAATTTATATTGGTTGAGCCGATTGGCTATGCAGAAAAATATACTTACTCAGTGGATGATTTTAAAGATAAATCGGATTTTGAAATAATAGTTGATCAGCAGGCCTTTGATTTGCGCATAAAGAAAGGAATACTTCCAACAATCGACATCTGCGGACATACCTTTTATGTTGATATCCGAATGGATAAACTGCGTCCAAAAGACGATTTCTTATCCAATGGTATTGCATTTTCAGATATTGAAAGATATTACAATTTAGAAAAAAGAACCTATACAATACCTTATAATCCCTCGACACGCGAATTTCAGGAGCCTGACTACCTAAATTTAAAAGAGCCTCCCAAGGATTTAATTGCTGTGAGATTTCCCTCTGAAAGATTGCTTGATAGAATCGGCTGGAACAGGAGATATGGATTTGAAATTACGCACGGTCTGATAAGGAACGGTTTAAAATTGCAGTTTACCGCAAAGAATGTTCCCTGGGAAAAAACATTTCTTGTTGATTTGATTAAAAGCAATCTCAAAGCAGAGATGAACCAGGAAAGAGATGCTCAAAAACTACCCCCATCTCCAACACCAGAAAAAAAAGGCCGCACTATTTAATTCTGTATAAAAATTTAAACGTCAAACTTAAAATGTCTGACGTTTTTTTTATGCCCAAACACTAAGAATAGCGCCACAGCTAGTCAACTGATTCCACAGATAGCCACTTCACTGCAGGCATTCGATATTCATTACACTTTTGTTGCCAGAGCCCGCGTAGAACGGGAATACAGTAACAATCTAAAGTGTTTCATTATGAAAAAACAAAGAAAAAAATTTCTGCCGGCAGTAATCATAATACTGTCATCCTTAAAGTTATCGGCGCAGGGAAACGGAACAGCAGGCATCACGGAAGCCACCCAAATGGTTACCTCCTATTTTGACCCCGCCACACAGCTCATCTACGCCATTGGAGCTGTGGTCGGCCTGATCGGCGGGGTTAAGGTGTATAATAAATTCAGCAGCGGAGATCCCGACACCTCAAAAACCGCGGCGAGCTGGTTTGGCGCCTGTATCTTCCTTATTGTCGCGGCTACCATCCTTCGCTCCTTCTTCCTTTAACCTTCCCTATGAATACTTACAACATCAACAAAGGCATAGGAAGAACAATCGAGTTCAGGGGACTCAAGGCACAGTATCTGTTCATTTTCGCAGGAGGTCTGCTTGGAATACTTATCCTGGTCATGATTTTATATATGGCCGGGACGAGTTCCTATATCTGTCTTTTTCTCGGCGCAGGCGGCAGCTCGCTACTTGTCTGGCAGACCTTCTCGCTGAACAGAAAGTACGGGGAACACGGACTGATGAAAATTGGGGCAAAGAAAAGACACCCCCGTTACATCATCTGCCGCAAGCCAGTACCACGTTATTTAAGATCAGCCGCTAAATCCAGCATCGTATGAGAAACGCAGCCAAGACCACAACACTGGAAAGCAGATTTCCGCTGCTGGCAGTAGAGAACAACTGCATCCTTTCAAAGGATGCGGATATTACCGCCTGCTTTGAAGTCCGTCTGCCTGAACTCTTCACGGTGGCTTCGGCCGAATATGAAGCGATTCATTCTGCCTGGCATAAGGCTATTAAGACCCTACCGGATTTTACGATTGTCCATAAACAGGATTGGTACATCAGGGAGAACTATAATCCTGAAATGAATAAGGATGTGCAGAGTTTTCTGGCCAGGTCTTATCAGCGGCACTTTAATGAGCGCCCTTTCCTGAACCATTACTGTTATCTGTTTCTTACCAAAACCACCAAAGAGCGAATGCGGATGCAGAGCAATTTCTCCTCACTGTGCAAAGGTTTACTAATACCAAAAGAAATCAGGGATAAAGAAATAGTTCACCGTTTTATGGAAGCCGTCGCTCAGTTTGAGCGCATTATAAACGACTGCGGATTTGTCAAAATCAGCCGTATGAGCGAAGAAGACATTTTAGGTGAGCAAGGCAAGCCGGGGCTGTTGGAACAGTACCTGACCCTTTCAAAGGAATCAGGTACCTCGATGCAGGATATTGTGCTGGGAAGTGAAGAGGTTCGCGTAGGAAATAACAGGCTGTGCCTTCACACGCTTTCAGACACAGAGGACCTGCCCTCATCGGTATCAGCTGATAAGCGATATGAAAAACTCTCCACAGACCGCAGCGACTGTCGTTTATCTTTTGCATCTCCTGTGGGGTTAATGCTGAACTGCAATCACATTTACAACCAGTACCTGTTTTTGGACAACAATGAGGAGAACCTGCAGAAGTTTGAAAAGTCAGCCCGAAACATGCACTCGCTGGCACGCTACAGCCGCGCCAACCAGATCAACAAAGAGTGGATAGAACGCTATCTGAATGAGGCGCATTCATTTGGACTGTCGTCAATCCGCGCACACTTCAATATAATGGCATGGTCGGACGACCCGTCTGAACTCAAACAGCTGAAGAACGACTGTGGGAGCGCACTGGCCCTTATGGAATGCAAGCCAAGGCACAATACTACTGATACAGCGGCGCTGTACTGGGCGGGTATGCCCGGCAATGCAGGAGATTTTCCAAGCGAGGAAAGCTTTTACACCTTCATTGAACCGGCATTGTGCTTCTTCACAGAAGAAACCAATTACCATGATTCCCCATCGCCATTCGGGATCAAGATGGCAGACCGGCTGACGGGAAAACCTATCCATCTGGACATTTCAGACTTGCCGATGAAACGCGGTATTATTACCAACCGCAATAAGTTCATACTCGGTCCCTCGGGAAGTGGCAAGTCTTTTTTTACCAATCATATGGTGAGGCAGTATTATGAACAGGGCGCTCATGTCCTGCTGGTAGATACCGGTAACTCCTATCAGGGATTGTGCGGGCTGATCAATGGAAAAACCAAAGGCGAAGACGGGGTGTATTTTACCTATACTGAGGACAATCCGATTGCCTTTAACCCTTTCTATACCGATGACGGGGTTTTCGATATTGAAAAAAGGGAAAGTATTAAGACACTCATACTGACATTATGGAAACGTGATGACGAGCCTCCCACCCGCTCCGAGGAAGTGGCTCTCTCCAATGCCGTAAGCGGTTACATCGAAAAGATCAAGCGAGATGACGCCTTTGCGTCTTTCAATGGTTTTTACGAGTATGTTCAGGGGGATTACCGAAGCGTGCTGATAGAAAAACAGGTAAGGGAAAAAGACTTTGACATTGCCAATTTTCTTAATGTACTGGAGCCCTATTACAAAGGCGGCGAATATGATTACCTGCTAAATTCCGACAAGCAGCTCGATCTGCTTTCCAAGCGTTTTATCGTCTTTGAGATTGATGCGATCAAGGAGCATAAAATCCTCTTTCCAATCGTAACGATCATCATTATGGAAGTATTCATCAACAAGATGCGAAGGCTTAAGGGCATCCGAAAACTTATCCTGATTGAGGAGGCCTGGAAAGCTATTGCAAAGGAAGGTATGGCAAATTATATAAAGTATTTATTTAAGACTGTCCGGAAGTTCTTTGGTGAGGCCATTGTGGTGACCCAAGAAGTAGATGACATTATCCAATCCCCTATTGTTAAGGAAAGCATTATCAATAATTCGGACTGCAAGATACTTCTCGATCAGCGCAAATACATGAATAAGTTTGATGAAATACAGACCATGCTCGGCCTGACAGACAAGGAAAAAGCGCAGGTGCTATCCATTAATATGAACAACGATGCATCACGTCTTTACAAAGAAGTATGGATCGGGCTTGGAGGGACGCATTCGGCTGTCTATGCCACAGAAGTGTCCCCTGAGGAATATCTCGCGTACACGACAGAAGAGACAGAAAAAATGGAGGTGATGCAGCTTGCCGCTGAACTTGGCGGCAATGTAGAGCTCGCCATCAAACAAATCGGCATAAGGCGTCGCGAAAAGGAAAATCAATAATCAATAACAATTTAAAAACCGATTACAATGAAAAAAATACTATTTATGGTATCTGCGGCAATTATGCTTGCCTCGGCGCCATCAGCAAAAGCCCAGTTTGTGGTTACCGATCCGGCAAATCTTGCCTCGGGTATTCTCAACAGCGCAAACGAGATCATACAGACCTCCTCTACAGTCAGCAATGTGGTCAAAAATTTCAAGGAAGTCGAAAAGGTATACAACCAGGGCAAAGAATATTACGACAAGCTTCAGGCGATTAACAATCTGGTAAAAGATGCCCGCAAGGTACAGCAGACCGTCCTTTTGGTGGGTGATGTATCGGAAATGTATGTCCAGAATTTCGGTCGGATGCTCAATGATCCAAACTTTTCGGCAAAGGAACTCACCGCTATTGCCAAGGGATATTCGGCACTTTTGGGAGAGAGTACCGAGCTTTTGAAAGAACTCAAGCAGATTGTCACTTCCTCAAGCCTGTCACTCAGTGATAAGGAGCGAATGGACATTATCGACCGTGTATACAAAGAGGTAAAAGAGTACCACAGCCTGGTGCGCTACTACACCAATAAAAATATTTCGGTCAGTATCCTGCGAGCTAAAAAGCAGAACAGCACCAAAAGGGTTCTTGAGCTTTACGGCACCCCAAACCAAAAATACTGGTAATATGGAATTCAATAATCTTCATGAGGTCCTTCGTTCTCTGTACGATGAGATGCTGCCACTGTCCGCCGATATGGCGGCAGTTGCGAAAGGACTGGCAGGACTCGGGGCGCTGTTTTTTGTGGCCTTGAAAGTCTGGCAGGCACTCAGCCGGGCTGAACCTATTGATGTCTACCCGCTTCTGCGCCCTTTTGCACTAGGTCTCTGCATCATGTTTTTCCCGACGATCGTGCTGGGTACAATCAATGCCATATTAAGCCCGATAGTTCAGGGGACACATAGCATTCTGGAAGATCAGGTATTGGACCTGAACGATCTTCAGGCTAAAAAAGACCTGCTGGAGCATGAAGCGATGATCCGCAATCCCGAAACTGCCTATATGGTATCGGACGCGGAGTTCGACAAGAAACTGGACGAACTGGGCTGGTCGCCTTCGGACATCGGGACTATGGCCGGAATGTATATGGACAGGCAGACCTATCAGATAGAGAAAATAATAAAAGAGTGGTTTCGAAACCTGCTCGAAATACTATTTCAGGCGGCAGCGCTGGTGATCGACACCATACGCACTTTCTTTCTTATAGTGCTGTCCATCCTCGGGCCTATCGCATTTGCCATATCAGTCTGGGACGGATTCCAGTCAACTCTCACGCAGTGGATTACAAGGTATGTCAGCGTTTATCTATGGCTTCCCGTAGCCGACCTATTCAGTTCGATGTTGGCCAAGATCCAGTCCCTAATCACTGAAAGAGACATAGAAATGCTTGCCGATCCCACTTTCGTTCCCGATACTTCAAACACCGTATACATCATTTTTATGATTATCGGTATAGTGGGATATTTTACCGTTCCAACTGTGACAGGCTGGATTATCCAGGCAGGCGGCGCAGGAAATTTTTCACGCAACATCAACCAGACTGCCATGAAGTCTGGAAATATAGCAGGCGCAGGCGCAGGTTCGGCCTCAGGGAACATTGCAGGAAGGCTGGTCAATAAGTAATCAATAAACATTCAATAAAATGGAATTTAAAACACTCAGAAATATAGAAAACAGTTTTCAGCAAATCAGGCTGTATGCAATTGTATTTGCCGTGCTCTGTACATTAGTGACCGGATACGCGCTTTGGCGATCGTATGGTTTCGCCGAGCAGCAGCGCCAGAAAATTTATGTGTTAGACAATGGCAAATCGCTCATGCTCGCACTCGCTCAGGACGCCTCTATCAACCGTCCTGTGGAAGCCCGAGAGCACGTAAGACGTTTTCACGAGCTGTTCTTTACCCTGGCGCCCGATAAAAATGCCATTGAAAGCAATATGAAAAGGGCATTTAGCCTTGCCGATAAAAGCGCCTTTAACTACTACAAGGACCTTTTGGAAAAAGGTTATTACAACCGGATTATATCAGGCAATGTACAGCAGCGTATTGAGATGGACAGCGTGGTCTGCAATTTCGAGACATACCCGTATGTGGTGCGGAGCTATGCAAGGCAAATTATCATACGTTCGAGTAACGTAACCACCCGCAGTCTGGTTACATCCTGCCTTCTGGTAAACTCGGTGCGCTCGGACAATAATCCGCAGGGCTTTAATATTGAAAAGTTTGCAGTGGTTGAAAACAGGGATATAGAAGTCATCGAACGCTAAAAAAATCTTATGGAAGCATTATTAGATTTAGACACATTTGCGAGAATCCTGACTGAAAAAGGATTTAACGGCTATTTCCATACCCAGGGTGCATACGCAGGAAAGTTAAAAGATAGCATCAGCGAATACCTTGAAAACTGCAAAGATGGAAAAGACAGTTTGCCTAAAGAGGACTTGCTGCTGACAGGCTACCTGCATTGGTCAGGTGAAGACAAGCCAAGTGTAAGATGCATTATGCTGGTAAAATACATCAACGGCAAATTTTCTCTCAACAGAATGGAGGTGGCAAGGAAAGACCAATTTGGACAGCTGCTAAAAAAAACGGAACTGACAAACCTGTCTGTTATATCTGCGCCCAGCGCGTCGCAGGCAGTCGGCTTGGTCAATGATGAACAGTACCAAAGAACAGATAAATGTCCAAAGCGTTTTAAACTTTGAGAACAAAAATAACAAGGTTATGAATAAATTAAGAGCAAATATAGACCAGTGGCTGGAAGGGCTTGACAAGAATTGGGAAGAAATGCCAATAAAAAGACAACATCAGCTGCTACTGTACTTTTTTGCGGCGTACGTGCTGCTGACCGCAGTTGTCATTTTCAATGTATGCCGCGATACGGTATACGCAAGAAACAAAATGGCTATAGAACATATCGACAGCCCTGCCTCAGCAGAGAAAGAAAGTCCGGAATCCCTACAGGACTCCCTCAAGCCAATTAAATAAAAATAGGATTATGAAAGAAAATAAAAAAAAGGTCAGCCTTCTCTCAGAAGAGGCTCGCCAAAACAGTTCCTCGTTTCTGCCTGATGAAAAAAAGACAACTCTCGAGCGTATTAAAAAACCGCTGATTTTCACACTGATGGGAATTGTGTGTATCTGCTGTATTTATTTGATCTTTAAGCCCTCGAAGGATAAAAAGCAGATCGAAAGCTTTGGTCTGAACGACAGCGTGCCACAGGCAAGCGGATCTGTACTGCAGGCAGACAAACAGAAAGCGTATGAGCAGGAAATACTCGAAAACAAAGAAGAGCAAAAAAAGAACGCTTTAACCACACTGTCCGATTACTGGAATGAGGATAACGCTGAACAGAAACAATCACTGCCCGATGAAGCGGAAGAAACCAACAATCCTGCGCTGAACACTTACCGTACTGCACAAAGCACGTTGGGTTCTTTCTATCAGCAGGACAACGGAGAAACAAAGGAACTGCGCAGGCAGCTCGAGGATCTGAAACAGGAACTCGCGCAAAAGGAAATTCCCAAAGCGGCCACGGTTGATGACCAGCTGGCACTTATGGAAAAATCCTATCTGATGGCCGCTAAATACCTTCCCTCAGGCTCCGGTTCTGTCGAGCCTGCAGGCAAAAACACTACAGTAGCAAAGGCGGAATCAGAACAGAAGATTATTTCGGCACTGGTTCCCTCAAAAAAAAGCAGGGTATCCGCGCTGTATCAACGTTCGGCAGATAGCACTTTTATTGCAGAATGGAACACGGGCAGAGAGTTTAATTCTGCAGGTTCAATGGAGGAAACGCTTCAGCCAAAAAACAGTATCAGGGCCTGCGTGCACCAAACACAAACTATTATTGGCGAGGCAGGTGTTTCCCTTCGGCTTGTAGAACCTGCAAGGATTTCAGGTCGTATCATAGCAGCGGGCAAAATATTGACAGCAATTGCGAAGATACAGGAAGGCCGCCTGCAGTTGAAAGTTAATTCTATCGAACTGGAGGGCTCCATTATTCCGGTAGACATTACTATTTATGACCTTGACGGCCAGCAGGGAGTGCCTGTTCCCTATTCTGCCGAAAGAAGTGCCCTAACTGAAATGGCGGGCAACATGAGCCAGCAGTCCGGCACGAGCCTTATGATGACACAGTCTGCAGGACAGCAGGTGGCCGCTGACCTGAGCCGCGGGGTGGTTCAGGGCATCTCGGGCTATTTCGCCAAAAAAGTGAGGACGCCTAAAGTGACCCTAAAAGCAGGACATCAGGTCTACCTGGTTTCCAAAAAATAATAGCAACCTTAAATAAATTAATTATGAAAAATCAATTTAAACTATTTTGGGCAACAGCCCTTTTAATAACATATACATTAGCCGCATCTGCGCAGGAAAACGAAGCCACTAGCCTTGATTTAGGAACGATGCCGCCGTACCATATGCAGGTTACTTATGACAAAACGTCCCATCTTATTTTCCCGTCCGCTATCCGATACGTGGATCTTGGAAGCGAATACCTGATTGCCTCAAAGGCCGAGGATGCTGAAAATGTCCTTCGCATCAAGGCATCGGTCAAGACTTTTGTAGAGGAAACCAACTTTTCGGTGATTACCGATGACGGCCTTTTTTACAATTTTAACGTTCAGTACAGCGCCAACCCGCCTACCCTTAGCTATGATCTTATGGCGATGCAGAAGAACTTCGACAAAGCGACAGCAAGCGATGTTCTTTTTGAGGAGCTTGGAAAAACACCGCCCTCACTGGCCGCACTAATCCTGCAAACTATTTACAAAAACAACAAGCGAATCGTAAAGCACATTGCATCGGAGAGTTTCGGCATTCAGTTCAGCTTAAAGGGCATCTATATCCACAACGGCAAGTATTATTTCCATACGCAGCTTGAAAACCAAACCAATGTACCTTTCAGCATTGACTTTATGAGTTTCAAGGTGATAGATAAAAAAACAGCCAGACGAACTGCCTCGCAGCAAAGGCCGATTGTGCCGCTCCGCATTTACAAAACCCTTGATGAGATTCCCGGAAAAGCCACAGACCAGAATGTATTTCTCTTGGACCAATTTACAATAGCGGATGACAAACTGCTGCTAATTGAGATTTTTGAGAAAAACGGAGGGAGACACCAGACACTCAAGATTAAAAATTCAGATCTGGTAAAAGCCAAGGTGATAAACAGTATGCACCTTAAATTTTAATAGCTATTAAAAAATTAGAAATTAAAAAGTATTACAGCCCGAAGCATTGCTTTGGGCTGTTTTGTTTCCCGAGCTTAAGCCTTTCCTGTAAATAAATTGTATAACTCAATTAATGTTAGTATCTTAGCATTGAACTGCAAGAGCCAAAACCTATTTTGGCAATAAGGATTTAACTTGTATTGTTATGCATAATGTTATTGACCGCACCAACAGGTTTTTTATCGAAATGTCCATGCAGGTACTTTCTGAAAAGGAATATGATTTACTTCAGAAACTACTCATTGATAAGATGCCCCTGAGCCAGGCGGCAGAACAATACGGAGTTACATCCGAATATGTGGAGGAGCTTTACGAGAAAACCTGCAATAAAGTAAAAGCAGCAACCGAACTGATGTGTGAAATCGATCACTACAAGAAAAAGCTTCAGGCATTAAAGCGCGAATTAAATCCAAATCCAAGTCCCGCTCAGATCAGAAAAGAAAAAGCAGAAAAAGACCGCCAGAAACTGCTTTACGACAGCCAATTTCCTTTCAGCAGAAGACTGCAAAGCGTATTGGAAGCTTTAGAGATCACAACTATCGGTGAGCTTGCCGACATACCACTAAAGGATTTTCAGCATTTCAGGGGATTTAAAATAAAGTGCAAAGAAGAACTCATAGCCTTTATCGAGTTTGAAAACATAGCGTATCTTTTCAAAGGCTTTTCCCGCTGGAAAAAAGCGCCTATTATACAATTAAAATAAAAACCATAAAAAAAGGCGGTCTTCTTTTGCTTCTTTTCTTTGGCCGCCCTCGGAAAGAAAAGAAGCCCGCCCAAAAACAGCGAAAGGGATGATGAGTATCCCTTAAAAAAAACGCAGCGGGTTTGGTAAAATAGCGGGTACTGCATTTTGGCAAAAGCGCTCCACCGTTTTAAACGCAAAAAGATGCTCCGCCCGAGAGGAAGGAGTGTCTTTTTGCCGCCCGATTTCGGGCTTATACGGAAATGGGCTGTGCCCGGAAATCTTTTAAATTCAGGAAAAATCCCCTGTTTGCTGTCATGCCCTCACGAAACAAATTCCACAATAGCGAGCATCCCATCTGCGCCAAAGCAGAATTAATAAACAAATCCTGTTTCTCTAGTGCCTCGGTAAGTGAACAGCTCGGCGTGTCGTCCTTCGTTTCAGATTCCTGTAAAAGCTCCCTAAATTCCTCTGTCACAAAAGGCAGGCGCTCCACGGTTTCAAATTTTTCGGACTTGGGCTGTGGGATTTCCCCAATAGTGGACAGGATGACCTGCCCAGTATACTGGCTGTTGCCAAAATCCATCCAGTATTTCGGGTCGTCCCTGTGATGCCTTTCGTTGCTGTATTTTAATATTTCGGCAATATCAAAACGGGAGCGTACGCTGTCAGTGCACGTGATATAAATAGATGCCTTTGCATTACTCGGCAGTTTTCCAAAATTATCCCTTTCAAATTTTACGGTTTCCGCTTTCCAGTTTGTACCCGTAAAACGATTCGCTCTGTTGATAAGTGCCACGGATTTGTACAATCCTACCTCGCTTGGTGCAAAACGCTGTCTGCCAAGGTTGGCATTTGTGATAATATCATCATCCCACAGGCGCACAGAGAGCCCTGCATGCCCGAGCGCTGTAAGGCTATGGTTCATTTCCATTAGGGCGGTCAATACCTTTGAGCCTGTACCGCCTGCCCCTATCAGGTTAACAGCAATGGGATTGGTGGGGCTAATCAGATACGGGTCTGTAAAATGCATTTTGGTTTTGCCTGTTTTCATGACAATAAATTTTTAAGTGTTTTAGTATTGCTTTTCAAAACTTCATTTGGAAAAGTTCTGCCTGTTGCGGTAAGATCTTTCCACAGGCTGACGCAATTGCCCTTTACAGGGCTGTTCTCTCCCATTAGATGACTGAAATAGCTGTTGAAAAAATAGTCCTCCCACGCCCATGTAAATTCCTCCACCGATGCAGAGTTTTTAATACTGATACTGACTGAACCCATACATACCCTGCCGTCCTCATAAATGTTAAAAAATGGTGCATAGTACAGCGGTGTTTTTTCCGTAGGTCTGCTGTTACTTAAAACGGCAAATACCCGCAGGCTGTTTTTGCTCGCCTGCCAGACCATGGGAGGCACAAACACCTGACCGCTCGGAATCCCTAGACCCTCTATAAAATAAAGCGGTCTTTTTTGTGATTTGGTGTACCATATCACAGCGCCTTTGTTCCTGCTTGGATTGATATGCAGTATATTTGTTGGCAGAATCCCGACGGGTTTTAAAAAAGCAGACTGCTTCTGCTTTTCAGTAGTAAGGGCTTTTGCGAGCACTCCTGCTTCACGCTCAGTAAGTGGGTGCGCATTAACAGGCGTACCATTTTTATCCATATCGAAATGCTCTACATACATATCTTTATCTAAACCTTTACTTTCATAGAAAACAAGGGCGGATTTAGCGTGGTAGAGCGTCCCGAAACCCTCTGTTCTATCCATTGCATTATTCATTTTCGTTCTGTTTATAGTTATACAGTAAAGCGCACATATCGTCCAAAAGTTTAAACAGACGGCTTTCAAAATCAAGGCTGTTCTCTGTCAGTTCCCTTCCGTCAAAGCATTTTATAATGGTTGGCTCGTCCATTGCACCGTACTCGTTAAACTCGTTGTTGATGCTCTCCTCTATGCTTTCATACAGCCATCCTTTGGTATCGGAAATAAAGGAAATGTACTTTTCCATCCCGATGCTCTCGTTTTCCGTTTCTTCGTCTTCCTCCTCGTCATGTGTTGGTGCATTTCGAAAAATGCTCTCGTTGGGATAATTGGTGTATATGGCAAAAGCTTTTTTGCCTATATCCAAACACTGCTTATCAAAGGCATCACTGCTTTTAAAACCTTTTAAACGCTCTTCAAACACGGCTAAATTTATGGGGTTGAAAATCTTCTTTTCGATACAGTCCCCTATACCTTCCGCCTTGACAAACTCCCGAATATACCGCTCGTTTTCTTCCCTGTCCTCGTCCTGTTCTGTCCATTCCCTGTGCATTTCATAGAGCCAGTACAGATAACTGCCCTGCTGTCTGTAATACGGTACATCTGCAATATGATACAGATACGAGCAGACCGATAAAAGCAGATGCGCATTTTGTTTGTGCTTCGGTTCTCTGAGCATTTGATAAATCGGTTCTATGGGGATATAATACAGCGTTGTGCCTGTGCTGTATTTTTCCTCGCTGAGCAGATACGTTCTGTGGCTGTCCTGCAATAATCTCAGTTCGGAAAAGTTCCCCACACTTTTTTTGAGCTTCTCTTCCAAATCCCATACAGCCAATGCCATATTATAGGGATATTCAAAATGACGGGTCGCCATCGGCATAATAGTATAATGCTCTGCAAGACTGTCAAGGGAGCTATAAAAATCGTTTTCCATTTTGGAAATATCCTGACAAGCCTGTACCGTTTTATTCTCTTGTAGTCTGGGCAGAAAAGAAACCTTTAGAAAACCATCGGTAGCATCCCCGCAGGAACTGACCTTGGTTTGTCTTTCTGCACCTCGCCTGCATCTTTTGTTCTCTGCATCCAACCCATAAACCCTGCGAGCTGTGCGTGAAGCTGTTTTTGTCTTTTTCGCTCGGGCAGTTGCACTGTTCCCGATATGATTGTCTGTTGCATAATTCATGGCTTTAAATTTTGGTTAGCCTTTTGTTCCCATTACCGTTTCAAATCGGTACTCCACCGCATCATCCCTGATGGCAGGGGCGGATATTTTGGCGGTAGTGAGTATCGGATAGGTCGGTGCATAAAAATTCAGTACCGCCTCGGTGCTCCATCTCGGTTCGGGGTCGCAAAGCCTGATTTCCTGTCCCTTGTCTTTGAGTATAAAAACCCGCTGTAATTGTGTTGCTACTAACATGATTTTCGTATTTTAAAATTAATACCCCTGCTCTTCGGGGTCTTCTTCCCAGTTTTCCATGTCCTCTGCGTCCGTTTCTTCCTCGTCCGTTTCATGCCCCTGCGCATCACTGCTATCATTAGCATACTCGGGAAAAAGCGCCTCTCGGGGCGGTTCGGTCTTTGCGGTTTCTGTTGTACTGCCGAACAGATCGGGCGCAAATTTTGCCGATAGTTCGGATTTGCGTCTTCGTATTTCCTCAGCCTTAAAGGGAAACTCATGTATTTCAGGCACTTTCATCCATGCCTCACGGAATTTCCCCTCCTTTTCCAGTTCGTCCGCCTTTGCCATGGCTTCGCTGAACTTTTTGTCCTTGGCTTCCTGCTCTTTTTTCTGCTTGTCGTCTTTTTCCTTCTCCATAGCAGACTGCTTTTTGGTATCTTCAAGCTGTTTCATATAACCTTCCATGTCGACCATCAGACCCGAAGCCGACTCAATGGGCGTAGTGATATTCTCAAAAAAACCGCTGTCGAGTTCCTCGGCTGTTCCCCGCAGGTTTAAAGGAGGTATGCTGTGCTTGGCATTGTCCCCGCACGCTTCGTTTTGAAGCATAACCAGTACGATAAGCCTGTTCTCTGCCCCTTTGGCAATTGTAATATGCAAATCGCCTATAATCTGCAACTGTGCTATCTGATTGAAAAAATTAGTTGTCGTTTCCATAATTTAATTTTAGTTTTTTAATGACGAGTTCCATCACGCTCTGCTCATCATGCCCCAATCTGTAGAGGCGTTCGATGTAGCTTTTCATATTTTCCTTATATTCCTTTTCTCCCTCTTCCCCTTTTAAGATAAGCAGATGGGTGTTCCATTCCCCGACGGCTTCCCTTATGATGGCTACAAGCTTTTGGGCGTACTTTTTTTCGGCTGTCTGGCTTTTTTTTGAAAGCCCCACTTCTATATACTTGTCCAAAATATGCCAATACATACGGGCTTCCTTGCCTGTACTGCGGTGTTTGCTGACAAATTCATTGTAGAGATACAGTATAAACTCAAAATTGTTGCTGTCCATCCTTGCCATAATTCCTGCGCTTTTATGTTACTGAATTGTGCAGATGTCCAGCCCTGCTATCGCATCACCAAAACCTGATTTTAAAGGCTGTCACGGTTTGCAACAGCCTTTGGCTTATCTTCCCCCTAATTCAGGTTTAGGATTTCTGCGCCATCCGCTTGAAAAGCCGTGCACAGTTCAAACGCCTTTTGGGCTTTTCCCTGGGCTGTGCCTCCCATGACAATGGACTGCAGTTTGGCTTCGCTGTCCTTGTATTTTCGTACATTCTGATAGTAACCCGTAACTCCATTGTAAGCCCCGAAAAGCGTGCCTTTAGTGGTTTCCATCTGCTGTGATTCACTTGCCATGGCATAGGCAAAAGCATCATCTACCGTATTTTTAAACACGGTAGATACTTCATCTTCTGCCCCTTTTTTAATTAAAGCGAGTGTTTCGGTATTGGGGCATAAAGCCAACTGAATCAGCTTTTTAACCTGAATATCTATTACCTTAACTTTAGACCATTCATTAAAGATACCTTCTAACTGACTGCTGAGTTTATCAGCCAGTCCCATCACTTTATGGGCATCATCCAAACGCTGTTTAGCGCCTGAGGTATGGCGGATGCGAACCACGTTGCTCATCGAGCGGAGTGAAGCGTTAAGGGTATTTTGGCATACGATGCGGATGGGCGTAAAAGCCGCTGTGATGCTTCCGCTCCCGTCGTGGGAGGTAGTCAGGAAAATGTACTTTTCGGTCACATCATCCCCGTTTCCGACCCTGATATAATCAGGCAGTTTTGCCGTGATAAAGATGCGCTCCCCGTTTCCTAATGCCCCTGCCGTTTCGTACAGTATGCCATCGCCCCCGCCTACAATGGCATCAAAAAAGCTGAACGCCTCACGGTTCTGCACGATTTGGTAATCCTTACCCACAACGCCCAAAACGGCATTGCTGTCGGTGCGGATGGTGGCAAAGCAGTCAGGTACTGCCAGTTCGGTACTGCCCATTTCAATACCGCCCGAAGTTTGGATAATGCCCGACGCTTTTGTGTATAAAGGGCTTTTAGCCACCTCATAATCAAGCCCCGCATGTCTGATGGCTTCTGCGCTTGTCGGGTACTGCTCCACTATCTGCCCGAGCCCGTGCCACGCTTTTTCCTTTACGCTGAAAAAAGAATACTTTCCTGTCTCGCTGTTGTAATTGATATTATGTGCCATGATATTTGATTTTAAAAGTTTGAAAAATAAAATTGTTTAGAACCCTTTACTGCCTGCTCAAAACGGGATGTCGTCCACAGGCTCTTTTAAGGTGGCTTTTTTGTTTTCTCCCTGCTCTGCAGTCTGCCCCGCTTTCACTGCCTGCGCACCTTCGGGCTTCTTCCCGCCCCCGTGCAGTTTGATATTCGAGGTATTGAAGTTCAGCCCTGCACGCGGTTCCCCGTCATTGCCTTTCCACGCCCTTGCGCTCACCATGCCAGTGAGCTCCACCACCGTGCCTTTGGTCAGCCACTCGGCAACCCTTGGGCTTATCCAGTAGGCGCAATCAAAAAATGTGGTCTGCTCCACCTTGTCGCCTTTTTTATTTTTGTAGCTCTCGTTGATGGCTACTGAAAAATTTACTACCTGTCTGCTGTCTGACAATGTGCTTACTTTCGCATCTTTTGTCAATCTTCCTGTAATGTTCATGATTTCTGATTTTTAAAATTTTTACTTTTTTTTCCCGCCCCGCATTTTTACTTTTTACTTTTTTTTACTTTTTACTTTTTACTTTTCTTTTTTTTTGAAATTTTATTCGGCAATGAGAGCAGGCGCTGTTTTGTTTCATCATTGCTTTTTTCAATATTTCAATTCTCATTTCTGACATTTTTTTTATTCGTCTAAAGAGCCGCAGTATGCTATGTTTTGTTTCATGAGCATAAAAAGGTGAGTGTCCGGCAAAAGCAAGGCTCTGGCAAAAAATACAACCCGGATGGGTGGAGATCTTTTGGCAAGACCTGAAAGGCCCGGCCTTGCTTTGGCTTATGGACACGGACTACCTTTGCTCCTGAAATAAAACAAAAGCATACAGGGTCTTTGATAAAAAGTAAAAAGGGAAGCAATTGCGATACTATGGATAAAGTGTATCAAGGAAGAAAAGCAGACAGCTTGAGGATGAATTTCAAACGATGGCTCTGGAACCTACGAAGTATTGCGAACGACAAGGGCTAAAAATACTTAGTGACAGCTATTTAGTCACAGATAAAAAGATTAAGTATATTATTCTTATATTCGCTTAACAAGCTTACTAATTGGACAAAGCCAACTAAAAAAGTTGTATTGATACCATTTTATGACTAATATAAATTAGTTAGTAGTAACCTTACAAAAAAATCAACAAATGAAAGATGAGAAAAAGAAGATATTAATTCTTCGAGCTTGTGGACATACTGATGAATCAAACGAATGCGATAACATTGCTATTCAATCAAAATTGTATAATTTAGAGGTTTATGATCATTGTCCGAAAACCAATGAAGAAGTCTTAAAAATTCTGAATTCTGATATTCAATACGATTATATTTATCTGAGCTCACATGGAAGCGAATTTGGATTTGCTAACGAAACAGGAACCATCGAATATGACTGGCTTGACTTTGGAATAGAAGTTTGTGAATCAGGCTGTATGAACGAAGATTGTGTCGTCATGCTTTCATGCTGTCGTGGTGGTTTAAATCAGGTTGCATACGATTTATTTTATTGCTGTTCAAACATTGCATATATTGTTGGGCCTCGTCAAAGTTTATCTTCACACGATATGCTTATAAGTTTTAATATTTTACTTTACAATATTGAAAACAGAAATCTTGATCCCGTAGTTGCTTGTGAAAAAATTAAAAAAGCCACTGATATTCGATTTATCTGCTTCGATAGATTAGAAACAGAAACCGAACCTGGTTATTTGATGAGAATTTCAAGCTATCCTGATGAATCTATAGAAGACATAGATGAAGCTAAAGAAAAGGAAAAAGAAAAGGAAAAGGAGCGAGAAGAAACAAAGTAAACGCTACTGTTAACACAAGTTTTGTGCAATTGCGAATTTTTTACAAGACGGACTTTTTGTCTTTCGCAAGAAATATTATTTTAGTTAAAGATAATCAGTTCCGAAGCTACCCACAGGACAAAGCGTGGGAAAGTTATGTACCATATTACGACAACCCTCAACCAAATCAAAGATGGATATAGATGAAAATTCACCGTTTCCAAAAATCAACCCAAGCAGTTTAACGGGAGAAATTGGAACAACCATTTTAAAAAAATTGGTTGAGACAAAATTAGGATGGCTATATAGACAGAATCATCAAGAAAATGATTTTGGAATTGATGGTTATATAGATGTCATTACTCAAATAGGACAAATTACTGGAAAATCAATAGCATTTCAATTAAAAAGCGGCAAATCATATTTCAGTGTTCAAAATGAAATTGGTTTTGTTTTTAGTGGAAACAAAAAGCATTTAAATTATTATTTGAACCTCGAAATTCCAATCATTATTATCATTTTAGATCTTGAAACGGAAAAAGCATATTGGGAAGTTTTTGATGCAACAAAGATAGATAAATCAGGAGAAAATTGGAAAATGACTATTCCTAAAAAGAATGAATTTAGTGAACTTTCAAAAGAAAAATTATTACAGTACGTAAGTCCAATTACAGATTTCGTTTCTCAACTTGAAAATGAATGGAAACTGAATGAACTTTTAAAAAAAGGAAACAATAGAATTCTATTTACAATTCCAAAAGAAGAAATTGTGGAAATGAAATTTGATTTTATAACTGATGCTCTTGAGAGAATTCAAAATACCCCTGAATTAATCCTGCATTTAAAAAGCAGAGTTGACTTAAGCTTTAATGATTATGAAAATGACTCAAGGGAACTATTTGAAATTCAAGAAGTAAAAAAATGGATTGTAGAGTTGTTTAAGAAATCAAATTGTTTCCCTTACCTTTTCGCTTTAGATAAAGCGAGTGGGTTTCTGAAATTAGCTTTTTTTGCTCATATGCCGTTTTTTGAAAAGTCGATTGTAAATGGAAGATTTAAACTCGAATACGAAACTGAATTGGGTGTAAAATTTATTGAAACATTATTTGAAATGCTTAATGAATATTGTCAAGAAAAAGGACTCAGCCATGAAACAAATGTTGAAATAACAGAAAAGATAATAAAATATTTCATTCACGGAGAGGAATAAATACATCCAATTATATATTATTTATTAATTTTTTGAAGCCTACACTATGGAACCGATCACCACCGCAGCAGTAGCTCTGCTGACCAGACAGCTTGCCGTAAAAGGACTGGAAAAAGTATTCGAAACTACAGGAGAAGAAGTTTCTAAAAACGCAGTAAACTGGTTAAAAGGACTTTTTAAAAAGGACAAAAACACTGCAACTGAACTTATCAAACTGCAGCAAAAACCAGAAAGCCAGGCGCGCCTCAATGCAGTGAAGGCTGTCATTGAAAGAGACCTTGAGGATAACCCGGATTCGGAAACCTATCTCAAGGAAATTTATCAGAAGGTCTTTAACTCAACTGCCAATTTTACAAACAGCAAAAACATCAATACTGGCACACTTAACAGTGGCGGCGGGAGTATCCACCTAGGGGACAGTTATGGAAATAAATAATGCAAACTTTGGACAGATAGATTCCCAGGGAGGGCCTATCCATATTGGGAACCAAGTGAATAATATTTTTATCGGTCTTGGCGATCTGCTGTCCGAATACAAGGGACAGTTAAAAACAATCGAATCATTACTTGGCCAGTTCAAAGTTAAAACAGCCTTTGATATTCTTCTGGATCTGGAAAAAAGGGTTCATGAGAACGAGCATCCGCATAAAAATAAAATTTTAAGTAAGATATGCTACCTGAAAGGAACCTGCAAAAGGGAACTTCCTGACCTGACGCCGGATGTGGCGGCCATGGACTTTATAACCGCGTATCAATTATGCAATACCGATCCAGAAATCAGGGAGCGGGCATGCGTGGAATATCTCAACTTGGAGGAAAAAGAGAAAGCAGCGGCTTTTGCAGAGGAAATATTAAAAATTGAACCGTACAATCTCTCTGCCTGGTACGTAAAAGCATTAACTGCCGCTGACCTTAAAGTCTTTATTCCCTCTATCCCCGCTGCCGTCCTCTCCCAGTATAATTTCCAATTAGGATTAGTGCAGCACATTGTTGTGACCGGGCAGCTGCTTTTTTTTGAAGATTTGTCCGACTACGGCCTCAGCTTGAAAATAGATTTTTCAAAATATAGTAAATTAACTTTTGTTTCCCTTGAAGCATGGCGCATAACCATTGATCTTGCCATCAATAAATTCCTAAACGAGTACTCCCAAAAGTACATTTGCGGAGATGATTTCATCTACAACAACAGCTTAACGATCGACGACGCGATACAGATTTTGGGCACGTATGTGGCAACGCTGCAGAATACTGAAATGGGCGAACTGATTGTGCATCAGCAGTTTTTTCTTTCCTACCTCCGTTATCTGCGCAGCAACGATGAGCGGCAGCCTGACATTTTAAAATCATTGTATCCCAGAATACATAAAGATTTGTGGTTCTATACCTTCTGTTTCTGCCAGGTGCTCAATCATCAAAAAGAATATCAGTATTCGTTGGACTGTGTGCTGCAGTATGAAGCCAACGGCGGGGAGCTCTACAGCGAAATCTACCTTTTTAAAGGCGCACTGTTCCATCTTAACGGAAGAAGCGCTGAAGTAATAGATATATTTGCCGATTATCTGAATTCACTTGAAGTTATAGAGGAAAGAAATGGGCTTAACATCATTAACGCATTTCTAAGCATATTATATAAAAAACTGGAAGAAAATATATTGGAATTGCAGCTGGCCAGAATTAAGGAGAAAGAATTCAAAAACGAGCAACTTAAATCCTTACTGGAGATCATAATCACCACGAGATTCCTTAAGAATTTTAATCGTGAGGAAATCTTCGGGAAGCTTTCTGCATTACAGGAATTTACAGAATTTGACATCAAATGGAAAACCCTTATTGCCGAAAGCTTTAATTCGATCGGAAAAAGAAAGGAAGCAATCGAATATTTAAGAACATTTCTGGATAAAAAGAAGATTAGCGAAACACTCCGTTTTTATATAATACTCCTTCACGAACAGCTCTGCGACCGAAATGATCAGGAAAGAGGATTTTACGTAGAACTGCTTGAACTGCTGAAGTTTTGGAGAGAAAATACCTATTTACCTGACCGGCAGCTCCTTGAGTATGAACACAATTTATACAACGCAATTAATGATTTTGACGAAATCGAAAAAATCGACCAGTATCTCTATGAAAACTTTCCTGCAAACGAGCAGTATATACTCTCCTATCTGCACATTCTGGAGAGACGCCGAAACATTACCAAAATTAAAGAAGTCTCAGGCAAGATAGACTGGAAGATTGATAACGAAGCATTTGGAGTGGCCATCAGCATGATTTTAATCAGGACTGAAGCCGATACGGACCGAGGGTTTTCACTGCTGTTTAAACTTGCCTGCAACACTTTAAATACTGAAGCCCGAAGGAGTTACTTTGCAAGCCAGATATTACTGAAAGAACACAAATATTTTAAAAGCTATCAGACCGTTGAGCTTGGCAGCTGGGTAACTTATTATGTAGGAGAAAAGAAAGAATATATAAAAATTGAAAAAGAAAGCGGCCTGCAGAAAGAATTCTTAGGACGTAAGTGCGGAGAAACTTTTACAACTTCAACCGGTGTTTCCCACAAGATTACCACCATATACATCCGCGAAATCTTAAATGATGCGTGGCACCTATTCCGCACCATACAGGATGAGGCGGCAAATCCTGTCAACGAGCTGGGTTTTGAATCATTGCCGACACCAGAAAATCCCGAGGATTTAATCGAATTCTTCAAATCCCATTTCGGTCCTCTAGGACTAAAAGATAAAGAATTTAAAGACCGGTCTTTGGAAGATTATTTTAATTATCGACTCGGTTTTTCAGAAATTTCCAGAATGGTTTTTGGTGAAAACTACATTGATGCGTATATGCATCTTACCGGAAATCCAGCCTTTAAGTTTACAACCATTCCATTGCTTCTCTCAAGACCAATTCCGGAAAAGCACCACTCACTGGACTTTGCCCTTGATTTCAGTGCGCTGATGCTGTTTTATTCTTTGCAAAAAGAGCTCGGATTTGAATTCAAGCACAGATTTACCGTTTCATTTCTTGTAAAAGACAAGATAGAGGTGGAAATTTTTGAACTGGCAAATTCTGCACCTTCTCCGATGACTTTACAGATAACCCCTCAGTCGGTAACAAAATTTGATACACCAGAAGATTTTAATCAAAAAAGAATTTTATTCCTAAAGGATATTTTAAAGTGGATAGAAGATAACTGCAAAATTGATCTGGTTGCCGAAAAATTAAATATCGTTCGTAAACTTGGCCCGAAAGAAGGTATGGAAGGCATGATGGAAATTCTAGTGGAAAGCATGTGTATTGCGGACCGGGAAGACTCTCTTCTTATCAGCAGTGATTCAACACTGTATCTGGCAACCAGAAGCACCATAGGAAACATTATCAGTCCTGAGAGCTATTTAAATAGGTTTTATCCTGAGAAATGCGGCAACGACTTTTACAGCTTTCTTTTAAAGTCAAATTATATTGGCATCAATATAATTATCGATACGCTTAAAACTGAATTTTACCAATATTTAGCCGGGGGTAAAAACTATTATAATCTCTGCCTTCAGAACTTGCAGTACAACGTTCATCAAAATCCAGATATTGTTGTTATGCTGAGCCGTTTCCTTAAGGATTTATATATCATGCCGTTGCTCAAACCCGAACAGCAGGATCAGCATGCCCAGGTCCTGTTAAGCAGAGCTTTATTTGGCATGCCTAAAGAGATTGCAATTAATCTCGGCAGACAGCTGGGGCTCGACTTTAAATTACTAGGAAACAAGTATGTACAAGTAATGAATGTTTTGAACAGTTTTTTTTAAGAGAAATACACCCCTACTGAATAATGTCATTATGGTATGGGAGCTAAAGCCCTAGCCCCGATAGCAGTGGAAATTCTTTTGTGCCGAACCCCGGCACAAAAGATTGGAACGGATAACGAGAAGAGTTCCTAAAAAATAATTGTAAACCTAAAAATGAATTGTTTTAGATAATCAGATGGAAAAAATTAAAAGCATCGAGCAAGGTGATTTATTAACTTTTAAAACTGTTGATGGAAATTATAAAGTTATAATGTGTACAGAGACTAATAAGAAAAGTCCTCAAAATTATACATTTATAGCTTTAACTTATAGTAATTCAAAATGCCCCGATGAAATAGAAATAAGAAGAGAATCTTTTTGGGGTTGTGGAACTTCAAAAGCTAATTATTTTAAATATTCATTGGAAGAGCAAGAAAAAATGTGGGCTCTCCATCCTGAAATAAAACCTTTTTTAATTGGCAGTTATAATCTCATTATTTGGAGAAAAGACTTTTTGAAATTCCGTGACAATGTATTAAAAATTGGAAATTTATGCATTGTAAATAATATTGATAAAAATGGAAATTATGGCATAAATGTTAGCAGTTGGGAATCATTAAATAATTTCTTCACAGTTCAAATAAAAACAATTTTCAAAGATATTGGACAAAAGACTTTTAAATTAGAATCTATCATTAAAGACTAAAAAAACTCTGCTGGTAACAGCTACAAAATTGGCTTTATAGAAAGTTTAATTTGTAATTTGGGATAATTTACTTCGACTATTCGCTAAGGCTCCGGTGCTTCGCCTGTTACTATCTCAGGTAGATAATCCAATGTAGAGCTTAATTAGTCACAAACCCGCTGTAATAACAGAGCATTGTGCGATACATCCTTAGCCCCGATAGCAGTGGAAATCCTTTTGTGCCGGTGTTCGGCACAAAAGATTGCAACGGATAGCGGGAAAAAGCTCCAAAAAAAAATATTAAACCTAAAAAATATTAAATACAATTGACGATGCTGATCATCCCGATTAGATTGCGCTAACAATTCCTACTACCCGGACAAGCACGACAAGTACCGCCAACCTGCCCCGGTCACCCTTTAAAAAAACCACAGCAATAATCTAATCCAAAAAATAAAACGACAACTTCCCATACAAGCAAAAATTACCACAAGGACCACCGTAATTCCCAAAGCCAAATCAAAGCCCCAAAAACCGCAAGCCAAAAACACCCAGCCCCTATGACCCGCAGAACCCTTAAAAGGAACCCCAAAGCGGCCCCAAAGACATAACGGTGAAGGACATAGAAAAGGACCTAATAGAGAATGACCCTTTAAAGGGGTCTCAAACTGATTTTGATACTCACAAGAATAATGAGGATCAAAGCGCACCCTTTGAGACTATAGAGCCCGAAAAGGATAATCCGGCGCGCAGGGAATTCTAAATTGGTCTGCTTGGCAACCAGGAGTGGCTGTTAGCGGGTGTGGTTTTATTTATTCAGTAATAATAAATTCCATTGTTTTTTCAATATGCTTTTGTTTGATTATCCCGTGAGCATATTTAGAATTACTTCCACTGTCATATTTCTCTAAATATGCATTATTGATTTGTTCAGAAATTTTAATTAAATCATCTGGTATCACGGCTTTTATATTAAAAACAGTTTCTCCACATTTAAGTTGTCCATTGCTATCAGATAAAAAAGTATTGTACCAACTTTTTTCGGCAAAACCCCATGAACGGGCAAAGATTCGGTCATTAACTACTACCATCCATATTTCCAAAAAAGTTGTTCGAAATTCACCTGCTTTTAGACCGATTAAGTTATGTGTTTTAATATATTCTATTATTTCTGAATCTCTCATTTTGTTCTAATTTTTATTTATTCACGATTCTTCTACCATAACTGCTAACGTTCTGGCGCTTGGCGAGGTTGGGGACTAAAGATGCGGGATTTTTCGGTTAAACACAAATTTCTCAAATACAAACCCATCTTTAAATTCAACCTAAAACCCCAATCTCGCCAAACGGCTGTTAGTGGCTGGTTATTTATTTATAGTGAATTCATTTTCTCCACGAATTCGAATTTCTTTTGATTTTCTTATATTCTCTTCAGATTTAGTCAACAATTTGATAATATTTAGGTTTAAATTTTCTGCTTTATTGTCAATTTTTTCAACTTCAATTTTTAAGATATAATTCTGATCAATTAAAAACTTTTCATAATCCGCATTTATAACTTCATTATCAATTAGAAAAATTGTCGAGTTTTCTTTTATGTTAGTGTATTTTAATTTCAAATTATTTAGAGAAATTAATTTTGGTTTATTGTTACTTTTAGTTTCAATAAATATTTTACCATAATATTTTTTATTATCGATTTCAACTTCTTCTTTTTCAACTTTTATATTTGCGATGGAATTTGGATTAATTGTTTTTAGAATTCCTTCTGTTGTAATTTTGTTATTTAAAAAAAATAGAGGTTTAGGTTTAGTTTCATTCTCAATTTCATTTTTATATATGACATTTAAAATCGTGTCTTTTTCAGTTTTGGTTTGCGCAAAAGCATTAATTTTCAAAAGTAATATTGTAATAAATAGTATCTTTTCCATAGTGTTTTTTTGTTTTCTACGGTTAACTTGCCACTAACTTGTATATATGTCTGACTACATCCGACTTATCTATCCTAAATTGGGTCGCTATGT
>NZ_MUGV01000002.1:0-36497 GCF_002217275.1 Flavobacterium frigidimaris
TTGCGCACTTTGCGGTTAAAAAATACAACGTTATTTAAATAAAAATAAAATATGAACTTAGAAAGTCCAAAAGTTACTGTTCAGAAATCAGCACAAGATCTATTTGATCAATTGACTGATGTTAAGAATTTTGAAAAATTAATGCCTGATAATATCGCTAAATTTGAAGTGATTGGCGAAGATGCTTTTATTTTTGGATTGAAAGGTATGCCGGAAATAAAACTAAAAATGAAGGAAAAAACAGCACCGAACAAAATTGTTTTGGGAGCTGCAAGTGATAAACTTCCTTTTACTTTGGTTTCCAATATCGATAGCGTTTCAGATTCATCAAGTGAAGTACAGCTTTTCTTTGAGGGCGAATTCAATGCCATGATGGCAATGATGATCAAGGGACCAATTAGCAAATTCATTGAAACTTTAGCTAACAATATGACTAAACTTTAATAATGGTTAATTGTGAATTATAAATGAAAGCCTGATTTTACGATCGGGCTTTTTTTATTGCCACAGATTTCACAGATTATAATGATTCTTTTAGCACGCTAATTTTGGAGATTAAATAAAAAATGAGACAAAAAAACTTAGAATCTTAGCCTCTTAGAACCTTAGAATCTTCAAAAAAAAAAACAACTCATCTTCAAAAAACAACAGTTCAGAATCAAAAATTATTCTACACTAAATTATTAATCGAAGTTTGATCCATAAACTAATACAAACCAAAATGGAAACAACGATTAAAATTTTAATTTACATTCACGCATTTTTCGGAGGGATAGGTTTAATGGCCGGAATTGGAAGCATTCTTGTAAAAAAAGGAAGTTCACTGCATAAAAAAATGGGAAAATTATTTTCCATAGGAATGTTGACCAACTGCTTGATTTCTCTGCCAATTTGCTTGATGTCCAATCACCAAAATATATTTTTATTCCTAATTGGATTGTTTACTATCTATCTGGTGATTTCCGGAAACAGAACTTCTTCTTTCAAATATAAATTGCAAGCCGGTTTTTTAGATAATTAATCTCAGGAAGTATGCTTTTCTTTTCTGTAATAATGATTTGCATAGGCTTCTATTGCCAGCTTAACGGAATAGAAAACGGTATTTTGTTTACTTTCTTTGGAGGATTTGGTTTCTTTATGACCATTAAAGATTTTATTTTTTACAAGAATCCTCCAGAATTCAAGAAAAAATGGCTAATTAAGCATATCGGAAAAATGGTTGGGGCATTAATCGCGTCAATTACGGCTTTTATCGTTGCCGGAATGGGAATTGGAAATTTAATTTCATGGATGCTTCCTTCTGTTTTAGGAACAATTTATATCATTTATTGGAATAGAAAAATTACTCCAAAACAAAAATTAGTAAAAGTGTAAATTGCCACGAAGTCCCTAAGGCACAAAGTTTTTAAAACCTCTGAACCTTTGTAACTCTGCACCTTTGAACCTCTCAGTAAAGCATTTGAACTTCTTTAATATCAAATTCTGCAACAGAATCGTCTTCAAGCATAATTTGTATTTTTCCGATTGAAGAAACACCTTGTATTATTCCCATAAAGTTTTGTCCGGATGCCTCAGGATTAAGGCTTTTAAAAGGCATTGGAACGCCTTTTCGGAATAGCGTATTAAAATACTCATTCCACAAAATAGCCGAATTGAATTCCCAGGATTCAATTTTCTGCTGTACTTTTTCAATAATTAAAGCTGGTAGTAATTCTTTATTAAAATCATGTCCTGAAATGACTGCCAAAGAAGAAGCATTTGGCAACTCTTCAAAATTTGTTTGATTTACATTCAGTCCTAATCCAACTACTGACACGATCCTGCCATCACTTTTGATGGTGTTTTCGATTAATATGCCACCAATCTTTTTATTGTATGACATAATGTCGTTTGGCCATTTTATACTTAAATCAGGAATATTTAATGATTTTAAAGCCTCAATAACTGACAAGGAAACGATTAAACTCAAATTAAAAACCTGTTCATTATTATAAAGAAAATCCTTTACCAAGGCACTCATAATTAAGTTTTTACCTGATTCTGATTCCCACTTTGCTCCCATTTGCCCTTTGCCTTTTGTCTGATTTTCAGCTGTTACCACAGTAAAATTATCAAGTTCATCCTGGCTTGATAATGCCTTAAGAAAGTCGTTTGTCGAATCTATGGCATCGAGTTTGATTAGTTTCATTCAAGTAATTTAAATAACTTAATTTAATATTTTGTTAAGGTTCAAAAATAATCACAAATTTTGGTAACTTTACAAATTCATATAAAATAATTCATGGCGAAAAAGACTATTAATAATGATGTTCTACTGGCGAACATAATAAAGGGTATTGAAGAAGTAAAAGGAAATGATATTGATATTCTTGACTTAAGAGAAATAGACACGGCTGTTTGTGACTATTTTGTCATTTGCAACGGAAGCTCTAACACTCAAGTTAACGCCATTGTAAACTCAATCCAAAAAACAGTATCTAAAGATTTAAAAGATAAACCGTGGCACGTAGAAGGAACCGATAACGCGGAATGGGTTCTTATGGATTATGTGCACATCGTGGTACATGTTTTCCAAAAACACATACGTGAATACTATAATATCGAAAGCCTTTGGGGTGACGCCAAAATAACTACAATCGAAAACAAATACTAAAGAAAATTTTTTCTAATGGCTAAAGATAATAATCCAAATCCGAGTAAATTTAAAATAAGTCCTTGGTTAATATACACTGCAATACTTTTAGTTTTTTTATTTATAAGTTTTGCAACCGGAGGATCTAACTTAAGCGAACCTGCTCAATTAACTTCTTCTAAATTTAATACATTATTAGAAAAAGGTCAAATTGAAAAAGTGATCGTTTATAATAAAGCTGAAGCTGAAGTTTATTTAACTGCTGCTGCTCTTAAAGATGCAGCGAATAAAAAAGTTGCTAAAGATATTTTTGAAAGACCAAACAAAGGTCCTCACTATACTTTAGAGATTGGTAACGACCAGATTTTTCAGACTAAACTTGAAAAAGCTGTTGGTGAAGGAAAACTGAAAGATTTTAATTTTTTACAAAAAAATAATTGGAGCGATATTTTAATTAGTTTGCTTCCGATCATCATCATTATTGGTGTATGGATTTTCATTATGCGTAAAATGTCAGGCGGCGCTGGTGGCGGTGGCGGACAAATTTTCAATATCGGAAAATCAAAAGCTAAATTATTTGATGAGAAAACAGATATCAAAACAACATTTAAAGATGTTGCTGGTTTAGAAGGTGCTAAAGAAGAAATACAAGAAATTGTAGAGTTCTTAAAAAACCCTGAAAAATACACTAATTTGGGAGGTAAAATTCCAAAAGGAGCTTTACTCGTAGGACCTCCGGGAACTGGTAAAACTTTATTAGCGAAAGCCGTTGCCGGTGAAGCGCAAGTACCTTTCTTCTCTTTATCAGGTTCTGATTTCGTAGAAATGTTTGTTGGAGTTGGTGCATCACGTGTTCGTGACTTATTCAAACAAGCTAAAGAAAAATCTCCTGCTATCATTTTCATCGATGAGATTGATGCCGTTGGTAGAGCAAGAGGAAAAAGCAATATGTCAGGTGGAAACGACGAAAGAGAAAACACTCTGAACCAATTATTGACAGAAATGGATGGTTTTGGTACAAACTCTAACGTAATCGTTTTAGCTGCAACTAACAGAGCTGATGTTCTTGACAAAGCTTTAATGCGTGCAGGGCGTTTTGACAGACAAATTTTTGTTGACTTACCGGACATTCGTGAGAGAGCTGAAATCTTTAAAGTTCACTTAGCGCCTATCAAGAAAATCGAAGGTCTTGATTTAGATTTCTTAGCAAAACAAACTCCAGGATTCTCTGGTGCTGATATTGCAAACGTTTGTAACGAAGCTGCCTTAATTGCTGCACGTAACAATAAAACTGCAGTTGACAGACAAGATTTCCTTGATGCCGTTGACAGAATCATTGGTGGTCTTGAAAAGAAAAACAAAATCATAACTCCGGAAGAGAAAAGAGCTATTGCAATTCACGAAGCGGGTCACGCAACTGTAAGCTGGATGTTAGAGCATGCTGCGCCACTTATTAAGGTAACAATTGTTCCTCGTGGACAAAGTTTAGGAGCTGCATGGTACTTACCAGAAGAAAGACAAATCGTTAGAACAGATCAAATGTTAGACGAAATGTGTGCTACTATGGGTGGAAGAGCTGCTGAAAAAGTAACTTTTGACAGAATTTCGACTGGCGCACTAAGCGATTTAGAAAAAGTTACACGTCAGGCTCGTGCTATGGTAACGATTTACGGTTTGAATGAAAAAATCGGAAACGTGACTTATTATGATTCAAGCGGACAAAGCGAATACAACTTCTCTAAACCGTATTCTGATGAAACTGCTAAGGTTATTGACAAAGAAATTTCAGAATTAATTGAAGGTCAATACCAAAGAGCAATTCAAATCTTAGAAGAGAACAAAGACAAGTTAAATCAGCTTGCTGATATACTAATAGAAAAAGAAGTTATTTTTAAAGATGACTTAGAAACAATTTTCGGAAAACGTACTTTTGACAAAAATCTGGAAGAAGTGGTTTCGTAAATTATTCAGAAATATGTAATATTTTTTAAAATCTTAATTCAAAATAGCCTTTTGAATTAAGATTTTTTTATCTTTGAACGTTTTCAATTAACATGTAAAGTATTTCATATAAAATGAATTTTTTCAAAAAAATATTTGGTTCTAGCGACGCCGCATCTGACGAAGAACATGAAAGCGAATATGGAGGAGGAAATCCAATTCCGAACAGTCATTTATCTATTGACGAGCAATTCATTTTCAATTTCAAGAAAAATGGTGGTAAATTTTTGTATTGTGAAAACAAACAGGAAGTTGCGGAACAATTTGAAAACATTTTAGAAGAAAATGATTGGTTCGAAAATGAAGTTTTATGCTATGAGCCAGGACTTTTTCATTTATTAGAAGAAAACAAACTTATTTACGTTTCACCAAGAACTCCTAAGTTTTTACTTGCTTCTTGCGAAAACCTAATAGCCGATGAAGGTTCTATTTTATTTTCATCAAAACAGATCAGACAGGACAAACCAAATGAGTTGCCTGCAAATATCGTTATTATAGCAACGACCAGCCAGATCCTACCTATGAAAAGTGATGGATTGAGCGCTATTAAACGAAAATACGAAAGAGACTACCCTACCAATATTACTACAATAAAATATTTCGAAAAAGCAAAAGAGGAAGATTTTACACAATACGGAAGCGTTGCAAAAAATCTTTATTTACTGCTTTTAGAAGACCTTTAAGATGAACGAAACACTCAAGAGAACCATTTCTGGTGCTGTTTATATCGCTTTATTATTAACTGCAATTCTGTTTTCTACCGAAAGCTTTATTATCCTTTTTGGTCTTTTCTTAATAATTACAATTTACGAATTTTGCAATTTAGTTAATCTTAGCAAAGTCTTTTCTATTCTTTTTGGAATTCTGTTATACAGTACAATTCTGTTAATCAGTCATTATAACAAAGAGACTACTTTGTTTTTAAATACTACATTCGATTCAGCCTTAGTTTTAAATACGAATATCCAGCAATTAGACCTTGTATTGCTGGCTGTAACATTAGTTATCTCTATAAAATGCATTTTGTTTTTGTTTTATGACAATATTCAAAGCGTCAGTACATCTTCAAAATATTTGTATTTATTAGGATACATTGTATTACCATTTATATTTATTGTTAAAATTTCTTTTGGTACCAATGACTATAATCCAAAAATCATTCTTGGTTTATTCATCTTAATCTGGACCAATGATACATTTGCTTATCTGGTTGGAAAATCGATGGGAAAACATAAATTATTTGAACGCGTTTCTCCTAAAAAAACTATCGAAGGTTTTATTGGTGGTGTTGTATTTGCAGCTTTCGCAGGATTTTTAATTTCGAAATTATATATTCAGCCAAAACCTGAGTTTAGCAGTAAATCTATTTTGATCTGGACCATAATCGCTTTAATAGTGAGTATTTTTGGCACCGTTGGAGATTTGATAGAATCAAAATTTAAAAGAATTGCCGGCGTAAAAGACAGCGGTTCCATAATGCCCGGTCATGGAGGCATTCTAGATCGATTAGATAGTGTTATATTTGTAGCACCAATTATATTTTTATTTTATCAAATTTTATATTATGTTTCATAAAGAAGGAGGCCCATCCATTTTATTAGGTACTGTTTTTGCTGTTGCAGTACTTTTAATTGCTGACAAATTCATTGATATTAGTTGGTTACGAATTCTGGTACAAGTTGCCGGAATAGTAGTTTTGATTATTATTCTGCAATTTTTCAGAAATCCAAAAAGAATCGCAATCAGAAACAGTGATCACATTCTGGCTCCTGTTGACGGAAAAGTTGTGGTTATTGAAGAAGTTTATGAAGGTGAGTTTTTTAAAGACAAACGTTTACAGGTTTCTATTTTTATGTCACCAATAAATGTGCATGTTACGCGCTATGCTATGGACGGAATTATCAAATTCAGTAAATATCATCCGGGTAAGTTCTTGGTAGCATGGCATCCAAAAGCAAGTGAAGAAAACGAAAGAACTACTGTTGTTATTGAAAACGAAACCTTTGGCCAAATATTATACAGACAAATTGCTGGTGCTTTAGCGCGCAGAATTGTAAACTATGCACAAGAAGGAATGCAGGTTGTTCAGGGAACTGATGCAGGTTTCATAAAATTTGGTTCGAGAGTAGATTTATTTTTACCTTTAGGTACACAAATTAATGTAGAATTGAATCAAAAAGCAATTGGTGGAAAAACTATCATTGCTACAAAAGCTTAAATGACTGAAAAAGATTTAGATACTCGTTTTTCAGAGGCTGTAGAAAATGCTTTAAAAATGACACAAGCCTCACTGCCACAAGATGTGCAGCTAAGACTTTATGCATACTACAAGCAGGCAACTTTTGGAACAGCTGTATATAATCAGTCTGAAAATTTTGATTTACGGGATGCGTTCAAAACAAATGCATGGATGCAGATTAGTCATATATCAATTGACGAAGCAAAAGAAAGTTATATCGAAATCATAAATTCTCTAACATCAAAATAAATTACATTATGAAGAAAAATTTTATTCGCTTTGGCATTTTAGCTTCATTTTTCGTATTATTTTCTTGTAATGACAGCAATAAATTAACCGAAGTTGTTGAAGTTCCTCTACCAACAAAAGAAGAAAAAATAACAATTGGTACACCTGAAGAAGTAAAAGCTGATCCCGGTTCGTTTGAACTTACAAAATTGACTTTTGCTTATGATGGACTAGCTCCTGATATTCGCTCGCTAACTTTAGAAACACATTATTCGAAACATTATTTAACGTACACCAATAACTTAAATAAAGAAATTGTTTCTACAGAATTTGAAAACATGCCTATTGAAGATATTCTCAAAAAAATGGATCTTAGCAATGCTAAGCTTCGTCAAAATGCAGGAGGATATTACAATCATACCATGTATTTTAATCTTTTAACACCAAAAGAACAAACTCCTAAAGACACTTTAGCTGGTTCTATAAATAAAGAATTTGGTTCTTTTAATAACTTAACGAACCAATTTAAAGCTATGGCTACCAAACAATTTGGTTCAGGATGGGTTTGGCTGGTCGTTGACAGGTATGGAAAACTCCAGGTAACACTTACAGGAGATCAGGATAATCCATTAATGAAAAATGCCTTGATTCCCGGAACTCCAATAATGGGAATTGATTTATGGGAGCATGCCTATTATTTAGATTACCAAAACAGAAAAGGAACCTATATCGATGCTTTTTACAAACATATTAATTGGGAAAAAGTAAATGAAAATTATAAAGAGGCTTTGAAGAAAGTCAAAAAAGTATAAAAGTAAAAAAGCTGATACAAATTAAGTATCAGCTTTTTTTTATGCTTTTTGACTAAATATCTTATTTCAATTCATAAATAAACGATTCTGAAGGTGCAATTTTTACTTTTGCAATTCCTTCTCCATTATTCACTTTTAACTGCACTGCATTCTTTTGATACAACTGATCTTCTAATTGGTATTCTCCATCTTTTAAGTTCCATTTTGAAATAACATCAGAAGGAACTTTTAATTCAAATTCACTTGTTTTTTCAGAAGAGAAATTCACCACCACAATTAGTTTTTGTTTTTCGGACCAACGTGTATAAGAATAAATAGATTCGTCATAACCTGGATTATTCTGGCGATTTACTGACTGAATTTCCTGAAAACTTCCCATCAAAGCCGAACTATTAATTGAAAAATTCAATAATCGCTTGTAAAAATCACGTAAATTTTTCTCTGAATCTGAAAGTTGTCCTCCATCAAATTTCCCTTCATTCATCCATCTTTGATGATTTGGCACTCCGATATAATCGAAAATAGAAGTTCTGGAATGCGTTCCGAAACCTGCATTTTCATTTCCGGCCTCTCCTACTTCCTGTCCAAAATAAACCATTGTTGGCGATGTACTTATCGTTGTTGAAACGACCATCAATGGCTTTCCTCGTTCTGGTGTTCCCGCAAATTCAGGGCTTGCCAAACGTTGTTCATCATGATTATCTAAAAAATGAAGCATATGATGTTCAATGTCTGACATCCCTTTCTGAATATCCGATAATCCGTCTGGTGAAGATTTCCCTTTTATAATATCTTTCAACTTATCATAAGTTTCCACTTTATCATACAAATAATCCATCTTTCCTAAACGAATGTAATTGCGATATTCATTTGGATTGTAAACTTCTGCTAACAAAAAAGCATTTGGGTTTTTCATCTTAATAGCCGAATTCATATAACTCCAGAATTCGTATGGAACCATTTCAGCCATGTCATAACGAAAACCATCAACGCCTTTTGCTGTCCAGTACAAAGCAATAGATTTAAATTTTTTCCAGGAATCAGGTACATCTTTATCCTGCCAAAAAGCAAAATGTTCCTGATAATTCTTTTGATCAAATCCTACTGGAAGTTCAGGAAAATCTTTTGAACCATCAGGGCGAATTCCGTAATTTACCTTTACTGTTTCGTACCAGTCATTTTGGTCAGGTTTTACTTTTCTGGAACCATTTCCCGTCCATTTAGCAGGATTTTCATCAAACACACCATCAACAAGAGGATTTTTCTCTCCATTTAATGGAATATCACCGTCTGGTATTTCAAAATGTTCTTTGGGTATGTAGTAGAAATTATTATCTCTTTTGTATTCTACATTTACATCATCATTAGCACCAAAATCGCTCACCCCTTCCGGATTGCTTTTCCCTTCGTACTTACGGGCAATATGATTGGGCACAATATCAATTATTAACTTCAATCCAGCTTTATGCGTACGAGAAATTAAGGCTTCAAATTCCTGTAATCGATTTGCAGGATTTACCGCCAAATCAGGGTTTACATTGTAATAATCTTTAACTGCATAAGGCGATCCGGCACGACCTTTTACTACTTCTGGATCATCATTTGAAATTCCGTACGCTGTATAATCACGAACTAATGCATGGTGCGGAACGCCGGTATACCAAATATAGGTTACACCTAAATCTTTAATTTCATGAAGAGCAGTATCCGTAAAATCATTAAACTTTCCAACTCCATTTTCTTCAATAGTTCCCCAAAATTTATTGGTCGTATTTTTATTTCCAAACAAGCGTGTAAAAACCTGGTACACTACAATTTTCTTTTCTGTAGCCATTTCTTCTTTAGACGTATTCATTTTTAGATCTTTTGTTTTACATGCTGAAAATAGCACCGTTACAGCCATTCCTGCAACTATAAATCGTTTATTTATCATATTCTTTTTTATAATCTAATCTTTTTTTGAGGCTTTATAATTAAATTATTCCTTCAAAACCATTTTCTAAATTTAATCTAATTTTTAAAATTCAAATCAAATTCAATTCAATTTCTCTAAAAATGGATTAACAATGATCTACTACAACGTGAGAGTACCTTATTTTGTTGACAATTAAAAGCTTCAGAGGAGCAAAAGTTCAAACGTACAGAGTGCAATACTTAAAGAAACCTTTGAACCTTTGGCCCTCTGAAGCTTTGAACCTAAAAAATATAAATTAATCCTAATATCCATGAAGGTTGTATCCTTTTTCATAAATTTGACAAAAATTTAATCAATTGAAGAAATCTCTCTTTTTCATATCTTATTGTTTGTTTCTTTTAAGTGTTCAAAGCATTTTTGCGCAGACACCTAAAAAAATTATTGTAGAAAATGCTGATTATTCTGATGTTAATCAAGAATTAATGCCAGATGCACTTTTACTTACAGGAAATGTAAAAGTAAATCATGACGGTGTTGTACTAACCTGCAATAAAGCCTATTTTTTTCAGAAAGAAAATTACCTTAAAGCTTTTGGTAATGTACAATTGGTACAAGGTGACACTTTATTTTTAAATAGTAAATATGCCGAATATAATGGGAATTTAAAAAAAGCATTTGCGACGGGAAATGCCGTTATGACTTCTCCTGATGCAACTTTAGCCACTGATACCATTAATTTTGATCGAAATGTTCAGGAGGTTTTTTACAATACAAAAGGTACAATTGTTAACAAGGATAACACTCTGGTGAGTAAATCGGGAAGATATTATGTTGCTGAAAAAAAGTTTCAGTTTTTAACCGAAGTAACACTGACAAATCCTAAATATGTTGTAAAGTCAAATCACTTAGACTATTACAGTAATTCAGGACATACATATCTACTTGGTCCATCAACAATTACCAGTAAAGCCAATTATATTTATACCGAAAAAGGTTTTTATGACACCAAGAAAAACCTCGCACATTTTCTAAGAAAATCCTATATAAAATACGATGACCGGCTTATAGAAGGCGATAGTTTGTATTACAACCGAAATACCGAATTTGCCTCAGCCACACGAAATGTAAAAATCACAGATTCTATCAATCGTGGAATTGTTAAAGGGCATTATGCTGAAGTTTATAAATTGAAAGATTCAATGTTTGTTACTAAAAGAGCGGTAGCTATTAACTTTGTTGAGAACGACTCGGTTTATATTCATGGAAAAAAACTTATGGTTACCGGAAAAGAAGGCGAACGAATTTTAAGAGCATATAACAATGTTCGTTTTTTTAAAGTTGATATGAGTGGAAAATGTGATTCTATACATTCAAACTCCAAAACAGCCTTGACAAAATTGATTGGAAATCCTATTTTATGGAATGGAGACAATCAGATTACCGGAGATGTCATGCATTTAATTGGCGATAATACTACCAAAAAACTAGATTCCTTAAAAGTGCTCAATAATACTTTTCTGGTCTCGCGGGATACGCTCGGAACCGGGTTTAATCAGGTAAAAGGACTCAATTTATTTGGAAAATTCAGGGATGGTAAACTTCACGATGTCGATGTTATCAAAAATACCGAAGTGATTTATTATATGCGAAATGACGCCAATGAACTCATCGGAATTAATAAAAATGTCAGCAGTAAAATCAATCTTATTTTAGAGAATAATGCGGTTGAAACGATCACATTTTATAATAAAGTAGATGGTGACATTTATCCGGAAGCCGATTTACCTGAAAATGCACGAAAATTAAGAGGTTTAGTCTGGCGTGGTGATGAAAGAATAAAATCGAAAGATGATATTTTTACTGCTGAAGAAAATGAAGAAAATGACAAACTAATTCAGCAAGGAAAAGATCAGGAAGCTAAAGACAAAGATGTTCCTATGAAAGTCAGGAAAGAAACTTTGAATTACGATAAAAAGAAACCGGCAGCAAAAACAAGTACATCTAAAGCAGATACTACAAAAACTTCTAAGACTAAGAAGTAGTTTTTAGTCCCAGTCTCAGTTCATAGTGCGCAAAAACGATCTTTACAGTTAAAAAAAATCATTCGCAATTTTCAGTTTTCAGTCAACTTGAAACCTGGCCCGAGGCTGAAAAGCCGAATTGGCGAAGCAAACATGAAACTTTTAAACAAACAACAGTGAATCCAGATTTTATAAAATACCAGGCTCAAACTTCCCCATATCCATTAGGAATGGAAGTATCTCATGCCATTGGCTCTTATATTTACGATACAAACGATAAAAAATATTTAGATTTTGTTGCCGGCGTATCTGCTTGTACGCTTGGGCACCAGCATCCGAGAGTAAATCAGGCAATAAAAGATCAGTTGGATAAATATTCACATGTTATGGTATATGGAGAATATTCACAAAGTCCTGCGGTTCAATATTGCAAATTACTAGCTTCACTTCTGCCAGAATCTCTAAATAAAACCTATTTAGTAAACTCAGGAACAGAAGCTATCGAAGGCGCACTTAAACTAGCCAAACGAACAACAGGTCGGAGTCAGCTTATTTCGTGTCATAATGCTTATCACGGAAATACAATGGGCTCGATGAGTGTTATGGGATTTGAAGAGCGCAAACAGGCTTTTCGTCCATTATTACCAGATGTCGATTTTATCACTTTCAATAACGAAGAAGATTTACAGAAAATTACAACCCGAACTGCAGCAATTCTTTTAGAAACTATTCAGGGTGGTGCCGGATTTATTCAACCAGAAAACAACTTTTTACAAAAAGTCCGTAAACGCTGTGATGAAGTTGGAGCCATGATGATTGTAGATGAAATTCAGCCCGGATTTGGCCGCACAGGAAAACTTTTTGGTTTTCAAAATTACGATGTCGTTCCGGATATCGTTGTTATGGGAAAAGGTATGGGAGGCGGAATGCCCGTTGGTGCTTTTACAGCTTCTGCAGCGAAAATGGATCTTTTGACAGAAAACCCTAAGTTAGGACATATTACAACTTTTGGTGGTCACCCTGTCATTGCGTCAGCTTGTTTGGCGACTTTGCAGGAATTAACTGAGACTAACTTAATGCAAGAAGCCTTAGAGAAAGAAAAACTCTTTAGATCGCTTTTGGTACATCCTTTGATAAAGGAAGTTAGAGGAAAAGGATTAATGCTTGCTGCAATGACCGAAACAGCTGAAATAACCAATCAGGTTATTTTAAATGCTCAGGATAAAGGATTGATTTTATTCTGGTTGCTGTTTGAAGGATGTGCCATTCGAATTACACCGCCATTAACCATTTCTGAAGAAGAAATAAAAGAAGGTTGTGCTATAATTTTAAGCGTTATGGATGACATTATGAAAAAAGAACAAGAAGCTTAATTTTAAGCTATTGGGATTTGTTATCCAACAAAAATAAAAATTAGAATAATAACCAAAATAATCTTCTATACATCAGAAGATTATGACTAAAAACAGAATATAAATTCTGTCCATATTGTTAATTAAATTGTTCAAAACAATTAATTTCCTTTCCCCACAACAATAATATGGTTGCCTAAATTTATAACAGGCTAATTTCAAATAAAGACAGTATGCAATTAAGCAACGAAGAAGAAGATTATAACCTATCCCTATCCAAATTTGAGTCCATGTTAAAAACTAACAAAGTACTCTTTTTTGATTCTGAAGAATTCGAAGAAATTATTCTTCATTACTTAGATATAGGCAAGGCTAATTTAGCAAAAAAGGCCTTAAAACTTGCATTAGACCAACATCCAAAATCTACAGGCTTAAAATTAGTACAAGTAGAAATGCTGGTTTACGACGACAAACTTGAGATCGCTGAAAAGCTTTTGAATGAATTGTATGCAATTGAACCTAACAATGAGGAAATTTACATCCAGAAAGCTAATATTTGTTCAAAAAGAGATCAACACGAAAAAGCAGTAGAGTTACTTAAAATTGCCTTGCAATATACGGATGACTACGCTGACGTGTACAACCTGATTGGAATGGAATACCTTTTTATGGATAACCTTGAAATGGCAAAAGATAGTTTTATCAAATGTCTTGAAGAGGATTTAGAAGACCAATCGGCTTTATATAACGTAGTTTATTGTTTTGAATTTTTAGATCAAAATCAGGAAGCTATCGTTTATTTAAACGATTATATCAATAAAAACCCCTATAGCGAAATTGCCTGGCATCAGCTTGGGCGCTTGCATTATGGTGTAAAAGAATATGAAAATGCAATTCGTGCTTTTGATTATGCAACGTTAATCGATGACGAGTTTTTAGGGGCCTTCATGGAAAAAGCAAAAGCTTACGAGCGTTTGAAAAAATACGCTGAAGCCATTGAAAGCTATAACAGAACTATCGAATTGGACGATGCAACTTCTTATGCTTTATTGCGCATTGGAAAATGTTATGAAAAATTAGGAAATGCTGTAAAGGCACTTCAATATTATAACCAAACGGTTCATGAAGATCCTCTTTTAGATAAAGGCTGGATTGCCATTACCGATTTTTATGTTCGCCAAAAAAACTTTCAAAAAGCATTGTTTTTTGTCAACAAAGCATTAGCAATCGACAATCAGAATCGTTTGTATTGGAAGCGTTACGCAACGATCAACAAACAGATGAACTTTTTTGAAGAAGCAGAATTTGGATACAGAAAAGCGGTAGAATTTGGTGATTACGCTTTAGACACATGGTTATTTTGGGTTGATATTTTACAATTTTTAGGTGAATTTGAAAGTGCTATTCAAACTTTATTACAGGCTTCAGAATACTTTCCAGAGGAAAACGAAATCGAATATCGTTTGGCAGGATTGTATTTTATGGTTCAGGATAACACAAAAGCAAAATTCCATTTAAGTAATGGTTTGCGTTTAAACTTTGATAATTATATTTTGATCGAAGATTTATTTCCTGTAGTTTGGACAAAAAAAATGGTTAAAAATTATATTGAAAAACATAGAAAACAATAATGATTGATATTTTAAGAAGGCGTTTTGGCTTATTGGGTCGTAATATAAGTTACTCTTTTTCAAAGGGATATTTTACAGAAAAATTTAGTGATGAAGTTTTTGCCGGCAACAGCTACGAAAATTTCGACATTTCTGAAATTAATCACTTCACCGGATTATTAAAAAACAATCCGGATTTAAAGGGCTTAAATGTTACAATTCCGTACAAAGAGCAAGTAATTCCTTATTTAGATAAACTATCAACTAAAGCAAAATTAATTGGTGCGGTAAACACTATTAAGTTTACCAAAAACGGAAAACTAAAAGGATACAACACGGATTATTACGGCTTTAAAAAATCATTAAAACCATTATTAGAATCACATCATAAAAAAGCACTTATTTTAGGAACCGGCGGTGCATCAAAAGGCGTTGCTTTTGCTTTAGATGAACTTGATATTCCGTATACTTTTGTGTCAAGAGAAGCCAAAGAGAACATCATTGATTATGATCTGATTAATGCAACGACTTTTGACAATTTCCAAATTATAATCAATTGCACACCAGTTGGCACAAGTCCAAATATTGAAGCTTGTCCTGATTTACCATACGAATTTTTTACTGATAAACATATTGCTTACGATTTAATTTATAATCCTGCGGAAACGCAGTTTATGAAAAATGCTAAAAAATACGGAGCAATTACTAAAAATGGATACGACATGCTTATTTTTCAAGCCGAAAAAGCCTGGAAAATATGGAATAAATAAAAAAAATCTTAACAAATAAAATGTTAAAGTAATTTTCGTAACTTAGTCTATTCATTAATAGGTAGTTATGAAGAAATTATACTTACTCTGTATTTTTATATTTCTAGGAATTACAACTTCAAAAGCGCAAGGAACTGAAGTTGAAGAAAAAATTCCATTTACTGAACCTCGTTTCCGTTATTACCTGCAAACGCTACTTTTTTACAACGAATATCTCGATACCGATAATGGTTCTTTTAATACCACACAGGTACGTGGTTTACTTCCAATTGGAAGCAAAGCATGGAATTTAAGATTTGATCTTCCCTTAGTATCAGCGAATACTAATGAGACAAACAAAACCGGGATTGGAGATGTTGGTATGGGTATCAGTTATATCCCTTTTATGAAAAATAGCCAAGGTGTTGCTGTAAGAGCCAGAGTTTACGCTAACTCTGCAGTAGACCCCGCTTTTGGATCAGGAAAATGGGTAGTCATGCCAGCCTTCTTTTATGGAAGATATTTCAATTCTAAAAAAAACCTCTGGATCTCCTCTTTTGAATATCAGCAAAGTTTTGCAGGCTCTAGTCAGCGTAATGATATTAGCATTGGCGTTTTTGAAAATGTATTGTTTCATTTCTTTGGTAAAAACTGGATTGCTGGTGACGTTGCTTTTAGATATAATAGTACACTAAAGGGTTATCAAAATAACGCTTACGTAGAATACGGGAGAAAAATAACTCCTACTAATCTGGTATATATTCATCCAAGTGTTGCGTTCGGCGGGGATAAAACATACAATTATGGCTTAGAAGCTGGTGTGCTGATTTTATTTTAGTTTGATTAGCATCAGCTAAATGAAGTAAAGATTTAGTTTTTTTTCAGAATATTCTAAAGTTAATTTCAGCATTTTTTAAATTTATTTATTCATATTGAATTTACATATACTTTAAATAAACAATTAAAACTTTATATGATATCTACAATATGATTCTATAAAATAGGAATTTTATCGTAAAAACTGTTATAAATAAGGGATTTATTTTGTATTTAGAAACACCTTTACTATCTTTCGCAATGTTTAAAATAAAAACCTTATACATTTAAAATGTTAGAAGAAAAGAATGATAACCTGCAAGAAGCAGATGGAAAATCAGGAATCGAAATTAGCGATTCTATACAAAATGATGCAATTGAAACATTGAGTTCTGAAACAACGCCGGAAAAAGAAATTTCATCTGAAAATGAAATAGAAAATAATACTGCAGTTGAAGAAACCAACCATCAAACAGCACTTGACGCTATAACAAATTCTAATGCAGAAGAAAGTGAAGATGAGACGCTAAAAGAGCGCCATGATATTCCTATGGAGGATTATGATACTTTTTCATTAGATGCCCTTGTTGATGAATTAAAAAAGCTTGTCAATACAGATAAAGTCATGTCTGTAAAAGATCATATTGAAGAGATTAAAAAATCATTTTTACTACAATACAATCATCTTATTGAGGAGAAAAAAGAGGAATTTAATGCCTCCAAACAAGATCCAAATGAAGAATTTGAATACCATTCTCCACTGAAATCTAAGTTTGATGAATATTACAATATCTTCAGAGAAAAAAGGAATGTTCATTTTAAACATTTACAAACCAATTTAAAATCAAATTTAGAGAATCGACTTGCAATCGTTGAAGAACTAAAAGAACTTATAAATCCGCAGGAAAACATTAAAGATACGCTTAAGCATTTTAATGATTTAAGAGAAAGATGGAAAAATGCAGGAGCAATTCCTAAAGACAAATACAATCACGTTTGGAACAATTACCATTTTCATGTAGAAAATTTCTATGATTATCTGCATTTAGATCGTGAAGCCAGAGATTTAGATTTCAAATACAACCTTGATCAAAAGCAAAAAATAATTGCTCGTGTAGAAGAATTAGCAAACGAAACTGACATTAGTAAAGCGTTTCGTGAGTTACAGGATTTACACAGAATCTGGAAAGAAGATATCGGACCCGTATCAAAAGAACATCGTGATGCCATCTGGAATAAATTTAGCGAGCTAACTAAAAGAATTCACGATAAACGAGAACTTTTATTCGAAAGCCAGCGAGCAAACGAGCAACAGAATCTAGAAGTTAAAAAAGGAATTATTGCAACAATAGAGGTTTTAGCAACTGAAAAAGTTGGATCTCACTCACAATGGTTGGTACAAATTCAAAAAGTTGAAGCACTTAGAAATGAGTTTTTCGCTGCCGGAAAAGTTCCATCAGAAGTAAACGAAGAGACCTGGGCTGCTTTTAAAACTGCTGTTAGAAATTTTAATTCTTTTAAAAACTCATTTTACAAAGACATTAAAAAAGATCAAAACGACAATCTAAACAAAAAAATGGCTCTTGTTGCAAAAGCAAAAGAACTACAAGAAAGTACAGATTTTGGCGCTACTACTCCAGTAATGAAGCAAATTCAGGAAGAGTGGAAACAAATTGGTCATGTTCCTAAAAAATATTCAGACAAAATCTGGAAAGAATTCAAAGACGCTTGTAATCACTATTTCAACAAGTTAAAAGAGCATAAATCGGAAGAAAATGGAGACGAAGTAGCTGCTTTTGATAACAAAAAAGCATACTTAGACACCTTGAGAGCTTATCAGTTAACAGGCGATCACAAAACAGATTTAGACGCTATTAAATTACATATTGAAACCTGGAAGGGATTTGGAAAAGTACCTTTTTCAAGACGTCATATTGAAGGGAAATTCAACAAAATTTTAGACGCCCTTTTTGAAAAACTAAGTTTGAGTAAAAAAGAAACAGAGATGATGCGTTTTTCTAACAGAATTGATTCTTTATCTGAAAGCAACGATACACGTAAATTAGATAACGAAAAAATCTTCTTAATGCGTAAAATTGAAGAAGTTCAAAACGAAATTTTCCAATTAGAAAATAATATTCAGTTTTTTACGAATACTAAAAACGCTAAAAAAGAAAACTCAATTGTGCTTGAAGTTCGCAAAAACATAGCTATTCACAAAGAAAGTCTTGAAGTGTGGAAAGATAAATTGAAACAATTGCGTAATTTAGGTCAGGAATAGATTTAAATGCTAAAAAATAAAAAAGGTGTAATGAAAATAATCATTACACCTTTTTTATAGTTAATATTTTTATCGCAAAGCACGCGAAGACTTAAAGATAAAAGTTCGCAAAACTTTGTATTGATTTACCTTTGTGAACTTTGCGTAAATCTTTGCGAACATTGCGGTTAAATTCCCCAAACTTAACATTACGTTTTAATTGGATAAAACTATTCTGTAAAATATTGTTTATATTTGAGTATCAAAAGATTATAAACCTTAATATTTTATAAAATGAAATTTACTAGAAAAGCAAATGCCAACTGGAAAGGAACAGGCATGGAAGGAACCGGAACAATCAGTACTCAAAGTACAACATTAAATAATGCACAATTATCCTTTAAAACAAGATTTGCAGATGGCGTTGGTACAAATCCGGAAGAACTTGTTGCAGCGGCTCATTCAGGCTGTTTTACAATGCAATTAAGTTTCTTATTGAATGAAGGAGGTTTTACCGCAGATGATTTATCCACAGAAGCTACAGTAACTTTTGAAGATGGAACTATAACACTAATTCATTTAGACCTAAAAGGAAAAGTACCATCAATTTCAGCTGAAGAATTTGAAAAAACAGCAGCAAAAGCAAAAGAAATCTGTCCGATCTCTAAGCTTTTAAACACAACAATTACGTTATCAACGACTTTGCTTTAGATAATGATAATTTTAAGCATAAAAAAATCCCGTTTTATCAAAAACGGGATTTTTTTTATAGAATAAATGACTAATTAATTCATTGTAGCTTTCAATGCTTTTGCTTCAGCAGTCATTTCTAATGCTTTATAAACACCTAATAATGTTTTAGACACATCTTCATTTTTAGGATCTAATTCATGCGCTTTTTTAAGATAAGGAATCACACCTTTAAAAACGTTTTCTCTCTGTCCTTTTAAAACGTCGTAACGTTTTGTATCTTTATCAGAAGTACCCAATTTATTCATTTCATCAATAATTGGCTTCTCAGCTTCTAATTTTAAAGCTGCAAGGTTCAAATAGGCATTAGTATAACTTGGGTTGATTTCAATCGCTTTCAAATAATACTTCTCAGCATCAGCTTTATTACCAGCGTTACCGCTGATAACTCCTAAATTGAAGATTAAATCAGCATTATTTGGATCTTTTTCTAAAGCCTCATTAACTAATTTCTTGTATGTATCGAAATCTTTAGTTTCCAGGTACAAGTTTGCTTCTGTAAGCAACAAAGAAGTATCTTCCGGATTTGTTTTTCTCGCATCAGCAATTGCTTTTTTAGCTTCTTCAGTTCTTCCTTTTTGAACCAGGATTAAGGCTAAATTTTTATAGATTTCTCCTCTTTTAGAAGGAATTGCTTCCGTTTTAGGTTTTTCGTGAGTTCCTAATTTTACAGCTAAATCTCTTTCATTAGTAGTATTAAAACCATCCTCATTCCCAGAAGCTTTATTTAATGCTGTATAACTAGTTCCTTTACCAGAATAATTTATTTTTTTTAATTCTTCATACATTGGCAAAGCTGTATCATAGTCTTGCGCATTTACAGCTGTAGAAGCAGCATAATACAAATTAATTGTATCTTTTTTATCTAATAAATAAGCATCATACAATTTTTTTGCTCCCTCTGTATTCTTGTTTGCCTGACTGTCTGCAATAGCAGAGTTAATCAATTTTCCTTTAATTTCAGTAATTGAAGCAGCAGCCTGAGTTGAATATTTTAATTTTCCAGATGCTTTTTCAATATCAATTAATTTTTTATAGCTTTCAGCAGCAAGCGATAAGTTTTTACCTTCTTCAACTTTTTTATTCGCTAAATCTAAATAAGCATTTCCTTGTACAGAATAGTATTGTGCCTGTTCAACATCTTTGGCGTTAACAACCAAATTTTCTGCATCTTTTAGTATAGCAATTGCACCTTGAGCATCTCCGCTTTTTAGCGCTTTTTCAGCACTTTTAATCTGATCTTTTTGAGCAAAAGTAGCTACTGAAATCAATAATGCTGACGCAAGTATTACATATTTACTTTTCATAATATTCAATTTGTGTATTTAATTTTAATTTAAGTGGTTTTTATTTATTCTTCAGATTCTTCTTCCTCTGAATCGTCTTCATCTTCTACTTCTTCGTCAGTGTCGTCATCGTCATCATCATCAGCTGTTCCATCATCTTCAAGAACTTCTAAATCCGGTTTAACTCTTTCGATAACTGATTCAATAACATTTCCGTCTTCATCGACAATTACTTCAGCTACATCGTCTTTCATTACTTTTGTAACTGCTGCGATAGAATCTTTACCTTTTAGGTTAATTAATCGAACTCCTTGCGTTGCACGACCCATTACACGTAAATCTTCAATTGCCATTCTGATTGTTAATCCTGATTTATTAATAATCATTAAATCATCAGCATCTGTTACGGCGTTGATCGAAATTAGTTTTCCTGTTTTCTCCGTAATGTTAAGCGTTTTTACCCCTTTACCACCACGATTTGTAATTCTGTAAACATCTTCTCCATCTTCATCAACTAATTTGGTACGTTTTCCGTATCCATTTTCAGTTACAACCAAAATTTGAGAATCGTTAACATCTTCTTTTGCAACAGTAACCATACCAATTACTTCATCAGTATCATCTTTTAAAGTAATTCCACGAACTCCGGAAGCAGTTCTTCCCATCGGACGCGTTTTAGTTTCTTCAAAACGAACCAACTTACCAGACTTAACTGCTAAGATGATTTGACTGTCACCATTCGTTAATTGTGCCCCCATCAATTCGTCACCTTCCTTAATAGTAATAGCAGCAACACCATTTACCCTTGGTTTAGAATATTTCTCTAAAGAAGTTTTCTTAACCTGACCTTGTTTGGTAACCATTACAAGATTATGACTGTTGATGTAATCTTTATCTTTTAAATCTTGTGTACAAATGAAAGCTTTAACTTTATCATCGCTTTCAATATTTACTAAGTTTTGAATTGCTCTACCTTTTGCTGTTTTGCTTCCCTCCGGAATTTCATAAACACGCATCCAGAAACATTTTCCTTTTTGTGTAAAGAACATCATGTATTGGTGGTTAGTAGCAACGAACATATGTTCAAGGAAATCCTGATCTCTTGTTCCGGCACTTTTTTGCCCAACTCCACCTCTATTCTGAGTTTTGTATTCTGTAAGGTTAGTACGTTTGATATAACCAGCATGCGAAATGGTAATAACTACATTCTCATCTGCAATTAAATCTTCTATACTTACATCTCCACCAGAATATTCAATTTGAGAACGACGCTCATCTCCGTATTTCTCACGAATTTCTTCCAATTCTTCTTTAATCAAAGCAGTTCTTAAATTAACATCTGCCAATAAAGCTTTTAAGTGCTCGATTAACTTCATCAATTCTTCAAACTCAGCTCTTAACTTATCCTGCTCCAGTCCTGTTAACTGACGTAAACGCATCTCAACAATAGCACGTGCCTGAATATCTGACAAGTTGAATCTTTCAATCAATTTCTCACGAGCTTCTTCAGTATTCTTAGACCCTCTGATGATAGCAATTACTTCATCGATATTATCTGAAGCAATAATCAAACCTTCTAATATATGCGCTCTTTCCTCTGCTTTACGCAATTCAAACTGCGTTCTGCGCACTACAACATCATGACGGTGCTCAATAAAATAGTGAATCATATCTTTTAGATTCAACATTTGTGGGCGACCTTTTACAAGTGCAATATTATTTACACTAAAAGAGGATTGTAATGAGGTAAACTTATATAAGGTATTCAAAACTACGTTTGGCGTAGCATCACGTTTCAGAATATATACGATACGCATACCATTTCTATCCGATTCGTCACGAATATTCGCAATACCTTCAATTTTTTTATCGTTAACTAAATCAGCCGTACGTTTAATCATTTCGGCTTTGTTAACCTGATATGGAATTTCAGTAACAATAATACATTCTCTTCCGTCAACTTCTTCAAAACCAACTTTAGCACGCATTACAATACGACCTCTACCTGTTTTAAAAGCTTCACGAACGCCTTCATAACCATAAATCACCCCTCCAGTTGGAAAATCCGGAGCTTTAATATGTGTTATCAATTCGTCTATTTCAATATCGTTATTATCAAGGTAAGCTAATGTACCGTTAATTACTTCTGTTAAATTATGTGGAGGCATGTTTGTTGCCATACCTACCGCAATACCTGTTGCTCCGTTTACTAATAAAGTAGGAACTCTCGTTGGCATTACTTTTGGCTCATATAAAGTATCGTCAAAGTTCAATTGAAAATCAACTGTTTCTTTTTCGATATCTGCCATAATATCTTCTGAAATTTTGCGCATTCTGGCCTCAGTATAACGCATTGCTGCCGGACTGTCACCATCAACAGATCCAAAGTTACCCTGACCATCTACTAATAAATATCGCATACTCCATTCCTGAGCCATACGTACCATGGCATCATAAACAGAGGTATCTCCGTGTGGGTGATACTTACCCAGAACTTCTCCGACGATTCTCGCAGATTTTTTGTGGGCAGATCTTGATGTTACTCCTAAGTCATACATTCCGTAAAGAACTCTTCGATGCACTGGTTTCAAGCCATCTCTAACATCAGGAAGTGCTCTAGATACGATTACTGACATCGAATAATCGATGTAAGCTGATTTCATTTCATCTTCTATGTTAATAGGAATTAACTTTTCTCCTTCAGACATAAGTTGTTATATTAAATAATTATATTAGTTTCAAAGCGTGCCAAGATACGTTTTTTTCGAATTTTTTCAGCTATTTACTTACACTTATTTCAATGATTTATTAACAACTTTATTTAGTCTTTTGGTTAATAAATTAAGCGTTTTTTAACGCTTTTATTGTTATTTTTTTTGTCAATTAGCTGACAGTAGTTCTCGAAGGGTACGGTTTTTGTTTTTCAAACTGTAATTCACTAAATTTACAATACCAATAAATATATTATGGATGATAATTTTTCACCAAGAGTAAAAGATGTTATTACATACAGTAAGGAAGAAGCCCTTCGTTTAGGACACGACTTTATTGGTACTGAACATCTAATGCTAGGCATTTTAAGAGATGGTAACGGAAAAGCTATTCATATACTTAATAACCTAGCTGTCGATTTAGATCATTTACGCAGGAAGGTAGAAATACTGAGTCCGGCCAACCAGAGCGTTGAAGTAAATGCTGAAAAGAAAAATCTTCATCTTACCCGACAGGCAGAAAGAGCCCTGAAGACCACTTTTCTTGAAGCTAAAGTATTTCAAAGTTCGTCGATTAGCACGGCACACTTGCTTTTATGCATCTTACGAAACGAAAACGATCCAACAACCAAGCTGTTGAATAAGCTAAAAATAGATTATGACATAGCTAAAGAACAATATTTAAACATGACGCCAAACGAAGAAGAATTCTTAGAAAACTTGCCAAGAAACGAATCGTACAATGACGATTCAGGACAAGATGACAGTCTTAAAGAAAGTAGTTTTAATAATCCGGCCAATAAGTCAAACAAAAAATCTAAGACTCCGGTTTTAGATAATTTTGGGAGAGATTTAACAGAAATGGCTGAGGAAGGAAAACTGGATCCTGTTGTAGGACGCGAAAAAGAAATTGAACGTGTTTCGCAAATCTTAAGCCGTAGAAAGAAAAACAACCCACTTCTTATTGGAGAACCAGGAGTTGGTAAATCTGCTATTGCAGAAGGACTTGCTTTGCGTATTATCCAAAAGAAAGTATCCCGTATTCTTTTCCACAAACGTGTGGTAACTCTTGATTTGGCTAGTTTAGTAGCCGGAACAAAATACCGCGGTCAGTTTGAAGAAAGAATGAAAGCCGTTATGAACGAGCTGGAGAAAAACGATGACATCATTCTTTTTATTGATGAAATTCACACTATTGTAGGTGCTGGAGGAGCAACTGGTTCACTTGATGCTTCCAACATGTTCAAACCTGCTTTAGCAAGAGGAGAAATCCAATGTATTGGTGCTACAACTCTTGATGAGTACAGACAATATATTGAAAAAGATGGTGCATTAGAAAGACGTTTCCAAAAAGTAATCGTAGAACCAACATCTGTTGAGGAAACTATTGCAATTTTGAATAATATTAAAGACAAATACGAAGATCACCATAATGTTACTTATACGCAGGAAGCCATTGAAGCTTGTGTTAAATTAACAAACAGATATATGTCTGAGCGTTTTTTACCAGACAAAGCTATTGATGCTCTTGACGAAGCTGGTTCTCGTGTACACATTACTAATATTGATGTTCCTAAACAAATTTTGGATTTAGAGCGTCAGTTGGAAGAAGTGCGTGAAAACAAAAATATGGTTGTTAAAAAACAAAAATATGAAGAAGCAGCCAAACTTCGTGATGATGAAAAACGTATCGAAAAAGATTTAGCTGTTGCCCAGGAACAGTGGGAAGAGGATTCTAAAAACAACAGAATTGAAGTTACAGAAGATAATGTAGCCGATGTTGTTTCGATGATGACCGGAATTCCTGTTAATAGAATAGCACAAACAGAAAGCAACAAATTAGCCAAATTACCTGAATTGATTCAGAACAAAGTAATTGGTCAAAATGAGGCTGTATTAAAAATTGCACGTTCTATTCAACGTAACAGAGCCGGACTTAAAGATCCGAATAAACCAATTGGTTCGTTCATTTTCTTAGGTCAGACTGGAGTTGGTAAAACGCAATTAGCAAAAGTTTTAGCAAAAGAATTATTTGATTCTGAAGATGCATTAGTTCGTATCGACATGAGTGAATACATGGAAAAATTTGCTATTTCTCGTTTAGTTGGAGCACCTCCGGGATACGTAGGATATGAAGAAGGTGGTCAATTGACTGAAAAAGTTCGTAGAAAACCATATTGTGTTGTGCTGTTAGATGAGATCGAAAAAGCGCATCCGGATGTGTTTAATATGATGCTTCAGGTTTTAGATGACGGTTATTTGACAGATAGTTTAGGTCGTAAAATCGACTTTAAAAATACTATTATCATTATGACTTCAAATGTTGGAGCTCGTCAATTGAAAGATTTTGGACAAGGTGTTGGTTTCGGAACAGCTGCAAAAGTGGCTCAAGCCGACGAAAATTCTAAAAGTATTATCGAAAATGCACTGAAGAAAACTTTTGCTCCTGAATTCTTAAACAGAATTGATGATGTAATTGTATTCAATGCTTTAGAAAAAGCCGACATTGATTTGATTATCGAAATTGAGCTTAAAAAACTATATTCTCGTATAGCTGAATTAGGATACACTTTAAGTTTAACTGATAAAGCAAAAGCATTTATCGCCGAGAAAGGTTTTGACAGACAATTTGGAGCAAGACCTCTAAAAAGAGCGATTCAGAAATATGTAGAAGATTTATTGGCAGAAGAAATCATAACTTCAAAAATTCATTCAGGAGACGAAATCTTAATGGATTTGAAAGATGATTCACAAGAACTTTCGGTAGAAATTCACAAAGCCGAAGAGCCAACTAATCAATAAATTAGTTAAAAATTATAACAAAAATAATATACCCGTTACGTTTTCATAACTTAACGGGTATTTTTTTTGAATAATTTACTATCTTTAGTAAAAGCAAATAACTATTTTTGATTTAAAATTATATAATAATAAAACAACGTATGCTTCAAAACAAAGTCATTTTAGGTAGCGAAGAATGGTGCTCATTTCCAGAACTAGGAATCCCGACAATCAAGGCTCGTGTTGATTCAGGTGCCAAAACTTCTGCAATGCACGCCATCAACATAGCTCCTTTTATAAAAAATGATGCCAATTGGGTAAAATTTGACATTAATCCAATTCAGAATAATATTAAAACCATCATTCATTGTGAAGCTCCGTTGGTTGACAAAAGAATTGTAAAAAGTTCAAGTGGTTTTAGAGAACATCGTTATGTTATTCAAACCAACTTAAAAATTGGCGATGTAAAATGGCCAATTGAAATGACCCTGACCAATCGTGACTCAATGGGTTTCCGTATGCTTTTGGGTAGAGAAGCCATGAGTGGTCGCGTATTAGTTGATCCGGAAGAAAAATATCTTTTAGGACAACCTACAACAGAAGCTTTAAAAGAATTATACCAAAACTCAGAAAAAGCAACTTCTGGTTTACGAATCGGACTTTTAGCAAGTAATCCCGAATTATACAGCAATAAAAGAATCATGGAAGCCGGTGAAATGCGCGGTCATGAAATGCATTTTTTGAATATCAAAGAATGTTATATGAAACTGGATGCTAAAACTCCAGAGATTCATTACAGAGGTGGAAAAATATTAAATCAATTTGATGCTATTATACCAAGAATTCGACCAAGTATCACGTTTTACGGTTGTGCTTTGACACGTCAATTCGAAGCTTTAAAGGTTTTCGTTTTAAATTCGGCTACAGCCATTACGCAATCGCGTGATAAACTTTACTCACTGCAATTGCTTTTAAATAGCGGGATCGATATTCCAACAACTGGTTTTGCGAATTCTCCTTTAGACACAGATAATTTAATTAAAATGGTTGGAGGCTCGCCTTTAATTGTAAAATTATTAGAAGGAACACAAGGAAAAGGCGTTGTTTTGGCAGAAACCAAAAAAGCTGCAGAAAGTGTTATCAACGCTTTCAAAAGTTTAAATGCAAATATCTTAGTTCAGGAATTTATCAAAGAAGCTAACGGAAAAGATATTCGTTGTTTTGTAATTGACGGAAAAGTAGTTGCCGCTATTCAGCGTGAAGCTATGCCAGGGGAATTCAGAGCCAACATCCATCTTGGCGGAACAGCATCTGTCATAAAAGTAACAGCTGAAGAGAAAAAGATCGCCATAAAAGCTGCAAAAGCAATGGATTTAAAAGTAGCTGGTGTTGATATTATTCGTTCATCAAAAGGACCATTATTATTAGAAGTCAACTCATCTCCAGGACTCGAAGGAATTGAGGGCGCAACGAACAAAGATATTGCCGGAGAAATGATTAAAGCAATTGAGAAAAATTTCAAAATAATTAGTTAGTTCATCCTAACTTAATATTCGATATTTATTTTAGCAACTTTGTCAAAGTTTAAAACTTTGACAAAGTTTTTTTTTACCTTTAAAATAAAAAACAATGCTAAACCCTTATTTAGATATTATTTTCCGAAGTCTTGCAGTTTATTTTTTCATGACAATTGCACTGCGAATTTTCGGCAAAAAAGAACTTTCACAATTAAATACTGCTGATATTATTTTGATTTTACTGATCAGTAATTCAGTTCAAAATGCAATGGTTGGCCCTGACACAAGTCTTTGGGGAGGTTTGGTTGCTGCATTGGCCTTATTTGTGATTAACTTTATCATTAAAAAATTAACACACAAATACAAAATAGTAAACGATTTACTTTTAGACAAACCCGAAATCCTGATTCATAATGGAACTTTGGATTTTAATGCTTTAAGCAAATTAGACATTTCACACGAAGAATTAAAAGAAGCGGCACGTGAGCATGGTTTAGAGCATTTAACCGATATAAAGCTCTGTACGCTAGAAATTGACGGTACAATTAGTATTATTTCGAAAGATAAAACCACTTTAAAAGAAACACATTACAAGCGCAAGCACAATCATAAGAATTTAAGGAAATAAAAAGTGAAAAATTCCAAAAAGGAAATTCCAAATTCCAAATTTGAAAAACGTGTAAAACATTGGAATTTGGAATTTTAAATTATTGGAATTTGTATAAAAAAAAGACTGGTTTTCAATTGAAAACCAGTCTTTTTTTTATGTCGCTAAAATGCGATCAAAACTTCTCACATTTTACAAAAATCATTTTACTACGAAATAAATACGCTTAATACAAAGTAAACCAATCCTGCTAAAATAGCTGAAATAGGAATCGTTAGTATCCATGCCCAGATCAAACTTACAGTTACTCCCCAACGAACGGCAGACACACGTTTTGTTAATCCAACCCCGATGATAGAACCTGTAATAGTATGGGTTGTACTTACCGGAATTTTTAAGTGTTCAGTAAAGTAAAGCGTTAAAGCACCTGCAGTTTCTGCGGCAACTCCTTCAAATGAAGTTACTTTTGTAATTTTAGAACCCATTGTTTTCACAATTTTCCAACCACCACTCAAAGTTCCTGCTGCAATAGCAGAATAACAAGCTAATGGAATCCATCCTGGCATTACTCCTTTTATTCCCAAATCATCATTTGGCAATACAACATCTAGCCATGATGCCATATGAACTCCCGGATTTGTATTAATATATACCGCAACAGCTGCTGCAATAATACCCATTACTTTTTGAGAATCATTTCCTCCGTGTCCTAAACTAAAGGCTGCAGAAGATAATAATTGCATTTTTTTCAAAGCTGCATCAGCCTGATGAAGATTTAAACTGCTAAATATCAAACAAAACAAACTTACTGTTAAGATAATAAAAGCAACTAAAAACCATTTAATATTATGTGGATCAAAAGCGACACTCCAAAAATGAGATTCAAAACGAGGTTTGTCAATATCAGCATAAGGAACCATTAAATTGCTAACAATCCAAACCGTTGCAATCATTAAAGCGATTGTAAATATTTTAGGACCAATAACTTTACGTGAAGCATTTAGCAACCAAATCGATATTAAATAAGAAGCAAACGCTCCTAATAATGGTGCTAAAACAATAAAAGCAATAATGATAAGCACTCCTGAAGGCATTCCGCCATCTTTTCCTGCCTTATACCAACTTACGATTTCGTACCAATAATGAGTAGTTCCATCTTCTCCGGCATAACCTGAAAAACCGTGAACTGCTATAGCATGCGCAACGGCAGCACCAGCAAAACCACCAATTAATGTATGTGAAGAACTTGAAGGAATTCCTAGCCACCAAGTCAATAAATTCCAACAAATAGCTGCAATAACACCGGCAAGAATAACAACAAGGTTAATTTCCATAGTGTGCGCTGTTTTAGCAACAGTATCTGCAACACCAAATCCAAAAACCCAATAAGCCAGAAAGTTAAAAAATGCTGCCCAAAGAACGGCCTGAAAAGGCGTTAAAACCTTTGTAGCAACAACAGTCGCTATAGCATTTGCCGCATCATGAAAACCGTTGATGTAATCAAAAATTAAAGCTAATACTATAATAATTATAAGTAGCGTCATAAAATTATAACTTCAGAATGAAATAAATTGAATTAAGAATGTTTTACAGAAATAGATTCCAGTATGTTCGCAACACTCTTACATTTGTCTGTTGCTGATTCTAAAACAGATAACACTTCTTTATATTTAATAATATTTTTAGCGTCTGTTTCGTTTTCAAAAATTTCAAAAACTGCTTTGTTATATACATTATCAGACTTGTTTTCTAGTTTGTTAATTCTAGCACAAGCATCCTTAATAATGTTCATGTTTTTTAGATTACTCAACTCTTTTACGGCACTATCAATATTTTGACAAGCTTCAAGATTGATTTCTGTCATCTTTCTGATAGATTTTGTAATCTTATCAACCTGATACAATCTCATTCTGCTTGCTGCACCGTGAAGGTAATCAGCAACGTTATCAATAGAAGTAATTAAAGTGTGAATATCCTCTCTATCAAATGGCGTAATGAAATTTCTGCTCAATTCAAGATTGGTTTGACGTGTAATGTCTTCTCCTCTTTGCTCTAACTCATCAATTTTTTGAAAAAGAACTTCTCTTTCTTTTAACGGAAGGTTTACAGCTTCGTGTAAATTAGAAGCTAATTCAATTAAATTGCTTGAAGCTTCTTCAAAAAGTGGAAAGAATTTTTTGTCTTTCGGCACTAAAAATTGGAAAATACTGTTTATTGACATTTTTATATTTTTGATAGTGCAAAATTACTTCATTAATATTTTGTTATGTTAAGCCAGTGTTAACAAATCGTTTTCAATTTGAAAACTATCCAGGAACGCAACTGTCTTCTCAATATCGTAATGTAAAATTCTGTCTTCTTTAACCAAAGGCACCACTTCTCTATAACTGCTTAAGAACATTTCAATGAAATCGCTTGATTTTAAAGGCTCTCTGTAAGCGATTGCTTGCGAAGCATTCATTAATTCGATCGCTAAAATACGCTCTAAATTATCCATAACACGCAACGCTTTTGTTGCTCCGTTTGCCCCCATACTCACGTGATCTTCCTGTCCGTTACTCGAAACAATACTATCAATGCTAGACGGAGTTGCCAATTGTTTGTTCTGACTTGCAATACTTGCGGCAGTATATTGTGGAATCATAAATCCTGAATTCAGTCCCGGATTATCTACCAAAAATGCCGGAAGATTTCTTAAACCTGAAATTAGCTGATAAGTTCTTCTTTCAGAAATACTTCCTAATTCTGCCAAAGCGATTGCCATAAAATCTAAAGCTAAAGCCAAAGGTTGTCCGTGGAAGTTTCCTCCAGAAATAATCTGATCGGCTTCAATAAATATATTTGGATTATCGGTAACCGAGTTAATTTCGGTTTTGAATACTTTTCGAACATAATCAATAGCATCTTTTGAAGCTCCGTGAACCTGAGGCATACAACGGAAAGAATATGGATCCTGAACGTGTTTTTTCTCTTGTTCGATTATTTCACTTCCTTCTAAAAATTCATTAATACGCTGCGCCGTTACAATTTGTCCTTTGTGAGGGCGAATAAAATGAATCAATTCATTAAAAGGCTCGCTTCTTCCATCAAAACCTTCCAAAGAAATAGTTCCGATTAAATCTGCCAAATACGAATATTTATACGCTTTTAATAAAATATGTGCTCCGTAAGCACTCATAAACTGGGTTCCGTTTAGTAAAGCCAAACCTTCTTTTGACTGTAAAACGATTGGTTCCCAGTTAAAATGTTTTAAAACTTCGGCGGAAGCCACTTTCTTTCCTTCAAACAATACTTCGCCTTCTCCTAATAAAGGTAAGGATAAATGTGCCAATGGCGCCAAATCTCCGGAAGCCCCAAGTGAACCCTGAGTATATATAATAGGTAGAATATCATTATTATAGAAATCAACCAAACGACTTACCGTTTGCAATTGAATTCCTGAATGTCCGTAACTTAACGATTGAATCTTAAGCAACAACATCATTTTTACAATTTCTGAAGGAACTTCTTCTCCAGTACCACAAGCGTGAGACTTAACAAGGTTCTCCTGAAGTTTTGATAAATTCTCGTTTGAGATTTTCACATTACAAAGTGATCCAAAACCAGTGTTGATTCCGTAAATAGGTTCAGAATGTGAAGCCATTTTTTTATCTAAATAATCACGACATTTCTGAACGTTTACTTTTGCTTCTTCAGATAATTCAAGCATCTTCTGATTTACAATAATTTCTTGCAGATCTTCTAAACTTAGGGTTTCAGTACTTATATAATGAATTTCTCTCATGGCATTTTTAATTTAAGGCATCAAAATTCAACAAATCAATATTAAAAAGCAACATTTGTTCATAATAATTAAAATTTACATAAAACAAATTAAAAGCATTTAGCTATTTCACAATATTAATCATACAAAATCAGTGCTTTAATTTTCTTCAGGAAAATAAACCTTTAAAAGCTAGTATAAAAAATTAATTTCCTACTTATTTTATAGACTAATGACAGTTTCTATTCACAATTCTACTTATAAATCAGCTTTTTAAACCGTATACTTGCAGTAAATGCGGGTCTAAATATACGAATCCGTCAATTTATGATATTCAAATTTAACAAAAATTCAATATTAAATGAATGAGATTTGAATTATTAAAATATTCGCAAAAAGAAAATAAAGGTTTTTCGCTTTTATAAAAATCTGTACTTTTGAAACATCAAAAATGAAAAGTAACAGCGTAAAATATCAATCTACAATGACAACTCAAACTGGAGTTGCAATTGCTGCTACTACAATTTCTACAACAACTACTACCCCTTAGGGGTATACATTTTACATATAATCCTGGTTATCTATACTTTTTTCCTGAAAGAAGAGAGTCATTGGGTACATAAAAAACATTTACAAAGAAAAAAAAGTCGCAGTTTTCAGTTTCAGTTCACAGTTGATAACCTTTGAACTTTTGTTACTCAAAATCTTTGCACCTTATTAAAAAACATCAAAATGAAAGTATTAAAATTTGGCGGAACTTCGGTTGCCAATGCTCAAAATATAAAACTCGTTCTCGAAATTATAAACCAAAAATCGAAACAAGATCAATTAGTTGTCGTTGTTTCTGCTTTAAGCAAAGTAACCGATTTATTGCAATTGGCAGCAGCAAAAGCAGCAGCAAACGATGAAAGTTTCAGAGAAATTGTTGCCGAAATCGAGAAAAAACACCTTGACACTTTAAAAGAACTTATTCCGGTTAGCGAACAAAGCAGCCTATTAAGTCATGTAAAAAGAATCGTAAATCACTTAGAAACTTTGCTTGATGGATGTTTCTTATTAGGCGAATTATCTCCAAGAACGGCTGACACTATTTTAAGTTTTGGAGAATTGCTTTCTTCTTATATCATCGCGCAGGCATATCAGCAAATTGATAAAAATGTCGTTTATAAGGACAGCCGCGAAATCATCAAAACAAATGCTGATTTCGGAAAAGCAGCCGTGAATTTTGAAATTTCAAACCAATTGATTCAGGAATATTTTGGTCAAAATGAATCGAATATTAATATTTTACCGGGATTTATTGCGTTGACTCTTGACGGAATTACCACAACTTTAGGCCGTGGCGGTTCTGATTATACTGCTGCCATTATTGCCGGAGCGCTTGAGGCATCGCAATTAGAAATCTGGACAGACGTAAACGGAATGTTTACTGCCAATCCAAAAATCGTAAAACAAGCACAGCCAATTGCCAACATTTCGTATCAAGAAGCGATGGAACTGTCGCATTTTGGTGCCAAAGTGTTGTACCCGCCAACGATTCAGCCGGTTTTAAGAAAAAATATTCCAATTTTAATTAAAAATACTTTTGAACCGGAAGCTGTAGGAACTTTGATTTCTGATACTGTTTCGTCTAAAGATTCGGTTGTAAAAGGAATCAGCCATATTGACAATATTTCGCTTGTAACATTGGAAGGTCCAGGAATGATTGGAGTTGCAGGTTCATCAAGACGTTTGTTTGAAGTATTGTCTCAGGAAAAAATCAATGTCATTTTTATTACTCAGGCTTCTTCTGAGCACTCTATTTGTATTGGAATTTTAAATTCGGATGCTGAAAGTGCTGAAAATGCGATCAACAGAGCTTTTGAAGTAGAAATTCTTCAAAACAAAATTGATCCTGCCATTGTAGAAAAAGACCTTTGCATTATTGCTTTGGTTGGAGAAAACATGAAAAACCACCAGGGTTTGAGCGGTAGAATGTTCAGTACTTTAGGAAAAAATAACGTAAATATCCGTGCAATTGCACAAGGTGCTTCTGAACGTAATATTTCGACTGTAATCAACGAAAGAGACGTTAAAAAAGCGTTGAATACTTTGCACGAAAACTTCTTTGAAGAAAACACCAAACAGCTGAATTTATTTGTGATGGGTGTTGGAAATGTGGGCGAAAAATTCATCGAGCAAATTCACAATCAAAGGAAATTCTTAAAAGATAATTTAAAGATCAACGTTCGCGTTATCGCTTTGTCAAACTCAAGAAAAATGCTTTTTGACGAGGACGGAATTTCACTAAAAGACTGGAAATCGACTTTAGACAAAGGCGAACATGCTATCCCAACAGAGTTTATTGCACGTGCTAAAGAACTGAATTTACGTAACAGTATTTTTGTGGATATTACAGCAAATGCAAGCGTTTCTGAAATGTATGAGAAATTCTTAAAAGAAAGTATTGCCGTTGTAACTTGTAACAAAATTGCCTGTTCTTCTGCATATGACAATTATAAAAAATTAAAAAGTTTATCACGTCAATATAATGCTCCATTTTTGTTTGAAACAAATGTGGGAGCTGGATTACCAATTATCGATACTGTAAAAAACTTAATCGCTTCTGGCGATAAAGTGCATAAAATTCAGGCGGTTTTATCTGGAAGTCTGAACTTCATTTTCAACAATTTTGACAAGAATAATTCTTTTCACGATGTCGTTAAAGAAGCCGGAGTACAAGGTTTCACAGAACCAGATCCGAAAATTGACTTAAGTGGTGTTGATGTGGCTCGTAAAATACTGATTCTTATTCGCGAAAGCGGTTACGAAATGGATATTGACGCTATCGCAAACGAATCGTTTTTGCCTGCCGAATGTTTGGACACAACAAACAACGAGGCCTTTTTTGCATCGTTAATCAAGCACGCTCCTCATTTTGAGAAAATCTATGAAGAAGCATTAGCAAAAGATTCAAGATTGAAATACGTAGCACAATTCGAAAACGGAAAAGCGAGCGTTGGCTTGCAATTCATCGCTAAAGATCATCCATTCTATAATTTAGAAGGAAAAGACAATATCGTATTGTTCTACACAGATCGTTACGTAGACCAGCCGTTATTGATCAAAGGCGCCGGTGCCGGAGCTGCGGTTACAGCATCAGGAATTTTTGCGGATGTAATTCGAATAGGGAATAATTAGAGGTACTAAGGTTCTAAGATGCTAAGGTTCTGAGTTTTTTTAAACCAAATCTTAGCTTCTTAGAACCTCAGACCCTTAGAAACTTATAATAAACAGTTGCAAAGAAACCTTAGAACCTTAGAATCTTAGCATCTCAGAACCTTTAAAAAAAATGGAAATTAAACTCTTTTGCCCGGCAACTATCGCGAATCTTTCGTGCGGATTTGACGTACTTGGACTTTGCTTAGACAATGCGGGCGATGAAATGATTGTTCGAAAAGTCGATCAAAAAGGCGTTCGTATTACTAAAATTGTCGGTGCCGATTTGCCTTTGGAAACCGAAAAAAACGTTTCGGGTGTTGCGGCTTTGGCAATGCTGGAAACTTTAGACGAACTAGATTTTGGATTCGAAATCGAAATCTATAAAAACATCAAGGCCGGAAGCGGAATTGGAAGCAGTGCTGCAAGTTCTGCCGGAGCGGTTTTCGGGATAAATGAATTATTAGGAAGACCTTATTCCCGTAAAGATTTAGTGCAGTTTGCGATGCAGGGCGAGAAACTAGCCAGCGGAAACGCGCACGCAGACAACGTTGCTCCTGCCCTTTTAGGCGGATTTACTTTGGTAAGAAGTTATGCGCCGCTTGATATTATCCGAATTGATAGTCCTGAAGAATTGTACGCAACTGTAGTTCATCCTCAAATTGAATTGAAAACTTCAGATGCTCGTTCGGTATTGAAACAAACGGTTTCCCTAAAAAGTGCGATCATGCAATGGGGAAATGTAGGCGGATTAATTGCCGGTTTATACACCAAAGATTATGATTTGATTGGAAGATCGCTTCATGACGAAATCGTTGAACCTTTAAGAAGCGTTTTGATTCCGGGTTTTGATTTAATCAAACAAACGGCATTAGAAAACGGCGCTTTAGGTTCCGGAATTTCAGGTTCCGGCCCGTCGATTTTTGCCTTAAGCCGAGGAAAAAACACCGCCGACCAAATCGCTAAAGCCATGAGCGACGTTTATGAGAAAATGAATTTACCATATGAAATTCACGTTTCGAAAATAAATCCGGATGGAGTTAGGATTTTGTAAAAAGAGTACTTAGTACTTAGTAATTAGTCCTTAGTTTCGAAAAGCTAAAGATTAAGACTATAAGGACTAGGCACTAATAACTAAAAATTATTTAAAATGAGTACTTAGTTCATAGTAATTAGTCCTTAGTTGCAAAAAGCTAAAGATTAAGACTAAAGCACTAGGCACTAATATCAAAAATTATTTAAAATGAGT
>NZ_MUGV01000020.1:0-219269 GCF_002217275.1 Flavobacterium frigidimaris
TCAAAAGAATCCCCTTTGTCACCCTTATCTCCTTTTTGGCCCTTTCCACTAATAGGAGACCAAGTCCCATCAGAATTTTGAACATATACAGTACTTGTTGACTTATCTGTATAAATAGCAACATTTTCACCTGGATATCCAGATTCGCCTTTAGCACTAGGTAATGAATTTCCAGCGATAACAGTAAGATCTCCAGAAATTAACATTCTATTCCATCTATTATCAAACCAATAATAATACCCTGGAGTAATGTTTGTATTGTCAGTAGTATTATAAACCAACAAACTAACTATATTACCATTTACAATTGTCTTACCATCAGTTGTACTTGTTAAGGCAACCTGTGGTATCAAAATACCTTTGTTATTGGAAAAAACTTCTAACTGAGCAGAAATTTTCGGATTTAATGTTCCAATGCCAACCTGCGAATAAGCGGATATAGTTCCTAAAATAGTAAATAAAGGCAGTAATCTATTTTTCATAACATCTTAATTATTATCTAATTAATTATTTTTTAGGTATTTAAAACCAAAACTTAATTTGAAGGTGCAAAGTTCTTTTTAAATATCTTTTTGTTTTACCTTCATAAGTTTTTAAAATTATAGATTAGGGTATTCGAAGACCTGCGTCATACTATTTTTAAGATGTGATAAATTCTTTATTATGTAAACCACCGATTGGCTTTTTATTCCACTTTTTAAAACATGGAATTTATTCTAATTAACAAAATCTCACCTTGATTATCTGATCAATTTAAAGAGTTCAACTAAGTGAATCGTTATGTTAGCTTTATCTTCATTAAAAAGACTGAACTTTTTTTTTCTGACAATTTAGCTAACTAAATACAAGAAATATTGCATAAATTGAATCTTTTCTATTAAGTAAAAATGAAATGTGCTCTTTATTTTATAGTAAAAATCAACCATTCAATTGATGTAATATTTATCGAGGTGAAGATTAACAAATTCCGAAAAGAAATATTTTCTTTCTAAAATTACTTTTCATAATTTTATAATTCGCTTAAACGGTCTTTTTGAAAAGTTCAAACATAAAAAGAGGTTCTGTTTAGTAAAAGCTCTTTATCAAGTCTCGATCTTGCTTTTAATTCAAAATATGAGTATCTGCAATACGAGCATAACGCCCCGTAATTATTCCTTTTTCGTCGATTACAAAAATGGTTGGCGTTCCAATTACGCCGTAGTTGATAAAATTAGAACCTGCTGGTCCTTTATAATCGCAAAATTTTTTATTCCATGGAAATCTGCCTGAATATTTTTTACTTTCTAAAGAATCAATATCTGATGCTGCAGAAATAACTTCATATCCTTTTTTCTGAAGTTCGAGATAATTACCAATCAACAGATTGATTTCATTATCGCAGTTATTACATCCGGCTTCATAAAAAATCAGAACTGTTTTTTGTTTTTTATCAAATGTATATTTTTCTGATTTCCAGAGCAGATCAGGTGCCTGCATACCTGCCTGTGGCCCTCCTATAACAGTCAATAAATTATGGCTAGGCATGGCTATTTTGCCAGATTGACTCACATAGGAACCAAAAGAATCTATAACATTATCTCTTCCTGTTTTTGCCAATTGTCTTACTGCAAGTTCTGCAAAAGCTGTAAATTGGGTTTTATCGCTTATTTTAATTCCAATTTGCTGTAAAGCCACTAGTAATGTTCCATCATCTTTATTTTGATTTAATTGCATCATTAACCAACTATTCAATACATCATTCCAGTAATTACTGGTATACAGATCGTCCATATTTAATCTGGTTAATACAAAACTATTGGCTTGTGCTATTTTTTTGTCTCTATTATCTTGGAGATCGTTACTGTTACCTATTAAAAAATCAAATATTTCCATCATTCGTGCAGCATACAATGGATTCTTTTCATTAGCAGTCCTAAGCTTTTTATACTGCTCATCTAATTGCTCCTGTTCTTTTATGAAAGGAGCATATACAGCGTCAGTTTCATTGTACAAAGCAAATACGTCCACGGCAAGCTGGGCTTTTTGCAAAAGCTTTTGTTTTAGTATGGATTGACTTTTAAGATATTCATTTTCTGGCGATTTCATAAACTTAATGTTATCAGCATTGAGAACTTCATCGTTACAAAATACTGTAAAAGTTTCTTTATTAACTACCAAGTCGAAACCGCTGCCATCATTAAGAATAAAACGTGACATTCCTTTATAGTTTTTAAACTTGTTCTTAAAAACAAGAATGGTTTTTCCCGCTTGGTCCATTTTCCCACGGGCAACTGTATCAAATTTGTCTCCATGCATGATTAAATACATGTAGTCTTTAGCAGGGAAATGTTTTAGTTCTATATTTATAGTTTGACACTTTACAGAAAGCGTTCCTAAAAAACTTATAAACAGTAACATAAAAAAATTCATTTTGTATCTTTTTAGATCTAAGTTGTACCTCATACAAAAGCAGTTTTTTATAAATAAGCAGCTTAATTCTTTTTTCATCAATATTTCATACTTATTTCATAGAGCCGTTCTAGTAAATTTCTGCAGGCAGCAGTAAAACTCGGCCTGCAGACATGTTACTATTTTATAATTTTAGAATTTATTCGTTCAATTTATTGTTCAATACAACGTATAGGAAGTCCCCAAAATGGTCCGCCAGTAGTATAAGTTTCAGCAGTAAAAGGTGTAGGATTCGAGGCGGAACCACTTAATTGTAGCATCCATGTTGTTACAGTACGATTTTTATACCCAACCTTATCAGCTGCAGCATATTTTCCTTCACCATAACCTCTAAATAGACCATCATGCTGATAAGATCCTACAAATGGCAAAAATAGCTGACTTCCTATTTTCGTTCCCATATATATCATAGTGTTCGGATTGCTGCTAGTAACGAAAGTGCTCGTATTATTGGCTGCAACTCCATTCCATTCTGCAATGCTTGGGATACGATATCCTGCCGGACATGGATCATTAACTCCTTTTGGCTCACTAGCATTTCCTTGCCACGAACTATTACCTGCTACATTAACAAAAGGCGCTAATGGTCCTGTAGTTATAGATCTTGCCATTGGTATAGTTTGGCCGTACTGATAATAATCACCTCTTAACCCTTGTGCTATTACATTCGGATCAAGAGTCTGGTCAGCACCTAAATTATGGCACATAAAGTTTTTCCATACCCCGGCGGCAACAAAAGCACCACAACAGGCACAATCCTGAATTTTTACATTTAATGGAAGTGCAAAATCGCTGTTTCCATCATTGTAAACGGCATAAATTTTTACGTTTACTGACTGATCTGTTGATTTTCCATAAGCTATGCTTCCAATATCACTCAAATTAGTTTTGTAGGTAACAGTAAGTGTTACAACCTGACTATTGGCAAGCGAACCAGGAAGAGCCATTGCATCGGCATTTGTACTTTGTACAGCTCCCAAAGGGTCTACAACTACAAAACGAAGATTTTTCTTGGTACCTGTTGCACTTGCTGTAAATACATATTGCTGTACGTTTTGTGTCTGAAAATTAGTCATATTGGCATTACGTGCGACTTGTGTACCACATGAGCCATCATAATTAGATTTGTTAATATCAAAACATGTTTTTCCTGTAAAAATACCCGAACCTAAGGCAAGATTTCCTGGATCAGCTGTTACATTTACAGTAAAAAGAGGTGTTGATGAAGCTAGAGGTGTACCTGAACATCCATTTTTGACAATACAATATAAATAAACAACAGATGGACTTGCACTTACCGGACTATAGTTAATAGTTGCTTGTGTCGCACCACTTATGACGCTTCCGTTAGTAGTTGATGCTGTTGTATTACTATACCATTGGTAAGTTTGCTGATTTCCCTGAGTTACTGAAACTCGGGCTTGTATGCCAATACCAACCACAGTAGAAAAAGCAGTTTGTGAAGCTGCACTTACAACTGGAGTTGGACAAGCTGCACTTAGTAATATTGTTTTTGTCAGTTCTGCCGAAGTACCGCAAGCATTAGTTGCTTTTACTTTAATTTGAACAGATGAACCGCTTGAAGGAAAAGTAACATTGATGCTTGTACCTGTCCCAACAAAAGAAGCACCTCCGGTTACTGACCATGCATAAGTTGCTGGGCCATTTTCTATCGCTAACTGATAAGTAATTTTATCTCCATAATTTGCTGTAGTACCAGTGCTTACCCAGCTAAGAACTGGTAAACTAGATACCTCTGTTGCAATTGTTTTAGATACAAGAGCACTCACACAGCCTGTCGGATTCGTCACTGTTGCACTATATACAGCACCCGGATCTGTTACACTAATGGTTTGGGTAGTTACAGGCACAAGAATACCGTTTTTATACCATTGATACGTAAAACTACCTGTTTCTTTTGGTACAACTGTCAAATCTGCCGTACCGTCGCAAATAACGCCAGTACCAGTAATACTAGGTGTTCCAGGAGCTGAACCACCCGAAACAGAAACTTCAGTACTTCTCGCCTCTACTGGGCAGGCAGCACCGCTATTATCAGTTGCTACCATACGAAGTAAGATACTAGCTTGTCCCGCCGGAATCGTATAAGGGCTTGTTATAATAGTCTCATCATTGTACCAAGTATATGAAACCCCTGGCTGTGGATTATTTACTTTCAAAACTAAACTTCCGCCCTGACAGAAAGAAGTGATAGTATTAATCGCTTTATTGTTTACCAATACATCTGACATATTAAATGTAATTGGTGTTCCTGAAGGATCTGTCACTATAACTTTTACCGTATTAGAAGGCTTGCTATAACATCCTTGACTACCTGCTGCTGCAAACCAGTTTCCTGTATCTGCAGTTCCTGTCAAGGTAATTTTTGTCCCCGTTTTAGAACTTTGCAAAACGCCATCTTTAAACCATGACACAGAACCTGAGGCACCAACTGCCGTTAATGTGATGCTGCCGCCTGGTCCGCAAATTAGTCCATTATTTGAAGTAATAATTGTATTAATTGCTCCCGGCGCGGTTCCCGATTCAGTAATAATACGCTCATTGCCTGAATTTACATTACACCCCGCTGCACCTAGCGAAATGTTGTAAACCCCTTTTAAAGTTGCTACATAAAAATTTACACCCCGTGCAACTTCTATACCGTTGCGGGTCCAGATAATTCTGTCTACATTAACACTATTTTCCGGAACTGATAAATAAACAGCTCCTCCCAAACATAAATTTAAATTACTGCCTGCAGGGCTAATCGTTGGCGCAGTACCTAATGCTTCGCAAGTTACCCCATTCTGTAAAAAGATAAAGTCTTTAAATTGGTTACTACAAGAGCTTGTTACTCTCACCAATACAGAGTGAGGTGTTACTGAATCATTTTGTTTGAAAACTACTTTGAATGTACCTCTGATTGCATTTACATCTGTCAATGTAGCATATTCGTTTCCTGAAACTATCAAAATAGCAAAAGGACCGTTTGGACAATCAGGATCAGTAATTGTAAAAGTCTGGTCACAGCCTGTTCCATCTGGTGATACATTAGTACATGGTTCAGGGCTTATTATGGCCTGGCTTGTACCTTCACATAAGCTTATCCAACGATTGCTGTTCCAGTATTCTACGCAATTTGTTGTAGTATTATAAATAGAAAGACCGTTAGCTAAGCCTTGTTTTATTGGATCTGAAATTGCACCAAGTGATAAAGTATTTCTTTGATTAGTACTTAATTGCGGCAAACGCAATCCTCCTTTTCCATTGCTGAGAACTTCAAGTGCAGAAAAGTCTTCTGCAGTTTTTAACATACCCTTTGTATTACCTATGGTAACCTGTGCACTTACAATGGATACAGAAAAAACGGCCAACAAGAAAAGCCAACAACTGAATATATTTTTTTTCATTTGTATTTAAATTACATTTATACTTATTAATTTGATTGGAGAATAAATCTCTTTCTCATAGTATATTTTAATGTAAAATGCTATCTATTCATTTAACAAACACACATTAAATAACTATAAATCAACAAATTATAACTAATTATTTTTTTTATTTTTTTCGATATTGAATTACGAGAGTTATAAAAGAGCCTATGCTACCCAGGATTAAATAGGGGTAATCTCTTTATTTTTTTAATTAATTAAATATTTTAACCATAGTTTACAATGATTGTAAACTATGGTTATTAATATTACATAAATGAAATAACATACCAGTTATTACCATCTGACTGTAGCGTAACTTTAAGACTACCTCCTGTACTAGTTGAATAGTAGTCCGAAATAATTTGATTTTTTCTCACAGTATCAGAATAAACAACAGGAAGATTGAATTTTACTGTTACTTCCGCACCCGAATCATTTGTAACATCCATTTGATTGATTACTAAAATTCTACCTGAATTACTTGCAGCATCAGGTAAAGTAATTGTAATGTCATTGTCTAAATGAGTGGCAATTATAGTATAATCAGTTGGAAGTATTGTGTAATTAACACTAGTTAGGTGAATACCCATTACATTATTTGATGCAGGAGATCTCCACTCTACCTTCTTTGTAGTACCTTCCACAACAGTAGTTAATACCTGCCCATCAACTGTTGCTGGTAGGATATCTAATGAAGCTGCTTTCAACAATACATCATCACCACCTGTTACACTTAAAATACCTGGTGTATTTGAAGTCAGCGACTGCCCTCCAGTTATACTTGTTGCAGTTGGAATAGCAGAAATTACTGTTCCATTTATTGAGATCCCGGTACCAGCAGTATAATTAATCGCTGGTGTACCAGGTTCTCCTATTGGCCCCTCAGGTCCTTGTGGTCCCGTTTCTCCTTTCAATCCTGCCAACTGATCAGAAGTGAAATCAGTATATTTAAAAGAATCTCCTTTATCTCCTTTCGCTCCATTAATTGAAGTCCATGTTCCATCAGTATTTTGGACATATACTATATTATTAGTTATATCTGTATAAAGATTTATACCTTCTCCTGGATAACCATCTTCACCTTTATTTCCTGGTGAACCGTTACCTTCTGCTGTTTCAACTTTACCATCAGCTCCGTCTTTACCATTCTTTCCACTTACCTGAACCCATTCTCCAGTGGTTGTATCCTTTATATATACAATACCTGTTGTTGTATCTATCCAAGTTGTAATTCCTTCTCCCGGAGCACCTGGCGTACCGTCTTTTCCTGGTTCACCAGGTCCGGCAGCAAAACCTGGAGCTCCTGCAATTCCATCTTTTCCATCTTTTCCATTTAACGGAATCCATTTAGATGCATCATTAGGGTCACGCACATATACAATACCTGTAACGTTATCAATGTACATTTTGATCTCGCCGGGAATACCAGGAGTACCGGGTGCACCTGGAACGCCATTTCCTCCTGTCAGACCATTAGATCCATCTAAACCATCTTTTCCATTATTACCGCTTATCTGGATCCATTGTCCACTTGCAGGATCTTTTATATAAACAATTTTTGTGTTGGTATCCACCCAGATAGAAACACCTTCGGCTGGAGTAGCATCTTTTCCCGGTACACCAGGTCCTCCAGGAACTCCATCTTTTCCGTCATTTCCATTTACTTTAATCCATTCTCCTGTTGTAGAATCTTTGATATAAATGGTTCCTGTTTCTGTATCAATCCAGGTAGTAATACCTGCTCCGGGCGCTCCGGGTGTACCATCTCTTCCTGGCTCGCCTGGTCCAGCAGCCAAACCAGGGGCTCCTGCAATACCGTCCCTTCCATCTTTTCCATTTAACGGAATCCATTTTGAGCTATTATTAGGGTCACGTACATAGACAATACCCGTTACATTATCAATATACATATTAATTTCACCGGGGATACCTGGAGTTCCGGGTTCACCTGGCGCCCCATTACCACCAATAATTCCAATATCTGAACCTGATTCACCAGAAATAGTTATTCTATTCCACTTACCAGCTAACCAATAATAGTAGCCTGGTTTAACATCTGAAACAGTATTAGTATTAAAAACTAGCAAGCTTTCTGCATTTCCATTTGTAATAGTAGCAGTATCTGTTGTACTTGTTAATTTAACAGAGGGAATTAAAATACCTTTGTCACTATTTTCTGCATATACATGCAATTGAGCTGAGGCATTTGGTGTTTTTGTTCCGATACCAACTTGCGAATGTGCAGTATAAATTCCTAAAACAAAAAATAAAGGGAGTAATCTGTTCTTCATAACATCTTAAATTATTATACAATTAATTATATTCTTAAGGCTTATAACTCAAACTTTTTAGTTTGAAAATGCAAAGTTCCCTTTTAACACCTCGTCGCTATACCACCATAAGTTTTAAAAATTACATATTAAGATATTTTAAGGAATAATATTACAAAAAAATACAAACTACAACATTTTTTTGTGTAGTTAAAAATAATCCTTTGACTAAATACTATTGAATACAATTACTATTTACAAATCATCCGACATTGAAAATTCCGGATTTAAAACAAAAAAAAAATGGGAGAATCTCGGTTCTCCCATTTTTACGAAAAAAACATCAAAATATTTAAACGGTAAAAAATATTAAGAATAAAAAAAACAATAAACACTCTGTTAAGGTAAGGTTCCCTAGAAAGTTAATGCAAAATTGCGATCTAAACAGAAATAAATTTACCCTTGTAAGTTATAATCCTTATATATTAAGGCATCTTCTTTTAAGCGGTTTTGTTGTAAAAAAAAAACTATAACATAGCGATAATTACTAATGTTATAGTTTCGAAAGTAGTGAAAGTATAAAATCTATTTAATAGATTTTTTGAGTTTTTCTATAGCGGGATCTTCTAAAATTTTAAGTTGATCAATAACAATTTTTGCGATTTTTGTTGCACCTAACGCAGAAAGATGCGTATCATCTGCCTTATCTTTATCATAATAAGCGTTTTCTCCTGCTTGGAAATGTAAATGCAATTCTTTCGATTTTATTGGTCCGTAAGATTGCTCCAGTAATTCTGTGTAATATTCTAAATCTATGAAAGGTACTTTATATTCCTGGGCTACTAATCTTGTTTCTAAAGGATAGTCGCCATGGGTTGGAACTAAGACCCCTTTTTCATTAAAATTTCGTCTGGTGATAGAGGTTAGCAATATGGGAGTTGCGCCTTTAGCCCTGGTCTCTTTTACAAATCGAATTAAATTGTATCTGTAACTTGTGTGTGGATTTGTATATCTGGTAGAATCTTCAATTTTTTCATCGTTATGACCAAATTCTATAAAAACGTAATCTCCTTTTTTGAGTTTTTTATAAATAGAATCCCATCTTTTTTCGTTGATAAAACTTTTTGTACTTCTACCGTTTACAGCTTTATTTTCGACAACAATATTGTCAGCAAAAAAAGGTTGAAGTACTTGTGCCCAACCATGTTCCGGATTTTTATCAGGATCTTTTTTATTTGCCATGGTTGAATCTCCAATGCAATAGACTGTTGTTTTTTGTGCAAAACAAGTTGTTGTTATTAAGAAGAGAATTAATATGTATTTTTTCATTTTGTAGACTGCTTAGATTGTTAGATTTTAGACTTTTTAGATTTTAAATTCTGATGTTATAAATTTATCTTTTCAAAAAAACTATGTCCATTTTATTTTTTTTCTTTGAACCTCAAAAAACTATTTTGCCGATGAGGGAACACTTGCTCTTTTACCAATAAAAACATCGGTCATCAGAACGTTTTCTGCGTTCTCGTTTGATATAGCATTTTTTGCCGACTTAATCTCAATATTGTTTAAGGATATATTTTTGATCTTTTTATCTGGAAATCCTTGTATTACTATTCCTGATTCTGATGCTTTGTTGCACGTAATATTTGAAAAATGCACATTTGATATCTCAGATTGAAAACCTTTACCTTCTCCATGATAATTAGCAGTCATGTATAAACAATCTTCAACTTCATCTAACTGAATGTTTCTAACAAAAATATTTTTTATAAAACCACCTCGATCTGCATTCGTTTTTATATAAATCCCTCTTTTTAAATAACCAACTGTTTTACAATTTTCGACATACACATTTTGAACTCCAGCCGACATTTCACTACCTATCACAACTCCGTGTAAACCTTTAAAATTACAGTTTCTGATGACAATGTTTTCACTTGGAGTTGCTGTATTTGCTCTTCCTTCGTGGTCTCTTCCTGCTTTAATTGCAACATTATCATCACCATTATCAAAAGTTACATTTTCAATTAAAACATCTTTTGCATATTCCGGATCAATACCGTCATTATTATAATTTAATGATTTATAACTGATTCCACGAACCGTAATACTTTGTGATTTTAGTAAATGTAAGCACCAAAACGGCGAGTTTTCGATTCGGATATTTTCTACTAAAATGTTTCTACAATTAAAAAATTGAATCATCTGAGGACGTAAAAAATACCCTTCTCCAAATGTTCTTTCTTTTAAAGCAACACTAGTATGATTCATGTCACGGCTTTTGTTTTTACCCGATTCTTCTTTTGTTTTAAAGCTTTTCCAGGTTTTGCCTCCTTCTCCGTTAATTGTTCCTTCACCGGTAATAGCAATATTGCTACAATCGTATGCATAAATAAGGGGACTATAATTGTACAACATTGTACCTTCCCAACTGGTTAAAACCATTGGTAAATAGTCTTGTGGATTATCGCTAAACTTAATTTTAGCTCCTTTTTCAATTTTAAGATTCACATTGCTTACAAAATGAATTGGCCCATTGATCTTATAAATCCCTTTTGGAACGATAATAGTTCCTCCGTTATTTTTTTTACATAACGCCATAGCCTTATCAAAAACAGCTTTATTGTTTGTCAATGAATCACCTTTAGCTCCAAGTTTTAATACATTTATCTCATAAGAAGGAAAAACCGGAAGTTGAATTCTATTAACTATCGAATCAACTTTAGCTGATGGAAAATCATTATTTTGAGCAAAGGAAAAGCAGGAAATCAATAAAAAAATAAGGTATCTAAAATTCATGTTTTTAGTTTTTATAAATTAGATTTATTTTGAAAACCAATTTGGTGTTGCATCTTTCAGAATATTTTCTACTGTATATTTTTCAGCTTCTTTTTTTGTCAGCTGACGTGACCATGAAACTCTTTTAGTTGGCTGAAAACCTTCGCCTTTACAATTGTATTCAGCATAAAAAGAATTCTTCTCGGCATCTGGTTTAGACCAATTTTCCCAGCCTTCAGGACGAATTTGTTTTCCCATATCACAATTCATATACACCGTTTTGGCATAAACTCTCCATGGTCTTCCTAAATAAACTGCCGTAGCTTCTGAATTTGCAATAAGCTTACAATTTTTGAAAACAAAACCAAACGAAACTCCTTCAGGTGTTGAAGCAGCCGTAATATAGGAACTTTTAATGCTATTAATAGTGCAGTTTTCAAATAAGGCTGTTGCTTCTCCAAAAATAAAATCGGTTGTTCCTTCGATATAACAATCCTTAAAATACTGTTTTGCTTCTTTTCCTGAAAGGTACAAGGTATCCTGATTTCCTAAAATAGCGCAATTTGAAATCTTTGCACGATTAGCTACAACCGATAATGCAATTCCCTGACCATGATCTCCTGAGCTATTTTTAATGGTTAGGTTTGATGCTGAAAAATCATCTCCTTCAACTAAAACAGTATAAGTATAAAAAGTACTATTTCGCCCTAAATTGATTTTCTTAAAATTATCATCAAAGGCAATTATCGTATTTTCTTTACTCTCTCCAATCAGGGTTAAATGTGTGTTCCATTCCGGAATTCTAACTTTCTCATTATAAACTCCATTTTTGATATTGATTGTCACTTTTTCATATGGAAAAGCCGGAGCCGCATATATCGCCTCCTGAATTTTAGTAAAATCACCCGAACCGTCTTGTGCAACAGTTAGAACGACTTTATCGTTTTTTTTTGCCGGAGTATCTTTAGCGCCAACTTTTACTCCATTCTTAATTGCCCAATCTGGATATTTCTTCAACACTTCTCTTGGCGCATCAGAATACCAGGAATAACCATTTCGTCTTTCAGATCCAATTTGATCCAAAGATTTTTTTGGGATTCCGTCGCGGTCGCAAAAGAATGGTTCATTGGTTCCAAGATCCATGAATCTGGCCCAAATAGGATCAGCATTTTCTTTAGGAATCATTTTTTTATCAATGATTTTTCCTGAATCGTTTAAAACTCTTTTTTCTTCTAAATTGGTAATTTTTGTTTTTTCAAACCAAACCTGAGCACTTTTTACAGCGGTAATAATTTCTGGAGACGGTTTATCAATTGACATTAGAAGCAATACAATCTTTGCAGATTCGAATCCGCTTAATGATGCTAATTCAAAAGCTCTCGCATTTGCCGGAGCCAAAGTCACTTCATCATGTTGCGCACACCATGCTGTTAAAACACCATTTTGTTTGTATTGTGTTTTTAAAATACAATCAATTCCTTTATCAAAAGCTTTTTTTGTTTTTTCAACTATTTCTTTAGAAGGTTTTATACTGTAATAATTAGTTTCCTCACTGATTTCCTTCAATATAATTAAGATATTTACCATCGAATTATCATTGTAAGTTATGTGCGTGTAATAGCCTTTTTTCAAAGGATAAAACTGAGGCCAGCCACCATTTGCATATTGCGCTTCTAATAAATAATTTAAGCCTTTAAGAAAAGATTCTTTGTATCGTTCATCTTTAACCTGAGCATACATTTTAGACATAAAAAGCATTTCCTGACTGGTTGCTCCGTTATCCGTTGTAACCTCATGTTCGTCAGTTTTTAACAATATCAGCTTTTGCTTTTCTGTTTCGCTAAGCGGATTTTGCATTTGAATATTCTTTGGCCATCCACCAATATTTCTTTGGTACAACAGCACGTTTTCCGCAATTGCTTTAGCCTCTGCCGTACCAAACCATGACGCATCATTTTTTCGAATAATATCAGGCCAGTTTTTATACGTATTTTGGGCATGAAGGCCAAAACTTAAAACTGATAAAACAAGTATTACTATTTTTCTAAATGGATTCATTTTCATCTTATTTCGTTATTCTAAACCAATCTACTGCAACATTTCCCGAATCATTTGTCACTTTTTCGCTCAAGGCGAAAAGTCCAACTTTGGCACCAATCCATTTTCCTTCTTTTGATGTAAAATCATTTCCAATTGGAGAATATTTTTTATCATCAAGGCTGTAAGAAAAACTACAGATTCCTCCTTTTTTGACCTTGACTCTCAAATAAATTGTAGTGTTTGAAATTAAAACCGGAGCGGTTTCTGTTTCATCAATTTTCTTATCAAAAGTTCCTGTTTTCTGATTTAGATAGAGTTTTCCGTTATCATTTCTAAGGCACAAATAACTATAGTCTAACCCCATAATTAAAAGTCCTGTAGACTCGCCGTTTAATCTTGTATTAAAAGTTACTTTGGTAGTAGTTGTAAATTCTTCAGCAGGAAATTTTTGCAATAACAAATTGGGCGCTTCAAAAATTTTATTACTCTCTTTTATTGTTGGTAAACAAAATAAATTCAGGTATCCTAAACTCGTCGGAAATCCCCATTGTACTTGTGCGTTCGCCTGCCATTGCCATTGCAATCCAAGTTTTGGCACATTAAACTCATCTGATTCTGCCGGAGTTTCAATTGGATACTTCTTGCCTACATTTGGTTTTTTAAAAGTTGTTACTGGTTCTCCGATTCCGTTTTTATCAAAATCCTGCCCCATTACAGGCCAGTCATTTTCCCATTTCATTGGCTGAAGATGTACAATTCTTCCGTATGCGCCTTTATCCTGAAAATGTAAAAACCAATCTTCACCTGTTTGCGTTTGTACCCATGCTCCCTGATGTGGACCATTTATAGCCGTTTTACCCTGTTCTAAAACTTTCTTTTTCTCATAAGGACCAAAGACATTTTTTGATCTTAAAACAGTTTGCCAGCCTGTCGAAACTCCACCAGCCGGAGCAAAAATATAATAGTAATTATTTCGTTTATAAAATTTCGGTCCTTCAATTGTACCTTCACTTTCATGACCATCAATCACCATCACTTCATCATTATTAGCAATAGTTCCTTCCTCATTCATTGTACAAACCGTGATCAAGCTTTTAATTTTTGCACGACTTCCTGCATAGGCATGAACCAGATACACCTTTCCATCATCATCCCACAACGGACTAGGATCAATCAATCCTAAACCGGCTTTTACCATAACAGGTTCAGACCATGGTCCTTCTGCTTTTTTGGCTTTTATCATGTAAATTCCAAAATCAGGATCAGGGTAATAGATATAAAATTCATTGTTATGAAAAGTTATACTTGGCGCCCAAACACCATTACCATGCTGTACTTTATCAAAAGTTTCAATTGGTATTTGTCTGGTCATCGCATATCCGATAATTTTCCAGTTGACTAAATCTTTAGAATGCAAAATTGGTAGACCCGGAATACAGTTGAAAGACGATGCCGTCATATAAAAATCATCACCTACCCTAACGGCATCCGGATCTGAATAATCAGCATGAATTATAGGATTTGTGTACGTTCCATCTCCATTATCAGGCACCCAAACCTGAGCATAATTGTGCTGTATGGAAAAGGCTGATAATACAAGAAAAAATATTTTTATATTTTTCATTCTTTGGTGATATTTAAGATGACCCAATTTTTGTCCTTTCAATCGAGGAGAAATCTCTCCCGCACCTTAAAATGACAAAACTTGTGGTTAATTACTTTGCATTAGACCTGACAGGTTTTTAGAACCTGTCAGGTTTCTGTTGAACATAAAAATTGCTTTTATAATTATCTATTCAATTCTAAAGCGGCCAAAATAAATGGACCTGTTGCTTTAGGATCATTGTCTTTTTTTCTTTCGTTTACATAATATTCATACGTACCATCTCTGTAAGGAGTACCGCCCAAACCTGCAACCTGACAGCAATTTGTCAATGTAATACCTCCATCTTCATCTACCTTTTTGATTAAGACTTTTGTTAAACCATCAAAAGCTTTATTGGCCAGTTTTTTATATTTTGCAGGCAAATATCCTTTGTTTACTCCTTTTGCAAATGCGTAAGCAAACATTGAAGATCCTGAAGCTTCTAAGTAATTTCCTTTTTCTCCACCTTTATCTGTTACCTGATACCACAAACCTGATTTATCCTGGAATTTAGCCAAAGCTGCGCAAGCATTATTTAAATACTTTACTAATTCTTTTTGTTTTGGATGATCCTTTGGCATATAATCCAATACATCAACTAAAGCCATTACATACCACCCTAAAGCTCTTGACCAAAAGTTTGGCGAATTTCCGGTTTGCTTATTTGCCCAAGGCATTTGTTTACTTTCATCCCAGGCATGGTATAATAATCCTGTTTTTGGATCTGTTGCGTGCAATTGAATTAACTCAAATTGTTTTGCGATATCATCGAAACTTTTTCCTCCTTCAAAAGTAGCGGTGTATTGTGCATAAAATGGTTCTCCCATATACAAACCATCCAGCCACATTTGGTTTGGATAAATTTGTTTGTGCCAGAATCCACCACTTGCTGTTCTTGGCTGCTCTGCTAATTGCTTGCGCACTAATTGCATTGCTTTTAAATATTTCTCTTCTTTAGAAGTTTGATAAACATCAAAAAGCAAACGTCCCGGAACAACCAAATCAATATTATACTTATCGAATTCATATGTTTTAATAGATCCGTCACTTTCTACAAATTGATCTACATAACTTCTTACATAAGCATTATATCTAGGGTCTGGATTTTTTTTGTACAATTCTTCAAATGAATGTAAAACTAAAGCGTGAACATAATCCCATTTTGGTTTTTTAGAATCGTCTATCATGTAACTTTCAGGATGACGTTTCATAAGTGTTAACGCCATTTTATCAGACCATTTTAAATCTTTAGAAATTACGATGTCCTTACTTGCCGGTTCTTGCGAAACTACTTTACAGCTTGTAAAAGCCATAACACAGACTAATAAAGCCGATACAAAATAACCTTGTTTTCTCTTGTTCTTCATTTTAAATATATTTAAATTCTACTACTTTTCTAATTCTAATGCGGCTAAAATAAAAGGTCCTAATCCGTGTGAATTATCAACCTTTATTTTTTCTTTAATGTAATACTCATAAGAGCCATCACGATATGGAGTGCCACCTAAACCGGCGCTTGCACAAACTTGCGTGATATGTACTTCACCATCAGGATCAACAGTAATCAACTTCTTTGTGATACCATCAAAACCTTTTATGGCCAAATCTTTATATTTTTTAGGCAGGTATCCTTTGTTTGCTCCTTTTGCAAAAGCATAAACAAACATTTCTGAACCTGAAGCTTCAAGATAATTTCCTTCTTTTGCACCTGAGTCTGTAACCTGATACCATAATCCTGATGGATCCTGATACTTAGCAACCGCTACTGAAATTTCATTTAAAAAACCAATCAATTCCTTTCTCTTCGGATGGTCTTTTGGCATATAATCCAATACATCAACAAGTGCCATCATATACCAGCCAATAGAACGTGACCAGAAATTTGGTGAAGTTCCTGTTTCTTTATTTGCCCATTGCATTTGCTTGCTTTCATCCCAGGCATGAAATAATAAACCTGTTTTTTTATCAAGTGTATGCAAGTGAATTTGTTCAAATTGTTTCGCAACATCATCAAGATCTTTTCCTTTTTCAAATTCAACAGTATAACGTGCATAAAATGGTGTTCCCATGTACAACCCATCCAGCCACATTTGGTACGGATATATTTTTTTATGCCAAAAGCCACCAGAATTTGTTCTTGGATGCGTTTCTAACTGTTTTCTCAGCGTTTGCATCGCAATTAAATACCGATTGTCCTTTGTTCTGGAATACAAATCAAAAAGCATTTTTCCTGCATTAACACTATCTATATTGTAATCTTCGAGTTTGTAATTTAAAATTTCGCCTGAACTATTTACAACCGATTCACCATATTCTTTAATGTATTGAGCATAAATTGGATTATTTGTTTTTTGATATAATTTTTCAAAAGAAGTCATTAATAAACCCAATTTATAATCCCATTTTGGCTTTTCGTTATTATCAACCTGCCACGCTTGAGGATCACGTTTAAGGATAGAAAGAGCCATTCGCTCTGACCATTTTAAATTTTTAGCAACAACACTATTTGAATTTGAAATCTCTTGCGCTTTTATTTTTCCGAATCCAAAAAACATCAGGCCAATAAACAAGACGTAAATAAAATGATTCTTCTTTTTATACTTTACCATTTTAAACTTTATTAGAATTATCTATTTAATTGAATTGCGCTTAACAAAAATGCTCCAATACCTATTGCGCCATTTTCTTTGGTCTTTGCCATAAGATAATAATCATTTGTACCATCTCGGAAAGGTCTTCCTCCCAAACCAACATTTGAAGATACATTTAGAATATTTACTTCTCCTTTTTTATCCACTTTTATAAATTCTTTTATAAAACTATCGAAGGATTTCTGAGCTTCTCTTTTATAACTAGAAGATAAATATCCTTTATCTGCTCCTTTTGCAAAAGCATAAATGATCATTCCGGAAGCAGATGGCTCTACATAATTCCCATATAATTCAGGCTTATCTGCAACCTGATACCATAAACCTTCCGGGCTTTTGTAGTGATTTACATTTTTTGCTATTTCATTCAGATAGCCAACTAAAACTTTATATTTTGGGTGCGACTTTGGAAAATATTCCAATGTTTCTACCAAAGCTACCATATACCAGCCAATACCTCTACCCCAAATAGTTGGTGAAGTTCCGGTTTGTTTATTTGCCCAGCCAATTAATTTACTTTCATCCCAGGCCTGATAAGGTAAACCAGTATTTTTATCTACTATATTATTGTGTGCCAATTCAAACTGTTTGGCGATATCATCTAAGCTTTTTCCTTTTTCATACTTCATAGAAAATTGCGCATAAAAAGGTTCCGCCATATACAAACCATCAAGCCACATTTGATCGGGATAAATTTGTTTGTGCCAAAATCCACCACTTGATGTCCTTGGCTGAGTTTCCAATTGATTTCTTAACTGGCCGATAATTTTCAGATAACGTGTATCTTTTGTTACATCATATAAATTAAACAACAGTTTTCCTGGATTTAAATAATCGATATTATATTCTTTAAGATCATATTTTTTAATATCTCCACTACTGTCAATCATTATATTGACATAATCCTTTATATAATTGAGATACTTTTCATTTTTTGTTTTCTGATATAATTGTTCAAAACCAGACAATACAAAACCCATTTTATAATCCCATTTTGGCTTGTCATTTCCATCCAATTGCCAGGCATTAGGATATTTATTTAAGATAGAAAGAGCAGTTCTCTCTGACCATTTTAAATCATACGGAATTTTATTAACCTCATTTTGAGCAATTGTTTTATTGCTTACTATAAGCAAGAAAACAATTGCCCAAATGGTGTATTTCTTTTTTATGAAAAGAGTCCTAAGCATGAAATTACATTTTTGCTTTTTTGTTCAATATCTCCAATTTTTCATCTAAATATTTAACGAATTCTTCTTTAGATTTTATCCCGTTTTTCTCTTGTTCCCAAGCTCCTAAAAGATAAAATGTAGTTGCTTTTGTTGTCGGTTTAAAGACCAAAAGATAATCTAAATCTGTTTCAGGACTACTTTCGATCGAACTAGTTTGATAAAAAATTGCCATTCCTAACTTATCAGGAACCAATGATTGCTCACCATAGGTAGCGATGTAAGCCCATTTTTTATTTTTGCTTTCTTTTTTAAGTAGATCCGTATTTTTTTGTTTTGCAATTCCGGTACAAATTCCCTTAATTTCTATTGAAGCTTTGATCGTATGTTGCGTATACAATTGATCCGGTTTAATCGTTAATTCTGAAATAAAATCGATTTTATCCGAAGCTGTTTTCCAGCCATAATAATTCACTTTTACGCCAGATTCAGTCGTTTTGTTTACTACTGTTGCAATTGTAGAATCTACTTCACGAAAGTGTAATTTTTCGTTGTTTAAATAACGGTCTATAGAACCAATTCCAATTGCTTTTCCGGCTTTTAGAATATCAGCTCCCCAATCGCTCATTTCATGATACGAATCAAAATTGTCCTGCCCTACTCTTGGCAAAATCATTTCAGATGTCTTTTTTCCAAATATATCAATGGCATTTCTCCAGTCTAAATACAAGCGATAGCCAATTCTGTTACTTTCCCAGCCTGGACCTTCATAACGAATATCAAAAGAATGATCTGTATGTTCAGGAGCTAATTTTAGTCTGTCAACATTTTTAAAAACTGTTCCGCCTTTATATTTGCGTCCTTCCCATTTTCCATCTGTTTTAGAAGATATCTCAGCGTACGTTTTTGCTGTTTTAATATCATATTTTTGAGCGCTTACGACCATTGAACCTAATAAAAGTAAGCTTGTTATTGTGATTTTTGTTTTCATCTTGTATGCGGAATTATTTAAAAATTTTGTCTAAAAATTGTGTGGTGTAAACAATCGTTTCACTAAACCAAGGTTCAAAAAACCAAAAGGAATGGGGTGAATTTTCAATTGTTTTTACTTCATTATAAATTTTGTATTGATTTAAAATAGCAATCATATCATCTCTGCCTGCATGAAATCTGGCAAAGCTGCTGTTTATGAACAGTATTGGAGGAGAACCTTTATTTGCATGACTTAAAGCTGATGCATTTTTCCAGCTTTCCGGTTTTTCATCATATGTACCACCTAACCAAAATGATGCCATATCACCTTCTGAAGATTCTGGATGTTTAAATGCTAATACTCCATCAATATCAATAATAGCCTGCACTTTTGAAGAAGATTTGCTTTTAAACGTTTTATCTTCAAAATCTAAAATATCATTTGTTGTACCAATCAAAGCTGCCATTTGTCCTCCTGAAGAGCAACCTAAAACTGCAATTTTGTTTGGATCTACATTGAATTTTTTGGCATTATCTTTTATGAATTTAATTGCATTTTTTACATCAATAACCCCGTCAGGATATTTAGCTTCTAAAGATAATCTGTATTCAATTGCAAAACAAGAATAACCTTTGGAAGCAATCTCCCTGGCCATGTCCTGCATTTGATTTTTATTTCCTGATCTCCATCCACCACCATGGATCATGATTACAGCAGGATTATTTTTTTGTAGAGTGTTGAAAAAAGCATCAAAATGCAATGCTCTGTCTTTATGTTGCTGATATACAACGTCTTTAATTTCAGTAATATTGGTATTATTCTTTAATTGTGGAATCGTAATTGAAGGATACTTTTTAATTAATTTATTGTAAGTACTTTTTATAGTATAGGAAGTATCGATACTATAATTGCTCTGGGCAAGAATAGTATTAGAAATCATCACTAGTAAAAAAAATATCTTTTTCATCTTAAAAAAAAATTTAGTTAAGAGAGGAGTTTGAGCAATTTGTCAAACTCCTTCTTAACATCTTCAAAAAACAATTTCTCAAAAAATTATCAAATTACTAATAACCAGGATTTTGAGGAAAATCTTTATTTTGATTTAAATCTAATGCTAATTGTGGGATTGGTCTTAATATTTTAAGTTTTCCATCTACTCCAACAAAATTAGCCGCTTTTATTTTATAATTATAAGCAGAAGCCCTTGCAACAAGTGTACCGGTACGTTTCAAATCAAACCAACGGTGATACTCTCCTAATAATTCTCTACCTCTTTCATCTAAAATATAATCGATATTAAACTGAGCAGTAGTAGCATTTGCCACACCAGCTCTTCTTCTTACCTCGTTCAAACGCGCTAAACCTGTTCCTGGCTGACCCGCTTTTAAATAAGCTTCAGCGGCAACCAAATATGTTTCTCCTAATCTGGCAACAATAATATCTCTTGTACTTACAGGACCTGTACTGATAGGTGTTGTTGCTGTTGGATCATCAAATTTCTTAACAGGAATAGTGTAACAATCATTACTAGAAAATGGATCTGTACTAACAGTATGCTCCGCTGAATATTGTCCCCAAGGATGGTATACAAAAGAAGCTGATTTTCTTGCTGCATTTGCAGTATTCCAAGCCGCTTTATCTGCAGCTGTAAACCATTTTGGCTCAAAAAAGTGCTTTACTTTTACATTACTTGGATTTGCAGCACGTCCGGAATAATAAGGAAAATAAAGAGTTGTTACCGCTTTTCCATTAGTCGTTACTGTTTCTTCCAAAATCTCAGTCATAAAGGTAGCTTCCCATCTTTTATCACCTTTTTCATATAATCCTAACGCGTATCCGGTTGGACACAAATTATAACTTCTTAACGGAGCACCAGTTTCAGACCCTCCTAAATAAGAACTAAAATAATAAAATTGATTATTTCCTAATTTTGTAGGGTCAGTACTTGTTGAAGCTTTATCATACTGAACAGAAAATATAGTTTCAGCATTTAAATCATTATTAGTTGTAGCTGTAGCAGCAAATAATTGATCAAAAGCAATATTTAGCGCTTGTCCTGCAATAGCAGCATCGGCATAGTTAGCCGCTGTTGCAAAATCAGTAGGAGCCGCAAAAGTTTCGTATCCTCTTGTCAGGTAAACCTTTGCTAATAAATCCTGTACGGCTCTTTTATTAACTTTTCCTGTAGTGGCATAAGCACCTGTTCCTACAGTAGTTAATGATGCCTCCAAATCTGCAATAATTTGTTTATACACTTCCTCAGCAGTATTTCTTTTAAAGCTTAAAACCGGCGAAGTAATATTATCCAAAATAATTGGTACACCTCCGTAAGTTTGAACCAATAAAAAATAAGCATTTGCTCTCAAAAATCTAGCTTCTCCTACAAGCATACTTAAATTTGAAGTTTGTTCTGTGATAGTTGAATAATAAATGGTTTTATTCACAGACTGAATTTGCTGATAACAAGAGTTGTATAAATCTTCTACATTGACTGCAGATGGTATTAATAAAGTATATTGACTTAATCCAGCCGGTTCCGGAGTTCTTCCTTCGGCATACATGTCTGTTCCTGAACAAAACAACCATGGATTACCTCCGTAGATACCTTTAAGTCTCGCATAATCTGAATTTACCAATAGCTGAAATCCTGTTGCTGTTTTATAAGTTGCATCTGCAGGCACATTTGATAAACTTTCTTCTTCAATAAAATCACTACATGAATAAAATGTAGAAACTATTATTCCTAAAATTAATATTATTTTTTTCATTTTATTTCTTTAATTAAAATTTAACACTTAATCCCATTTGTGTAGTAATAGAAGCCGGACGGTTAACACCAAAAGCTGAACCTGCCCACTCTGGATCATATCCATCAAAATCTGTAAATACAAATGGATCTAAAACATTTACATAAAGTCTAAGGTTACTCAATTTTAATTTTTTAAGTAACTCCGAATTGAACGTATATCCAAGTGATATATTTTTGATTTTTACATAAGAAACTTCTCTGTAATAACCAAAATTAGAAGTCCAGAAAGCTCCAGCACCTGTAGCTACAGGACCAGGTCTTGGATTTGTTTCATTAGCATTAGCCGGAATACCAGCTCCATTTGTTGGAATAAAGAAATCCATTGCAATTTTTTGACGCCCTCTATCACTCACATCAGCAAAATTCTGGTGGAAAGTACTCAACACTGTTTGTCCCTGACTGGTAAGAACTGAAAAATTAAAATCAAATTGACCAACAGTTAATCTAGAGTAAACACTTCCTTGCCATTCTGGGTTTGGGTTGCCAATTACAGTTCTATCATCCGCGTTAAATTTACCATCACCATTTAAGTCTTTTGGTCTTGCCTGTCCAGGAGCCATTCCGTATGAAGCTGCTGCTGCTGCTTCACTTTCCTGCCAAACACCGTCATAAACATAATTGTAATTTGGATTTAAAGGAGAACCCAAGATCAATTTATTACCAATATCACTTACTTTATCCTGATTGTAGATAGATTCTAACTCATTTACATTTTTTGTAAAAGTAAATGTAGTTTCCCAATTCACATTTTTAGTTTTAATATTTTTAGTGGTTAACAAAACCTCGATACCTTTGTTACTTACAGAACCAACATTAGCAAAAGTATTTTTCCAACCTGTTTCATAAGGCAATTGTTGTCTGTAAATTAAGTCGTCTGATAATCTGTCATATACATCAACACTACCTGTAATTCTGTTTTTCAGGAAACCAAAGTCAAGACCTAAGTTGATCTCTCTTGTTTTTTCCCAAGTTAAATTCTCATTTGCCAATGTTTCAGACTGCCATCCAGGAACTACTGCAGTACCGTTAGCATAAAAAGTTTGTTGATTCAATAATGCCTGAGATGTATAAGGTGCAACGTTGTCGTTACCTGTATATCCTAAACTCGCTCTTAATTTCAAATCAGAAACTACACTGTTATTTTCTAAAAACGATTCTTTACTTATCTTCCATCCTAAAGCCACTGAAGGGAAATTTTGCCATTTATTTTCTTTTGACAAAACTGATGATCCATCCCATCTGTTTGAAGCAGTAAATAAATACTTATCTTTAAAAGTATAGTTTAGACGTACTGCATAAGAACTCAAAGTATTTTTTGCGTATCCTGAAGTTACAAGATAACTAGTCTGAACACCTGAACCCAAATTTTCTGATCCAACGTTAAAAGGCTGATTATTAGAATATGCATACGAATTCTCATCTACATTTGAGTAAGAACTCTGTAATAATAGTAAACTAAAATCATGTACATCATTAAAGGTGTGTTTCAAGTCAACCTGATTGTCCCAGGTATAATTGAAGTTATTGTAATTTTTTATAGAGGCAGAATTTTTATTTACTAAAGTAACTCCCGCATTTGTCTCTGCTGTATTAGAGACATCTGTTTGTGTATCCTGAATACCCGCTGCAAAAGTTGTTTTAAACGTTAACCATTTTAAAGGTTGATATTGAAAATAAACGTTTCCAACAGTCTGCCATGTTTTCTCTGTTTGCAATGAATTAGCAATTTCCATCAGGGGATTGACATTACTCGTTTTGTTGATAGCAAAAGAACCATTTGGATATGTTAATTTACCAGGCAGGAAAAAGTTAGTACCAACTAATTCATTTCCTGCTGCATCTATAGCCCATGGAGACATAAGTGGACTTAATCTGAAAGCATCCTGCATAGCCAAATCACTACCTAATTCCGTATCAATACGGGCAATAGTTACGTTAGCACCTGTAGAAAACTTGTCATTAATTTTATGATTTAAACCTAATTTAAATGAGTATTTATCTGTTGAATCATGATCAACCAAACCATCATCACCCTGAATACCAAAACCTAAATTATAAGACATACCTGACTCTGAACGTCCTGAAACATTTAAGTAGTTATTTTGAGTCATCCCTGGCTTTAGAACAGCGTTTGCCCAATCAAAATTATAACCGCTATTGGCTCTGGTTACTAACAAAGGACTTTGATTTCCTGCCAAAGCAGCAAGTTGCGCCGGAGTTTGCGTTAAAGGAGTAGCAGTCATATAGGCAACCTGATGAAATTTCCACCACTCTGCACCTGTCATCATATCTGGTAATCTTGTAGCCGTTTTTGTTCCATAAGAACTATCAAAAGTAACACTAACACCTGCCTTAGCACTTGCACCACTTTTTGTGGTAACAATAATAACTCCATTCGATCCTCTTGAACCATAAATAGCAGCAGATGAAGCATCTTTCAAGACATCCATTCTGGCGATATCCTGCGGATTTAAAAAGTCAATTCCATCCATCGGTACACCATCTACAACATATAAAGGTGTTGAACCCACAACAGTAGAGTTGCTAGAATCTGTTACTAATGAATTATTTCCTCTAATTACCACTTTAAATCCATCACCAGCACGTCCTGAACTAGACGAAATCTGTACACCTGGTGTACTTCCCTGAATCGCTTCTAATGGATTAATCGTATTTCTTTCTGTAATTGTTGCGGCACTAATAGTGCTTATAGAACCGGTAAGATCCGTTTTTTTCACTGTACCATATCCAACAACAACAACCTCATTTAGAGAATTTGATTGTTCTGCAAGACTCACATTTACTTTAGATTTACCAGCTACACTAACTTCTTGTGTTTGAAAGCCTAAATATGAAATTACTAAAATAGCTTTACTATTTGTTACGTTTAATTTAAAACTTCCTTCAAAATCTGTTGAAGTTCCGTTTTTTGTTCCTTTTTCAAGAACGTTCACACCTGGCAAAGATAATCCAGCGGCATCAGTAATTTTTCCTTCTATTACACTCGACTGAGCGTTTATTGCATTACTGCAAAGGAGATTTAAGAAAAATAAAAATACAAGATTGTATTTTATTCTTTTCTTTAAGAATGGTTTAATTTTCATAAGTTTGGTTTATTGGTTAAAGTGATAGTTATTAATTTTTAATTGGTTCTACTTTTTTTTCATTGATATAAGTGTTAATAAAATTTATGTTTTTTACATTTTTCAATTTATAAATGGAATCTACTTTGTGAATAACCACGTTTTTAAGAGTGATATTTTCTACAGGAGATTCCTTATAGCCTTCAGCCCAAACGCTATATTTTCCACCATTTTTTACATTTATGTTTTCCAGATTTATATTCCTGATTACCGGAATAAAATTGCCGGTTTGTGCTCCGTATACATTATAAAACATGTTCAATTTTAAAACACATTCCTTTACTGTTCCAACTTCAAGATTTCGAACAAAAACATCTTCGATCACGCCTCCTCTTTTTGAGTTTGTTTTGATGCGAATTACTCTGTCCAGATTCGGGCTATCCATTATACAATCTTCAACAAATACATTGTTTACTCCGGCCGAAATTTCGCTACCAATAACCACTCCTCCGTGGCCATCAATCATTTTGCAATTCTGTACAATAATATTTTTACTTGGGATCGCTACTCTTCTTCCATCTGCATCTCTTCCAGCTTTTATTGCAATACAATCGTCACCGGTATTAAAAGTGCAATTTTTAATAATTATATTTTGAGAATATTCAGGATCACAACCGTCATTATTTGGACCGTGACTGTTTACTGTTACTCCGTCAATAATAATATTGTTTGATTTTAAAGGATGAAGAATCCAAAATGGAGCGTTTATTATGGTTACATCTTTAATTAAAACTGTATTGCATTCAAAGAACTCAACAAAACTTGGTCTTAAATAACGTCCTTCTCCAAAAACTCTTTCTGATACCGGTACTCCTTTTTCAGCCATATCTACCAAAACTTCTCTGTTCGAAGGATCATTTTGAGACGGAATCCCCTTTTGCCATCCATAACTTTTACCGCCAGACCAAACCCACCAATTTGAGCTATTTGCCTGACCATTCAAAGTCCCCTTTCCGGTTATAGCAACATTGGTCTTATTTTTAGCATATATAAGAGGAGAATAATTCATTACTTCTGTTCCTTCCCATGAAGTATGAACGATTGGATAATCTTTTGGATTTATACTAAAAAGGATTTCAGCATTATCTTCTAAATGTAAATTCACATTACTTTCTAAATGGATTGCTCCTGTAAGAAACTTTCCATTTGGAACAACTACTCTTCCTCCACCATTTTCAGCACACGCTTTAATAGCTTTGACAAAAGCTTCAGTATTCATTGTTTTTCCATCGGCTACAGCACCAAAATCAGTTATAGAATAGTCCTTATTCAAAAAGCTTGTTTGCGGAATACTTTTTATAATTAAATCCATTTTTTTCCACGGACTAGTTTCCGAAACTGAAGAAACTTGTTTACCACAAGACAAAATCAATATAGTTACCGCACTAAAAAGTACAATTGATCTTAACGTTAAAGCCTTATTTGAAATCATTTACGATGGAATTAGTGTTTTCAGAAGTAAAAATAAACTGTTATGTAATCGATTACACGAAAATAGAAAAATACATTGGATACACCAAATTAATTTAGAAAAAAATTATATATTTAATTTTTATTAGTAAATTTATTTACAGTTTGTGTAAAAAAAGAGATAATTTATTATCATTGTAGGATCGAAAACGATTTAATTATAAATTATGGTAATCGATAACATTATGTATTAGATTATATAAAAAAAATGTATTTTTGTCTATAAATTAATCAAAAACTATTTTTGAATGAGCGAAAAAATAACCATCTATGATATTGCCAAAAAATTAAATATCACCGCAGCTACAGTATCCAGGGCATTGAACAACAATCCTAAGATAAAAGAGAGCACGCGTGACCTGGTAATTAAAACCGCTGCATCAATGAACTATAAGCAAAATAAACTTGCTTTAGCATTAAAGAGCGGTCGAAGTAATAATATAGGTGTTATTGTTCCGCGTATTGACAGTAACTTTTTCGCCTCGGTAATTCGTGGTATTGAAGAAGAACTTCAGCCTCATGGCTATCAGGTTATCATCTGTCAGACTCATGAAGATCTTAAACGAGAAAGCGAAAATCTATACACTTTAATAGATGCGCAGGTAGATGGTATATTGATGTCTGTTACTGCAGTAAGTACTGAAAATGATGGCGCCTTTCATAATGTTTTAGAAAAAAATGTTCCACTTATCTTTTTTGACCGTAGCAAACATATTGATGGCGTAAGTTCTGTAACAATTAATGACTTTAAAGGCGGTTATATTGCTACAAAACACTTGATAAGTGAAGGCTGCAAATACATTGCCCATTTATCAGGAGATCAATCTCTTGAAATTTTCAAAAACAGGTTTTTGGGCTACAAACAAGCGTTATTGGATAGCGGAATGCCATTTAAGGAGGAATACGTTGTCCCTGTTAAAAGTAGTGTTGAAGCCGGAAAAGATGCCGTAAATATCTTATTACAATTAGAAACTCCTCCAGACGCTATATTTTCTTCAAGTGATTTTGCCGCTTTAGGAGCTATTCAGGAATTAAAAGAAAGAAATATCAGTATTCCGAAAGAATTTTGCGTAGCAGGCTTTAGTAATGAGCCTTTTACCAAATTCATGGAATTATCGATTACCTCTGTAGATCAGTCCCCACTTGAAATGGGGAAAATGTCTGCACGCGTTTTCCTTGAACAGGTGGACAAAACAGATACTATCAAAATCGAAAAAAAGGTAGTACTCGCACCAGAATTACACATTCGTAAATCTTCGTCAAGAACTAACTTTTAAGGTTTTTTTACCATAAATAGAAAAAAGCAGCTCATTTAAGAGCTGCTTTTTTGTTTTAAGCTACTTCAAAATCATGCTGTAGTACAAAATATACACAAAGTTAAATGAACTTATATCACTTATATGGTGAGGTTTAAAAATAATAAAGGCAGCTCTTAAATGAGCTGCCTTTATTGTACATATAGTATTAAATGAACTTATATGACTTATATGGTAAAAAAAATCTACAAAGAAACTCCTCTTTTCCAAGGAATAAAGTCGTTTTGATTTAAGATTGCAGCTTTAGTTTTAATTGTTCCACTTGCAACATCAATAATAAACTCAAGCATTTCATCAGCCATTTCGTTGATTGATTTTTCTCCGGTGATAATTCCACCAGTATCAATATCAATAATATCAGACATCTTTTTAGCTAAATCAGTATTTGATGAAATCTTTACAACCGGTGCAATTGGGTTTCCTGTTGGAGTTCCTAAACCTGTTGTAAACAAAACCATATTTGCTCCTGAACCAACCATTGCAGTTGTACATTCCACATCATTTCCTGGTGTACACAACAATGTAAAGCCTGGTTCATTAATATATTCTCCATAATCGTAAACACCTACAATTGGTGAAGTCCCTCCTTTTTTAGCAGCACCAGCCGATTTCATTGCATCTGTAATCAAACCGTCTTTAATGTTACCCGGAGATGGATTCATGTCAAATCCTGAACCTGCATCAACAACTGTTTTTTCGTACCATTGCATTAAATCTAAGAAACGTTTTCCATCCTTATCATCTACACAGCGGTTTACCAATTCCTGTTCTACTCCACATAATTCAGGAAATTCAGAAAGAATTGTAGTTCCTCCTAAAGCAACTAAATTATCAGATAACACTCCCAATGTTGGATTAGCTGAAATTCCAGAGAATCCATCAGAACCACCACACTCTAAACCGATTCTTAATTTAGATAATGGAGTTGGTTGTCTTTTTATATCATTCGCTTTTTTAATCGCTTCAAAAGTATCTTTTACAACACTTCCCAACATCGCTTCAATTGTTCCGATTTGTTGTTGGTCGTAGATTAAAACAGGCTTATTACTGTTTGGATTGATTGCATCTAAAGCATCTTTAAAGATCTGAATTTGAAGATTTTGACATCCTAAACTTAAAACTGTAGCTCCGGCAACGTTTGGATTATTTACATATCCAGCCAATAACTTAGCCAAACTATGCGAATCCTGACGAATTCCACCACATCCACCCTGGTGCGTGATGAATTTCACTTCAATGTTATTGAATAAATTAGCTTCGTTAGAAGCCGCTTCATTACCAGTACCACCCGTTTCTGTTTTTACCAAAGAACGAAGTAATAATTGATAATCGTTTTCTTTTGGTTTCATTAATTCTTTCTCAAAAATATCTTTTAAGATTTCGATATTTCTGTTTTCACAGAAAACCAAAGGAAAAAACAACCAAACATTCTCAGTTCCTACTTGCCCATCTTCTCTATGATAGCCCTGCCACGTTCTGTCTTTCCATTTATCGATATTTGGCGAATTCCAACCAATAGTTTCTGTTTTACCAGTTACCTTATCACTTTCGTGTTTTACGTTTGCAGTAGAAAGCAATCCTCCTTTTTCAATTCTTGCACTTGCTTTACCAACCAAAACACCATACATAATAATACGATCTCCCACATTAAAGGGAACCATCGCAATTTTATGTTTCATTTTCACATCAGATTCGATAGTGATATCTTGTCCTTCAAAGTTGATTACTTCATCAGCAACCAGATTAACCAATGCAACAGCAACGTTATCTGAAGGGTTTACTTTTATTAATTTTTTTTGCATGATCGTTTTTTTTTAAGTTGCTAAGTTTCCAAGATTCTAAGTTGCGTCGCAAAAACTCAGCAACTTAGAATCTTAGAAACTGTTCCAATTAATATTGTTTGCTGAAATTAGCAAATCCTTGTTCTATTCCGTTTTCTTCAATTTCATTTAAGGCCAATACTAAAGCTTCTGACAAACCTTTTACTTTAGTTAAATCTTCGCCCCAGAAATCAGTATTAGCTAATACTTTCGCTACAACTAAATCTGCAGATCCTAATTGCCACGCATCTTTAAATGCTTCAACTATTTCCGGAGAATCCTTTACAGGTAATGCTTCGTTATTCCAGGTTCCTTTATAGAACTGAATTAAACTCGCTAATGAAAAAGTCAAATTAACAGGTAATTTATTGTTTGCATTATAATATCCTAATAAACTAGGTAAAACTCTTACTTTGAATTTTGAGATAGAATTTAATGCAATATCAGCAAGTGCATGTTTGATAAATGGATTTTTAAATCGGTCCATTACTTCCTCAGAATAGGCTGTAATTTCATTTTTGTCCATATCAAGTGTTTCACTAATTTCACTAATAACATTGTTTACGAATTTTCCAGTAAAATCTCCGTTAACAGTTTCCATTACTAATTTGTTACCGTACAAAAGTGAAAAAGGAACCATTGCTGTGTGTGCACCATTTAGAATACGAACTTTAATCATTTTAAAAGGACGTATATCATCAACGATTTTTACATTCAAATCTGTTTTATCAAAAGGTAATTTTGCTTTTAAAGCATCACCACCTTCAATAGCCCAAAGGAAGAAAGGTTCAGCAGCAACAATCAAGTTGTCCTGGTAATCTAATTTATTATTGTATTCTTCAATTTCAGCTCTTGGATAACCAGGAACAATTCTGTCAACCAAAGTACTATGATACGTACAGGAATCTGATACCCATGTTTTAAACGCATCTTCTAATTTCCATAGATCAACATATTGTAAAATATATTTTTTTAGCGTCTCTGAGTTATAATCAATCAATTCACAAGGAATGATAGTTACTGCTTTAGAAGCATCTCCATTGAAATGTTTAAATCTTTCATATAATAAAACAGTCAACTTTGCAGGAAATGAAACTGGCGGTTGCATATCGGGAGTATCACTTTCAATGAATTCAATTCCAGCTTCAGTGGTATTCGAAACAATAAACTGAAGTTCTTCTTCTTTGGCTAAAGCTAAATAATCTGCAAATTGAGTATATGGATTTATAGCTTTTACAATGTTCGTAATTAACTCAATATCTTGTATTTTTTCACCTTTTTTAATACCGTTCATAAACAAGGTATAAAGACCGTCCTGATCATTAATCATATTTACCATACCGTCTTTCAAAGGTTGAACCATTGCAATACCGGCATTAAAATCAACTTCTTTATTAAGTTTATGAAAAGCATAATCAACAAAAGCCCTTAGGAAATTTCCTTCTCCAAACTGAACTACTTTAATTGGCTGTAACTTTTCTAATCCTGTATTTTTTCTGTTTAATTGTTTCATTTTAATTCATTAAAGTGTTATAAATAACCACGATAAATACCTTATTGCTTTATAAGAAGTTCTTTTTAATTGTAAAAGAAACATTACACTTGTAAGAGTAAAATACAATTTGCTGTGAGGAGTGACAAGCTGTATTTAGCAAGCGTAATGTTCAATTACAAAACGTTAAAATCTAAAAAAAACTGCAATCTAAATAAGGAATCGGTATGATTACTCCTTATTTATTTTCTAATATTTTTGATGATATCCAAAACCTGACTTACTTTATTTTTCAAGCCGTCAAAGTCATTTTTATCTAATATATCTTTTGAAATTAATTGTGAACCAAGACCCACACAAGTTGCACCTGCATTCAACCATGAAGACAAACTTTCAACAGTTGGATAAACTCCTCCGGTCGGCATGATATTGGTCCAGGGACATGGTCCTTTTATTGCTTTTATAAATTCTGGTCCGTAAATATCAGCTGGAAATAATTTTACAATTTCACAACCTAATTCTTCCGCTCTTGCAATCTCAGAAAGTGTTCCGCAACCTGGTGACCACAATACTTTACGACGATTACAGGCAATTGCAATATCTTCTCTAAAAACCGGTGTTACAATAAAATTAGCACCCAAACTCATATATAGAGAAGCTGAAGCAGCATCTGTTATAGAGCCAACTCCTAACATCATTCCTGGTAATTCAGCCAAAGCATATTTGTTCAAAGCTCCAAAAACTTCATGAGCAAAATCTCCTCTGCTGGTAAATTCCATTAATCGGGAACCACCATCATAACAGGCTTTTAAAACTTTCTTGCTTATTTCAATATCCGAATGAAAAAACAACGGTACCATTCCGTTATCTTTCATTTGCTGCGCTACTTCAATTCTTGAATATTTTGCCATTTTTTTATTGTTTATCTTGATACTAATCCTGCTGAATCACCACCAAGCATATTTTCAACTTCTTTTAAGGTCACTAAATTATAATCTCCTGCAATGGTATGTTTTAAGCAACAAGCAGCCACCGCAAAATCTAATGCTTTTTGATTGTCATTTTCATATTGCGACAATCCGTAAATCAATCCTCCCATGAAGGCATCACCACTTCCTACTCTGTCTACAACGGGCGTTACTTCTTTCACCGCAGCATGATAAATTGCTTTTCCATTAAATAAAACACCTCCAATTCGTTGGTGTGAAGCACTTACGGAATAACGTAAAGTTGTCGCAACAGTTTTCAAATTCGGAATCAAATCAAACAATTTCGTGTATAATACTGGAAGCGATTTTTCATCCTGATAGTTCGGATTTACTTTAGGAATTCCCAACATAAAATAAGCTGTGTCAATATCTCCTAAAATAACGTTGCTATATTGAAGCATTTCCGGCATCACCTCACTTGGTGTTTTACCATATTGCCATAATTTTGATCTGTAATTTAAGTCGCAAGAAATCGTAATTCCCATTTTGTGTGCTACTTTAATAGCTTCCAAACATGCTTCGGCAGCACTTTGAGAGATTGCAGGTGTAATTCCACTCCAGTGAAACCAGGTAGCACCTTCCAATACTTTTTCCCAGTCAACAAGTCCTTTTTCAATAGTTGCCATCGAGCTATGTGCGCGATCATACACTACATTACTTCCTCTGGTTCCGGCACCTGTTTCAAGAAAATAGATTCCCAAACGTTCTCCTCCAAAAATAATATTTTTAGATTCTACGTTCATTTTTCGCATTTCTTTCAATGCAGATCCGCCAATTTCATTCTCAGGTAATCGTGTTACAAACTCTGCATCTAAACCATAATTCGCCAATGACACACAAACATTAAACTCACCACCTCCATAAGAAGCGCCAAATGCTGTAGATTGTGAAAAACGCAGGTGTCTCTCTGTAGAAAGACGCAACATAATTTCGCCGAATGCAACTATTTTACTCATATTGTTTTATTATTTTACCAGTAAAAAGATTTTTTTTACCATTAAGAGATTAAGAAAATAAAGCATTGACTTTAATAAAAACTATGTCTTATGTAAAAAAATCTTTCTTCTTGCTTCTTTTTTCTATATTCTATGCTCTATATTCTAAATTAAAACTTGAAATATTCTTTTGCGTTGTTATATGAAATATCAGAAACCAGTTTCCCAATCCATTCCATATCAGCAGGCAATTCTCCTCTTTGAATTTCGTCTCCTAAAAGATTACACAAAATACGTCTGAAATATTCGTGTCTTGGGAAAGACAAGAAACTTCTTGAATCTGTCAACATTCCAACAAAACAGCTAATTAATCCCATGTTTGAAAGGGCATTTAATTGTTTTGTCATTCCGTCTTTCTGATCTAAAAACCACCATCCTGAACCAAATTGTACTTTACCTCTAACGCTTCCGTCATTGAAATTTCCAATCATCGTAGCCATAACTTCGTTATCAGCCGGATTCAGGTTATAAATGATTGTTTTTGTCAATTTATCTTTGCTATCCAATGCATTTAAGAAAGAAGATAGTTTTTGTGCTTGTGGATAATCTCCAATAGAGTCCCAACCTGTATCAGGACCTAAAATCCTGTGCATACGGGCATTATTGTTTCTTAACGCCCCTAAGTGAAATTGCTGTACCCAACCAAATTCATGGTATGTTTCTGAAAGGAACAATAAAATTGCGCTTTGAAATTTCAATGCTTCTTCCGGAGTTACAATTCTGTTCTCTCTTTTCTTTTTGAAGATAGAAGCCACTTCAGCTTCTGTAAATTCTTCAAAATAAATTTGATCTAAACCGTGATCACTTAATTTACATCCGTTTTGATTAAAGAATTCTATTCTTTTTCTCAATGCGTCACGTAAATCAGCATAGGTATTGATCGCAATTCCGGATACATCCCCCAATGTATCCAGATATGCGTTGTAGCCCTCATTAGAGATTAAGATCGCTTTGTCGGGTCTGAAAGCAGTACTCATCTTTGTTCCGATTGGATTTTTTGTTAGTTTTTGATGAAACTCTAAACTATCAATTGGATCCTCAGTAGTACAAACCAATTCTGCATTTACTTTTTTAAGTAAGTTTTGTGTACTGTAAGCTTCTGATTTTATTTTTTCAGAAGTTTCGATATATATTTTCTCAGCTGATTTTTCATTCAATAAATCATAAATATCAAAATAACGTGCCAGCTCTAAGTGTGTCCAGTGGTACAGCGGATTACGCATTGTATACGGAACTGTTTTTCCCCAGTTTAAGAACTTATCTTTATCAGAACCATTTCCGGTTACAAATTGTTCGTTAATACCTAACGTACGCATTGCACGCCATTTGTAATGATCTCCGTTAATCCAAACCTGCGTGATATTGTCAAAAATTTTATCTTCAGCAATAAATTGTGGATTCAGGTGATTGTGGTAATCTATGATAGGCTGATTTTTTGAGTAATTATGATACAACTCTTCAGCATATTTATTTTCAAGTAAAAAATTATCGTTTATGAATGTTTTATTTGAGTTCATTTTTTTGTAATTGAGAATTATTCTTCGTTTGATGGTTTACCGATAGTTGCTAAAATTCCGCCATCAACATATAAAATATGACCGTTGACAAAATCACTTGCCTTAGAAGATAAGAATATAGCAGCTCCTGCTAAATCGCCCGGATCTCCCCATTTTGCGGCCGGAGTTCTACTAATGATAAAATCATTAAAAGGATGCCCATCAACTCTAATTGGTTTTGTTTGTTCAGTAGCAAAATAACCAGGTCCAATTCCGTTGATCTGAACATTGTATTTTGCCCATTCTGTCGCCATGTTTTTTGTCAGCATTTTCAAACCGCCTTTTGCAGCAGCATAAGCACCTACAGTATTACGACCTAATTCGCTCATCATCGAACAAATGTTGATTATTTTTCCTTGTCTTCTTTCGATCATTCCTTTAGCAACGTGCTTAGAAACAATAAAAGGAGAAACCAAATCAATATCAATTACCTCTTTAAAATCAGCAACTTCCATATCAATAAGTGGAATTCTTTTGATAATTCCGGCGTTATTAATCAAAATAGCAATTGGTCCTACTTCACTTTCAATTTTTGCAATAGCAGTCTTAACTTCCTGCTCATCGGTTACATTAAATTTGTAACCTACTGCATTTATTCCTTCACTTTTAAGTTCGGTCACAGCAGCATCAATTTTTTCCTGAGAAGAATTTCCGTTGACAATAATTGTAGCTCCTGCCTCACCTAATCCTTTTGCCATTGCCATCCCCAGTCCGTGTGTACTTCCTGTAATCAAGGCAACTTTTCCCTTTATATCAAATAATGAGTTACTCATAATTATTATCTTAAATCTGTTATTTTGCAAACATCCATATCTCCGTAATCTAAATTCTCACCGGCCATTCCCCAAATAAAAGTATAATTTGAAGTTCCTGAACCTGAGTGAATCGACCATGGCGGAGAAATAACTGCCTGATGATTGTTCATCCAGATATGTCTTGTTTCCTGCGGTTGCCCCATAAAATGACAAACAGCCTGATTTTCTGGTATATCTAAATAGAAATAAACTTCCATTCTACGATCGTGTACGTGAGCCGGCATTGTATTCCAGACACTTCCTGGTCGTAATTCTGTCATTCCCATTTGTAACTGACAAGTGGTAACAACACCTCCAATAATCATTTGATTTACTGTACGGTGGTTTGCAGTTTCCATTGTACCTAATTGCAATTTGTTAGCTTGCTCCAAACTTACTTTTACAGTAGGATAATGTGTATGAGCTGGTGCAGAGTTTATGTAAAATTTAGCCGGATTTTTACTGTCCGTACTTTTAAAAATTACTTCTTTATTTCCGCTCCCGATATATAAAGCATCTTTAAAACCTAATTCATAAGATGTTCCTTCAACCACAATAGAACCGCTTCCTCCAACATTGATGATTCCCATCTCTCTTCTTTCTAAAAAATAACCCGCTTTAAGAGGATCAATAGATTCCAAAGTAAGATCTTTTACAGGAACCGCAGAACCAGCAATATATCGATCATAATGAGAGTACGTCAATATGATTTCATTCTCCTGCATTAAGTCATCAATTAAGAATTCATTTCTCAACTGCTGAGTATCATATTGTTTTACTGCTTCAGGGCTTGACGCGTATCTTGAACTATATTTTGTCATAATTTTTATTTTAATGTAATCGATTGCACAAAATTATATTTTTATCTTCAAATATCATAATACAAATGAAAATTTATTTGTGTAAAATTTACACTTCTACCTTTTTCATTCGGGGAACCAGAATATGCATAATCAGCCAAGCCAGTAAATAAGAGGCTCCGCAAATACAAAACATGATAAAGTATCCTGTTTCGATTTTGCCTATTTTAGTATAATAAACAAACATGTTTTTTTGAATCACTAAAGTTAGTAAAATTCCGCCAAGTGCTCCAAACATCCCTCCGATTCCTGTTACTGAAGCAGTTGCCTTTTTTGGAAACATATCTGAAACTGTTGTAAAAATGTTGGCACTCCATGCCTGATGCGCAGAAACAGCCAAACCAATTACCAAAATGGCCCACCACATGTTTATACTTCCTAAATATTGCGAAAACAATACCGGTAAAACGGCAAAAGCATAAATTAACATACTTGTTTTACGAGCTTTATATGCCGGCCAGTTCTTTTCTATCAATTTTAACGGTAACCATCCTCCACCAATACTTCCTACACTTCCAATAACATAAACCAAAGCGCAAGGCCAGATAATTCCGGTAGCCGTCAGTTTGTATTCCTTCATTAAGAAATCCGGCAACCAGAACAAATAAAACCACCAAACGGGATCTGTAAGTAATTTTCCGATGGCGAAAGCCCAGGTCTGGCGAAAAGAAAGCAATTTAAACCATGAAACCTTCTCAGTATCTTCTACTTCAGTTGTTACAATTTTATCTGAATTGATATACTCTAATTCAGCCTGAGATAAACGTTTTTGTTTTTCTGGCACTTCATAAAAAATGAACCATAATACAAGCCAGATAAAACCAACAATTCCTGTTAAGATGAAAGCCCATTGCCAGCCATAATTCTCTGCAATAAATGGTACAGATAATGGTACAATTATAGCTCCAATATTACTTCCGGAATTAAAAATACCGGTTGCTAAAGCTCTTTCTTTTTGCGGAAACCATTCAGCTGTGGCTTTTATCGCTGCAGGAAAATTTCCTGCCTCTGTAATTCCCAAAAACACACGTGCAACTAAAAATCCTGGCGTTCCTGTTGCCAATGCATGGCCAATTGCTGCCAAACTCCATAAACCGGTTGCAATGGCGTAACCAATTTTAGTTCCTAATTTATCAATGATCCCTCCGGCAACCAACATTCCGAGTCCGTACGCTATTTTGAAAGCTAATTCAATATTCGAATAATCTATTACCTCTTGTTCCGGAGTCCAGTGGAAGGACTCTGCCAAATAAGGTCGAAGGTAACTAATTACATTTCTGTCTAAATAATTTACTGTCGTAGCAAAAAAGACTAAACTACATATTGTCCAGCGATATTTTCCTATTGCTGCATTGGCTTCGTTCATAGTTCTATGGTTTGGTTGGTTAGTTAGCTTGGTCTGGATGTATTACAAATCCGTAATTGGTCTGTATTTAGGAACCAAAGTTTTCATTACAACCCATCCAATTAAATAACAAACTGCACAGATTGAGAAAATGATCATATATCCTGAGTTAATACCGTTCACAACAGTATCTCCTGATTCTGACAATAACTTTAAAAAATCTCCTAAATTAGCAACACCTTTTTCTTTTAAAAATATCTTTTCAGTTTCCGGATTTAAAAATTGAGGGTATTTCTCCAACAAAGATTGTCCGTTTATTAAACTCCAGTTTCTTTGTGTAAAATCAAATAAAACTCCTGATCCTTTATTAATTAAAGTTGAACCTAAACCTCCGGCTAATCCACCAATTCCTGTAATAGTTGCAATGGCTTTTTTAGGAAACATATCTCCAACTGTAGTAAAAATATTAGCTGACCATGATTGGTGTGCTGCACCTGCAATTCCAATAATAATTACGGGTACCCAGTAACTAATATATCCTAGAGGCTGAGCCACTAAAGCCAATAATGGAAAGAATGCAAAAATTAACATCGCTCTCATTCTTCCCTCGTATGGGTTCATGCCTTTCTTTTCAACAAAGTAAGTTGGCAACCAACCACCAATGATAGAAAGTAAAGTAATCATGTATAAAACAAATAATGGCAAAGCTGCTTCAGTAGAATCCATTCCGTAAACAGAACTTAAATAAGCTGGTGTCCAGAATAAGAAGAACCACCAAACTCCGTCTGTCATAAATTTTCCGAAGGCAAAAGCCCAAGTTTGTTTGTATTTAAAGCAATCTACAAAAGAAACTTTTGTACTTGTATCAGCAACATATCCCACTATTTTGCTATCTGCTATATCATCTTGCTGAATGTAAGCTAATTCTTCAGGGCTCACTTTTGAGTGTCTTTCCGGTTTATCATACATAAACATCCAGAATCCCATCCATACAAAACCTAAAGCACCAATGATTATAAATGCCATTTCCCATCCAAAAGATTTTGCAATAAACGGAATCGAAATTGGAGCAGCTAATGCTCCTACAGTCGCTCCTGCATTAAAAATACTAGTAGAGAAGGCTCTGTCTTTTTTAGGAAAATATTCAGCAGTTGTTTTGATCGCCGCTGGAAAATTTCCTGCTTCACCCACTGCTAAAACAAAACGGGCAAAAATGAATAAACTAACACTTACGTTAATTACCATTCCTGTATCATTAACGTTGTGAATCAATTCTTTTGCACCTTCAAAACCTACAAACCAGTTTCCTGTAATAATTCCTGCAGTTGCGATTCCACAAAATGCGTGCAAACAGGCACCAATTGACCAGATACCAATTGCCCATAAAAAACCTTTTTTGGTATCTAACCAATCCACAAACCTTCCGGCAAAAAGTAAGGAGACTGCATAAAAAATAGAGAATAATGCGGTAATATTTCCGTAATCGTTATTGGTCCAATGAAATTCAGGTGCTATAAAATCGTTCCATGTCAAAGAAAGAACCTGCCTGTCTAAGTAGTTGATAGTAGTTGCAAAAAACAACAATGCGCATATACTCCAACGATATCTTCCTGTTGATTTGTTAGTTTGGCTAATAGAAATTTCATTTGTTTGATTCATGGTAACGGTTTTATTCTAATTTATAATTTTTGGTATTTTGGACAATCCATTTATTTTTAAGTCACAACTTCAAAATCAAGTGATTAGTACAACAAAAAACAATTAATGTAATCGATTGCACAAATATACTTTTAAATCTTAATAATACAAATAAATTGTATAAAAAATTATTTTAGTACTTTAAATTAACATTTCACGTAAAAAAAAGAACTCAAAATTACACATTAAACAATATATATGTTAAATAAGAACATGTGAAATTTGTCCGTTTTATATGTCACAATTGTACTAAAATCAATCTTTTCAAATCTATTTATGAAGCTTATTCTTATGCTAAATATAAAGCTCTTGTATTACGGCAAAGTTGAGAAATGAATAAAAAAACATAAATTTGGATCTGTTTCATTAAATTAATTAAAACTAAAAGACTTATAACATTGAAAAACGCAAGACACTTCATAACTGGTAAATCACTTTTTAACCTGGTTTTATTCTTCGGAATAACAAGTCAGCTACAAGCACAAAATCAGGTAATTCCACTATGGAAAACAATTCCACAAGAAATTAAAGCTCCCGATTATCAGGAAAAAGAAATTATAAAAGACGGAAAAGTGCAGAGTACAAGCCAGGTTTCAATACCTACACTTAGTATCTTCTTCACAAAAGAAATCAAGCAAAATCAAACCGCAGTAATTATTCTTCCTGGCGGTGGATATTCGCATTTAGCAATTGACAAAGAAGGTACTAAAGTTGCAGAGTGGCTTAATAGCTTAGGAATTGTTGCTTTTGTTTTGAAGTACAGATTGCCGAGTGATTTAATCATGACCAATAAAACCGTTGGTCCGTTGCAGGATGCGCAGGAAGCCATTCGTATTGTACGCTTAAATGCTGCAAAATGGAACATTGATCCGAATAAAATTGGTATTATGGGATTTTCTGCAGGCGGGCATTTAGCAGCGACAGCATCTACTCATTACGATGAGAGAGTATATGAAACTTCATCAAAAATAAGTGCACGCCCGGATTTTTCGCTTCTTATTTACCCTGTAGTATCTATGGAAAACGACATAACACACAAAGGATCTCAAACAAGTTTATTAGGCAATAATCCATCGCAGGATTTGACAGATTCCTTTTCTAATGAGAAAAAAGTAACGGCACAAACGCCAACCGCTTTTATCGTACATGCGACAGATGATACAGTTGTTTTACCAGAAAATAGTATTAATTACTATCTGGCACTTAAAAAAAACGGAGTTACATCTGAGTTACATTTATACGAAAGCGGCGGTCATGGCTTTGGTTTGGGTGTAAAAGATACCAGTAAATTCTGGACAAGAGATTGTGAAGAATGGCTTACCGCTCACGGATATTTCACTAAAAAGTAAACAACCAAAAAAGGCGAAACTTAAAAGTTTCGCCTTTTTCATTCTCAAAAAAAAATACAAAAGTGATTATCTAAAAAATTACTTAAACAGATACTTCCTTTTGAGGAACTACTTTTGGCCTGATAATGGGCGTGGCTTTGGCAGCAACTTTTGGAGAAGCTGGCGCTTTTTTTCCAAATTTCTGTTTTCCCCACCATATTAAAAACCCGGTAATTGGTAAACTGGCAGAGATTAAACTGGCAAAAAAAGCGATAAACTTTCCGGTTAATCCTAAAATACTTCCAACATGAATATCATAATTCATCCTGCGAATTTTATCCGGAATATTAGCTTCCATATATTTCCCTGAAAAAGGCGTTTTTATTGATATTTCTTTTAAGGTTTGCTGATCAAAGCTATAACGGTCCATATTATAGAATGTATTTTTCTGCTTGTAAACAAACGCACCAATAGCGTCAGCCGGTTTTTCTGGTATAGTAACCATAATTCCTGCTGCCTCATGATTCTCTTTTGAAATATTCAATAAAACTTTATCTACTGTCGTTAATGCAAAAGTTTTAACATGGGTTGTATCTGATTTAGAAGATTCTCTGCTTTCAACTAACGGCTTTCCTCCGGAAGTTACCCAATATAATGATTTACTCCACCAACCAAAACTCCATACTAAACCGGTTATTGAAATAAACAAAAGAAAAATCATACTATAAAAACCAAGTACATTGTGCATATCGTAATTGACACGTTTAAAAGTTGCTGACCATTTGATTTTAAAACTTTTATCACGAATTGATTTAATCCATTTTGTAGGCCACCAAAGTACCAAACCTGAGATTAAAAGAAATACAAAAATTAAAACAGCAACACCCACAATTGGCCGACCGATATCATACGGCAACCACAAAGCCCTGTGTCCGTTTAATATAAACCTGAAAAAATCCGGAGAATCTGTTCTTGAAACCGATTTAATATTGAGTATTTCACCAGTATAAGGATTCATATAAACACTGCTAAAGATTCCGCCTCTTCTCTTTTTAGATTTCTCTTCTTTTCCTTTTCTCAGTGATTTCCCTTTTTCACCGGCATTTTTAGCCAGATCCGGTTTTCTTTCTCTGGTTTTACCTTTTTTGTCTTTTACTTCTTTGTCTTTTGCTTCTTTTTTCTGAGTAAAATACCCCACAATAGCGGCATCCTCTTTTCCGCCAAAAGTAATACTGGTAGCATGTTTGCCTTTCATTGCCTTATCTGCAACTGGAATTAATTGCGATGGTAATAAAAAAGCTTTTTCCTGAGGTGTTACATAACGCCAGTCTTCAATAAAATCTTTAATTTCATTTTCAAAAACATAGATACAGCCGGTAAGACTTACAATCACGACGATAATTCCGGATGCTAATCCGAGCCATAGGTGCAGCCAGGCCATAACACGCTTAAACAGCGATTTTTTACTTTTTTTCTTATTTGGATTTGATTTAGAAGAAGAAAACATATGGATAAAGAGTATAAAAGATAAATAAAAAAACCGTAAGCCCCGAAAAGCTTACGGTCCAAAAAAAACAATTTTAATATTTTAATTTCGCTATTGCAGTAATCTGTCCACCTTCCACTTTCATACCTCTGGTCGCCACGGCTGTTGTACCATTAATGCTATAGATCCAATTTCCTTCAGGAGTATTGATACCTACTATGGCAGAATTTCCATCTTCAGTCGTAATGTTATAGCGGCTTGTAACAGAAGTTAAGGTTGCAGGAGCATTTGTCACCCATGTAAAAGTCTGATTGTAAACATCGGCGATAGCTAATTTAGGAACCCCATTATTTTTACCTGCATTTCCGTACATTAACAATAAGAATTTCCCTTTTGAAATATAGTTTGTAGCAGAGATTTTGTAACCTCCTGATTTTTCCTGTACATTAAAGAAATACGTTTTATCAAAATCAGTAGTTCCTTTTTTAATTTTTACGATTGCTGATGGCTTTGTAGAAGTTAAAACTGCATTACTAGTAGCAATCGCACCTGAAAAACCATAAGCGTCTCCGTTTTCATCCTGAAATAATCCGTTTGTAAAATAAGCCCCTAAATAACTGGTACGATTATCTTTAATTACTTTTTCTAATTTAAGTTCCGGATAATTGTACACGGCTACCCATGTACTATCTGGATTTGAGGTTCCGAAATTATCAACTCCATCTCCCTTAATGCTCATATACGGCATATAAACTTTATCTCCAACCTGAGTTGCCCAGGTGTAGAATGCTCTTTCTCCGTTTCCGGCCAACTTTTTAGTGTCTTGTTGTACTTCACCAGTAATAAGTGATTTTTCAGCATCAATTTTATACATTGAAGCGATTGAAGCACCACTTCTTGGTACTTTTATCGTTAAAATATCTTTGTTAACAGCTGCAAAAACATGAACTGTTTCTGCCTGAAAATTAGATTTTTTAACTAATTTTCCCTCAGTAGTCAAGTTATAAGTTGTAACAGCTCCCGGATTTCCCTGCCCGTACAATAAACTAAAAAAATTGTTTTGTGCTGTTATGTAATAACGGTAAGTTCCGTCTTGTTCTAATCCGTTACCAGTCGTTGTGATAGATCCGGTAGCAACATCATCTGTAGTCAATAAATAATCTGCAATTCCGGTTGCACCTGTCGTGGCAGTGATAATATATTTTGTTTTTCCTGTGTCTACCCCTCCTGTTTCACTTCCTGCTTTATCAGAATCACTGCTACAAGAGAATGTCGTAAACGCTAAGGCAGCTAATAAAGCTAATTTGCAATTTGTTTTCATAGTATTATGGTTGTATTAAAAATTAATAATTTTATTTCGTGAAAAAATATCTGAATTTTATATAGAATGCCCTTCCTGGCTTTTGCAATGAAAAATTGTCATACAGCATATTATCAAATACATTTTTACATTCAAAAGCAACATTATATTTTCCGTTTGCAAGCGTATAAACGGCGTTTAAATCATGACTAAATTGTTGCGGAATTTCCAATTTACTATCCTTGCTTCCCATACTTGGCCATGACAAATAATAAGTGTGTACATACAGCAAATTATAGCCTACAGACAAGTTGTTTCCTTTTTTTATAAGATCATTGAAGAATACAGTAGCATCTGCATTTCCAAATAAATAGGGCATATTTGGAATTCTGTCTTTGTAAAAAGGGGATACATAATTTTGATTCGGTTCGTATTCGGTCATATTGCGAATGTTTTGATACGTTGCATTAAGTCCCGCTGTAAATCTGTTTCGGTACGAATAGCGAACCTCTCCGTCTATACCGTAATTGGTAACCTTGCCCTGATTAACATTTGTCGTCATAGTCTGATTGTTATTCAGCGTTGGGCGAATAAAGTCAGTTGCATTTCTGTGTAAAAGATTTACATCAAATGACAAGGCATTTACTTTGTTAAAGCTGGTTTGATAACTCGCGCCAATATTAAAATTATTACTGGTTTCTGGCTTCAAGGCAAGATTCCCTTCTAAATTATCATTTACATTCCCAAAAATTTCTTCTGGAGTTGGCAGCCTGTAACTTTTTTCAAAAGAAGCTTTTATCTGCAAATTGTGCTTTATATAATAGCTCGTCGCGGCTCCATAACCTGTTGTAGATGTATTATCAACAAATTGTTGATACGCAATATCTCCGGCGTTTCCTGAGGGGTTGTAACTTCTGGAATACGTTGTTTTCAAGGAATACTCTTTTAAAAATACAGATGTACTCCACTTTTGGTTAAAATCAAATTTATATCCTGCACCTAAAACATTCTTTTGTGTCTTTTTAGGTTGTTTGTAGACAAGAGATTCCGGAACCAATTCATCACTTTCTTTACGATCGAAAGTTGTAAAAGTATTATTTAGCATAAAAGAGTGTCGCTCTCCCAATGCATAAGTAGCATTGGCTGTTGCTACTCCATTATTGTTTTGAAACTTACGAAGCGTACGGCTCCTTTCTCCTCCTGCACCTTCATATTGTTTATAATCACCAAACCAGTTGTATCTTCTGTAAACAGTATCAATATTTTGTTCTTCTCCAAAGTTGTAATTTGCGGTAAGATTGAAATTAAGGCCTTTAGTAAAGAAATCTTTGACCTGATATTTTAAAGTTGGCATTAAAATATTTCCTTTTCGATAAATTTTCCCAAACACACTGACCATTCTGGCACCAGTTTGAATATCTGCCTTATTTTCTCCGGCTGTGAAACCAAATAATAACTTATCAGCATATTTTTTCCCGGTTAAACCAACATTCAAAATCACCGTTTCGTTACGGTATTTATCATGAAATCTTCTAACACGCTGGTTCGGAAAATACGCTCCTGTATTCAAATCTGCTACATCTACATTTACCCAATAATTATTGTCTGAGTAATTCTGAAAAGCATTAATCTCAGTTGTAAAACCACTTTTAGACGTATAGCCCGCATTTACACTTGTGCGATGTGTATTAAAAGATCCAAAAGAATAAGAAGCATCAAAATATGTACGGGGCTTGCTGTTGGTAACAATATTTACTGCTCCGCCCAAAGCATCTCCTCCCAGCCAAATGGGCACAACACCTTTATAAACCTCTACCCGATCCGCAAGGTTTATTGGAATATTATTCATTTGAAAAGAAGATCCAAAATTATCCATCGGAACTCCATCAATAAAAATTTTGACCTGATTGCCCTGAAAACCATTAATAGAAAGTTCTGATCTTGATCCTACTCCGCCCGCCTCACGAACACGTACACCGGAAACTCTGTCTAACGCATGTGCTAAATCAAGAGTAGAATTGTGAAGTTTTTTAGCATCAATGGCGGTAACGTTATAGGCTTGTTTATTTACTTTTTCCGTTTGAGAACGTCCCAATACGGTTACAGATTCTAATTCGTTCAATTCACTTTCTAGCGGAATTGAAAAATGCAGTGGATTTTTTCCCGAAACTTCAATAAGTTTTTTTTGAGGAGCAAAACCTATTGCAGTAATTTTTAAAATGTGTTTTCCAGGCTTTACATTTTTGAAAATAAATTTTCCGTTTTCATCAGAAATTATACTTAAGTCTGTTTTTTCTATAGCCAGTGTAGCATATGGAATTGTTTGCCCAGAATTTTCAAGTACTTGTCCAGTAACTGAAACACCCTGATTTTGTTGGGAAAATGATAAGAACGAAAAAAGGAAAAATACAATAAAAAATAAAAATTTGTGAGTTGTCATATCTTTAATTAGACTAATTATAAATAACTTTGCCGCAAAAGTACCATCAACAACCCGAAAAAATATAGGGAAAAACGGATTATTATTTTGTAAAAACGGATTATATTTTGAAAATCAAATCGAAACTTTTAGCGCACCAGGAAGCAGTCATTCAAATTGAAATTGGCAGTCATTATTGTTCAAAAAATCATTTAACCGAAGAAAACATACATATCGAAAACACCGGTATAGAAGAAATAAAAAGTCGACATCTTATCACAAACGGAATGGTTCTTCTTGATACTCAGATGTATTTTACAACTCCACAAACTATTATTTTTGAAATTGATGAAGAGTCCGTAGTAATGAATTTTATTTGTTGCAACAATGTTGAAACCTATATTGACAATTTAGATACTGAGAAATTTTCTAAGGAAAATACCCATAATATTTTCTATACGCATAATTACAAAGCCACTTATAAAATTCCGGCATTTGAACAAATTAATTATTTGTCTATTATTTTATCTAAAGATTTTTATTCTACTATTATCAATGAAGACTGGGAACTTCATGAAAAATTTTCAAAAAACATTTTACTAAAAAAATCAAGTTATTTAACGTCAAAATATATCCCGTTTACACCGGCAATTCAATGGATAATTCATGAAATAAAAGTTTGTAATCGTCATGGTGCCTTAAAGAAAATGTATCTTGAAGCAAAAATTAAAGAATTGCTAATTCATCAGCTTGAAACCATAATTCCATTACCAAAACAAAAAGATCACATTGATGAAGATGATTACAACAAATTAGCAGAGGCCAAGGAAATACTTGAAAAAGACTATGTTCATGCACCAACATTGACCGAACTGTCGAGATTAATTTCCTTAAATGAATTTAAACTAAAAAAAGGATTTAAAGCTTGTTTTGGCACTACTGTCAAAAGTTATATCATAAAACTAAGGATGGAACATGCAAAGAAATTATTCCAAAATAAATCCATAACCGTAAGTGAAGCAGCTTATAAATGCGGGTACAAAGATGTCTCCCATTTTTCAGCCGCATTTAAGAGTTTTTATGGTTTTTCTCCTCAAAAAATTAAAATCAACTGGGATGTTATTCGTTTCTGGATATCAGGGATTATATTATTAAGTTAAAAAAAAAGGGTTTTTAAATTTGGCTAACGTGTAACCAAATCTAAAAACCCCATAAAAATTAGACTCTATTGTATGTCTTGCAAATTTACACAATGAATTCATCGTAAAATGAATTGTCAAATTTTCATTAAAAAAATGTTTCTCCAAAAACAGTTTTAAGAAGATCATATGCTGTTAAAAAAGGTAAAGCAGCATAACTTTTTGAACTTCTACGAGGCAAAACTACAAGCAACTTTCCATAAAAACTTACGGTTTTCCTCATTTTTCCACTTTTTTTTCACTTTTAACATTTGTTTAATTTTCATTTTATCGAGTTCGTTTTTTAAGCTCCTTAAATTTAATTTCTTACCTTAAAAAACATGAAAATTCAAAATCTTACAAATTTTTCTTGTTCTCGATTAAATTCAACTAAGAAATTATGAAATACATTTGTTTGTTTTTTTTGACTGTAAAATGTAAAGATTTCTTTCTTGTCCTAGATTAAGTTGAAAATACAAATTAAGAAATACATTTGTAAAGCAAATTAGAAGTTCAGACAACAAGTGAAAAGAAAAAAAACTTAGAACCTTAGTTCCTTAGAATCTCAGAACCTTAAAAATAAACAATTATGAAAATATTTGAATTCTTAATACTCGGAAAAAACGAACCAATATTGGAGATTTTACTTCGATTGGTGAATGCTTACGAAGACTGGAATGCGGTAGGCTTCAACGATGAAAAAGCTGCTCAGGAATATTTTCTCAACAACAAAATTGACATAGTTTTGCTGAGTTCCGGAATCGAAGACCATGTCGAAAAAGAATTTACTTCATTTTGTTTACAACAACAACCCGATGTCGAAGTAATTGAGCATTTTGGAGGAGGAAGTGGTTTATTAAAATCAGAAATACAACACCGATTATATCTTAAAGGAAAAATTTAGATCCTAAAATTTTTCTCATTACCGCCTTTTTATTAAAACATTTACGAAGATCGCCCATCAATTGACGATATATCGTTAAAACCTCTATTGTCTTTTTTGAAAAACTCTCTATAAATCAACGCCTTACAAACAAGGCACTGCTTTTGAACGTATTAAACTGAAAATCAAACCGAATTTAATTTTTTGAAAACCTTTTTATCATTAAACAAAATTTAATTATCATGAAAAAATTAATAGTAATACCAATTTTATTATGAATCCAAAAATGGTACTATCAACTTTACTTTTAATTTTTTGTTTGCTAATTTTCGCTCAGGACCCGATAACTTATTCTGAAGATTATCAAAAAAATTAAGTTATGAAAACACTATTCCGAATATTACTGCTTTTGGGGTTCTTTTATTCTGCCAATGCGCAACAAAAAATGACATTTCAAAAATTAAGATATGATGATGATCTGACTTATTTGAAAGATTCTAGCAGAAATTGGTATGAAAAAATCAAATACATTCCACTTAGTCAAAACAGTAAATATTACGCCACGATTGGCGGCGAAGCAAGATTGCAGTACACCTACACCCTAAACGACAAATGGGGCGATGAGTCTGATGAAGGTGATGGTTATTTACTTTCTCGTTATCTGCTTCATGCTGATGTACATTTAGGCGCATTCAGAACTTTTGTGGAGTTGCAGAGTAGTTTGGCAAACAGTAAAATTGATCCAAGCCCTGTTGATGAAAATGAATTAGATTTCCATCAGGCATTTTTGGATATTGATTTTATTCATAATACAAGCGAACGATTGACATTACGTTCCGGAAGACAGGAAATGTCGTATGGTTCGCAGCGTCTCATTGCAGTTCGAGAAGGCCCAAACAGCCGACTTGCTTTTGATGCAATCAAATTATTTTACAAAAAGAATAATTGGCAAACAGATGCCTTTTTCACACATCCTGTAGCCAACAAACAAGGAACTTTTAACGACCGTTTTAATGAAAACGCACAATTCTGGGGAAGTTATACTGTGCTTCATAAAGTTCCCTTCATTCAAAATATCGATTTCTATTATTTAGGATTATGGAAAAAGAAAGCCGTTTTTGATGATGCTATCGGAGAAGAAAATCGTCAGTCTGTCGGAAGTAGAATCTGGAAAAATAAAGGAAACTGGAAATACGATTTTGAAGGATTATATCAATTCGGAAATATCAATGAAAAAGCAATCTCGGCCTGGACGCTTTCCTCTTTTGCCTGTTATACTTTTACAGAAGTAAAATTCAGTCCTGAAATTGGTTTGAAAACAGAAATTATTTCCGGAGATAAACATTCAGATGATAATCATTTACAAACTTTTAATCCGTTATATCCGAGAGGCGCCTATTTTGGATTAGTTGCATTAATTGGTCCATCCAACTTAATTGACATTCACCCTTCAATTAATTTTACTTTAACAGAAAAGCTAGGCCTTGGTTTTGATTATGATATTTTTTGGAGAGAATCAATTAGTGATGGTATTTATGCTCCAAATATGCAATTATTATATTCCGGAAAAGATACTACAGAACGCTTTATAGGCTCTCAATTGATTACAAATTTAGATTATTCTGCAAATGATTTTCTGACTTTTACATTAGAATCGGGTTGGTTTAATGCTGGCTCCTTTTTAAAAGAAGTCGGAACAGGAAAAGATTATTTTTATGCAGCGCTGACGGCTCAATTTAAATTTTAAATACAATTTAAACCTTCATCATATTTATAAGAAATTTAAACTATTTTTGAGAAAACAAATTTAAAGCAAAACCTCAAAAATAATTTTCAGGCATGATGAAAAACATCCTAATACTACTGATTTGTTTCTCCTTTCAAATAGGAACTTCACAAAAAATATATTTCGATAAATCTAAATTCAGTGATAGCATAAGCATCAGTCAAAATATGCCTTTACTGGCAAAAAAAGTAGCACCTACCTATAAAAATGCGAATAAAGGAACATTTTTAGACAGCTATGCCAGAATACAATTTGTTGCCGGAGATTACAAAGACATGGAGCGAAATTTTGTTAACTACTCTCAAGAGATACTAGGCGACAGTATTGTAAATAGACCGCTGGGATTTATCTATAAAACATATGCCAGAACAATCACAAAAGCACCTGGCTCAAATTCAGATTTTGAAAAAAACTTTACAACTGAATTTTACAAATTATACAACAGCTTTACTAATGATGGAAAAAATTGGACTGAGAGTTATTATGATATAAAATTGGCTGATATGAAAACCAATTTTGAATCGAAACTGAAAGTTGCTCAAACAAGCGACAGTATCAGCGTAGAAGATGCAGCAGTTTTATGTCGCCATTATTCACGATATTTTATTTACAGCAGAACGCTTTCTATTGCAAGTAAAATAATTAAAAAAATAGAAAGCGATACTTATATAATCGATAAAGACATCATTATTACCTTACCAAACAAAAGCACAATTTCTGGCACTATGGTTCAATTAAGAAATGTATCCGGTCCACAACCTGTAGTAATGAAATACACTATCTATGCCGGAAATGAACTTAGGCAATGCAAAGAAATAGCTACTTTGGGTTATGTTGGCTTTATTGCCAATACAAGAGGTAAAAATTTAAGTAATGATCCAATTGAGCCTTACGAACACGATGGTGATGATGCTTATTACATTCTGGATTGGGTCAGCAAACAACCTTGGTGCAATGGCAAAATTGGTTTATACGGCGGGAGTTATCTGGGATTTGCACAGTGGAGTGCCATGAAAAAAGTGCATCCTGCCTTAAAAACAATTGTCCCTTCAGTATCTGTTGGTGCAGGAATCGACTTTCCGATGCAAAACGGTATTTTTATGAGTTATGCATTAAGATGGATCCATTTCGTCGCAAATAATAAATTAACAGATCTTAATGATTTTCAAGACAATAAAAAATGGGATGACGTTTTTTCTCAATATTATAAAAACGGTAGTAGTTTTAGAACTTTAGATAAGGTAGAAGGTAATACTTCTCCGTTATTTCAAAGATGGTTAGATCATCCAACATACGATGCTTATTGGCAAAACATGACGCCTCAAAAAGAAGCTTTTGCCAATATCAATATTCCAATATTGAGTACTACAGGCTATTATGACGACGATCAGCTGGGTGCTCTGTATTATTACAATCAATATCAGAAATACAATAAAACAAACAACTATTATTTAATAATTGGGCCTTATGACCATATAGGTTCACAAGGATATCCAAAAAAAGAATTAGGAGGATATGAAATTGATGAAGTAGCAAATATTCCAATTAATGCTATTATTTTCCAATGGTTTGACTATATTCTAAAAGGGGCTAAACGTCCGGATGTTTTAAAAGATAAAGTAAACTTTCAAATCATGGGCAAAAACGAATGGAAAAGTGTTCCATCGTTAGATAAAATGCACAATCAGGATCTTGCTTTTTACCTTAGCTGCAACAACACTAAATATTCACTACAAAAAACAGCTCCTAAAAAAACAACCTCTATTAATCAAACAGTTGATTTTAAAGATCGTTCTGAAATTAATATTTATAGCGATGATTATGTAAATGGATTTCCTAATGTTAGTGATTCTATTTTTAAGCCTGAAAAACACTTGTTAGTTTTTGAAAGTGATCCAATTTCAGAACCTATGATTATAAGTGGCTCATTAAAAGCTTCCTTAAAAATAAGCAGTAATAAAAAAGACATCGATGTTGAATTACAACTTTTTGAAAAAACGGCAAACGGCCAATATTTTGCTTTAAGCAATAATATACAAAGAGCAAGTTTAGCAAAAGACCGCACTAAAAGACAACTCTTAGTGCCTAACAAAATCGAAACTATTGATATCAATCAGACTTTTATAACTTCTAAAGAATTACAAAAAGGAAGTTCTATTATTATTGTTTTGGGAGTTAATAAAAATCCAAATTGGGAAGTAAATTACGGTTCAGGCAAAGATGTAAGTTCTGAAGACATGACCGATGCTAAAGATCCATTAGAAATAAAATGGTATAGTAACAGTACAATTACGCTCCCGATCCTGAAATTATAAAGTCATTTTTATATAATGGAAAAGAAATATTCAGTTGTTTTTCATCCTTCAGAAGATGGAATTGCGTTTATCAAAAAACTAAAATTAGAATTATTTAATAAAATTGAATGGTATAACAGTTGCAATTCTGTGGCTCACATTACCATTGGGGGTTTTAAAGCAAATGAAAATCAGCTTGAAAAATACAGACAAAAACTTTTTAAAATTGCTGATACTTTAACTCCCGTTCCAATTTATTTAGATCATTTTGATGCATATGAAGAAAGTCGGACGTTCTTCATATCTCCCAGTGAAGAATCTAAATTATGCCTAAAACCCATGATGAAAAAAATTCAGGACGCACTTCTGATTTCAAGTAAAGACAGAAGCGACGACCCGCATATTTCAATAGGACGAAATCTAACACCCGAAAATATAAAAATTGCGCGTGATTTATTCAAGACAATTAATATGAGTTTTTTATGTGATACCATTATTTTAAGAGAATTTGATCCTATCAAAAAACAATATTTTATATTAGAAACTTTTCCTTTTGGCAGTAATCCTCAGCCAGAATTAATTCAGGGGAGTCTTTTTTAACCGCAAGGTGCGCAAGGGCCTTACGCAAAGGGCGCTAGTGATTTCTCGCAAAGACGCAAAGTCGCAAAGGAAATAAACTTTGCGACTTTGCGTCTTTGCGAGATTAAATAAGGCAGCTTTGCGAACCTAGCGTAAAACCCTTGCGCACCTTGCGGTTAAATCCACACAAAGCAAAGAACCTGAAACAAAAAAACAATCTTTTATTTTTCGTATATTTGAATTTTACAATTCACACCTATGAAATCCCTAGATTCATTTTACCAGGATATTACCGAAGGTTCCTCCGTTGAACCCAATTCATTATTGCCCAACGACATCAAAAAAGAAATTGGTCACTTTAATGTATTTGACATTAAAGAACTTTATGAAAGACTCAAAGACAAACCCGGTATGCCTTATGACAGAAGGGCTTACTATAAAATCAGTTTAATTCGGGGAAAAAATCGTGCTGAATATGCCGATAAAATAATCGACATCGAAAAACAGGGACTATTATTTGCTACACCAAAAATCCCGTATAACTATTTACCGCAGGACACCAATCAATCCGGTCAATTTTGCGTTTTTACCAGTGAATTTTTATCCAAAAACAAAAGCGGAATTGATCTGGATGACCTTCCAATATTTGCTGCTGACGGCTATCCTATTTTTCAGCTTACCGATGAAGAAGTTTTCGAAGTAGAATTGATTTTCAATAAAATACAAAAAGAAATCAATTCTGATTATATCTACAAATACGATTTAATTCGGAATTATGTGGCGGAGTTAATTCACTTTGGACAAAAATTACAACCTATAACAGCATTGTATTCCAAACATAATTCGGCGGCGAGAGTTTCTTCTTTATTTGCCGAATTATTAGAAAGGCAATTCCCTATTGAATCGCCACATCAGCGATTAGAACTCAGAACAGCCAAAGATTTCGCTGAAAGATTATCCGTTCACGTGAATCATTTGAATAAGGTTTTAAAAGAAAACACCGGAAAAACCACAACCGAATTAATCAGCACTCGTTTGATAAACGAAGCCAAAATCCTTTTAAAACAAACCGATTGGAACATTTCTGAAATCGCTTTTTCACTAGGTTTTGAAGAATTAGCACACTTTTCCAACTTCTTTAAAAAACAAACTTCCTTTACGCCTTTAGCTTTCCGTTCCTAATTTTAGATTGCAGATTGCAGATTTTAGATTTTAGATTTTTTGATATTGATATTGAAATTGATATTGAAATTGATATTGAAATTGATATTGATATTGATATTGAAATTGAAATTGAAATTGTTTTTTGATATTGACATTGATATTGATTTTTGTTTACCGATTTGAATTTCGCAAACTTCGATTTGATATTTACAATTCCCCAACTGTGCTTTACTCCTACCTTTGTCTTATCAATTTAAAAGATCAAAAAGATGAACTTAGCAAACAACAAAATTTTAATAACAGGCGGTGCAAGCGGAATTGGACTTGGCCTGACCGAACGTTTTATTCAGGAAAACAATACCGTAATTATCTGCGGAAGAAGAGAATCGGTTTTAGAGGAAGTTAAAGCAAAATTCCCAACCGTAATTACAAAAGTATGCGATTTATCAGATGAAAAAGAGCGCATCGCACTTTATGAATGGATTGCAGAAAATCACCCTGATTTAAATGTATTAATCAACAATGCCGGAATCCAAAAATGGGTTTCTGTTACCGATGCTGATTTCTACGAAAGCATGAAAACAGAATTGAGTACAAATATAGAAGCGCCCTTGCATTTAACGTCTTTATTTATTCAACTAGAATCACTTAAAACGGTAATGAATGTAACTTCAGGATTGGCCTTTTCGCCTTTCGCAAAAGTTCCGGTTTATTCGGCTACAAAAGCTTTTTTCCGTTCGTTTACACTTTCACTGCGTCATATTTTAAAAGCAAAAAATATTGAAGTTATCGAAATTATTCCACCTGCTTTGAACACCGATTTGGGTGGAATTGGTTTACATGACTCACATCCAAGTGTAGCCGACTTTATTGTTTCTATTTTCGAACAACTAAAAAACGGAAAAAGCGAACTTACTTACGGCACCAGCGAAACAAGATTAAACGCAAGTGTCCCTGAATTAAAAGCTTCATTTGAGGCATTACACGGGAATTAATTAAAAATTGAGAATTAAAAATTAAAAATCTGTGGCATATTTTTTTTAAACACATAGAAACATAGATAATTGGAACGATTAAAAAAGGCATTTCATTAAACTAAAAACACATAGCTGTGTGTTAGAAAACTAGTTTCTTTCCATACTTTTATTAAAGGCAAAAAATCTATGTTTCTATGTGGTTAAATTTTCTCTCGCAGATTTAGCAGATTTAGCAGATTTTTTAATCAATTTAATCCTTTAATCTGTGGCAATATTTTTAAACACATAGAAACATAGATAATTGAAACGCTTAAAAAAGGCATTTCATTAAACTAAAAACACATAGCTGTGTGTTAGAAACCTAGTTTCTTTCAATTGTCTTATTAAAAGCAAAAAAATCTATGTTTCTATGTGGTTAAATTTTCTCTCGCAGATTTAGCAGATTAGCAGATTTTTTAATCAATTTAATCTGTGGCAAATATTTCAATAATTAACAATCTATATTCTATATTCTATATTCTAAAATCAACAATCTAAAATCTAAAATAAAATGGCAGTAAATACAAAAATCGCTTTAGTAACAGGCGGCAGCAGAGGCTTAGGAAAAAACATGGCAATTGCGATTGCAAAAAAAGGAATTGACGTAATCATAACGTACAACAGTAAAAAAGAAGAAGCGGATTCAGTGGTAAAAGAAATTGAAAGTCTTGGTCAAAAAGCAGCTTCACTTCAATTGAATGTAGCCGATTCAGGTACTTTTGATTCTTTCTTCGAAAGTGTTTCCGAAGTGCTGAAAAGTACTTTTAAAACCGATAAATTCGATTTTCTGGTAAACAATGCCGGAATTGGAATTCACAATTCATTCATCGGAACAACAGAAGCAGAGTTTGATCAATTGACCAATATTCAATTCAAAGGTCCATTTTTCTTAACACAGAAAGCCTTAAACGTAATGAATGACGGTGGTGGAATCGTAAATATTTCAACTGGTTTGGCCAGATTCTCTTTCCCGGGTTATGCGGCTTATGCTTCAATGAAAGGCGCGATCGAAACTTTGACTAAATATCAGGCAAAAGAATTAGGAGAAAGAAAAATCAGAGCAAATGTTGTGGCGCCAGGTGCCATCGAAACTGATTTTGGCGGAGGCGTGGTTCGCGACAATGAACAGTTAAACAAAAACTTAGCGGCAGCAACAGCTTTAGGAAGAGTTGGTTTACCCGACGATATTGGTGGTGTAGTTGCCTTTTTATGTACGGAAGACGCTCGTTGGGTAAACGCACAACGTATTGAGGTTTCTGGTGGAATGATGTTGTAATAATTGTGAATTGTGAATTGTGAATGGTAAAAAGTGAAATGACAATTCATTGTATAAATGAAACCTAACGGTTTTATAATTTAAAAATAAAACCCGATAGACATTAAAATCTATCGGGTTTGTTGTTTCAATATATTTGAATTAGTAAGTAAGCGTAATTTAGTTTTTCTCTATTGTGACATCAAAACCTCCATTTTTATCGAAAACAACATCATAAAATCTGGAATCTTTTTCTACCATCACTTCATAAGTCGTTTTGTTTTTATAATCTACTACCACCGCAATTTCCTTAATCGCTTTTGCTGCATAATTTTTCTTCAAATACGCCTGTGCTTTTGCAGGTAACTGACTTAATGGAATCTGTAATTCATAAGCTTTTAAAATACCTAGATTATCATAAACAGCAAGTGCTTCCTGATTTTTATCAGTTTTGAATTTTGCTTCGTAACGTACTTCATCATTATCGTCTCCAACATATTCCATTGACCAAACTGGTATTTTATTTGGATATTCTTTTTGAAAAGTAAATAAAACTTTTTCCGGCGGTGTTATTTTCTCTTTCATATTAGTTCCTTCCTGTGCCAGCAAAAAGCCACTGCATAAAAACAAAGCAGCTATCAATACGTTTTTCATGATTTCAACTTTTAAATTAATTATCTAAAAACTAACGTATTAAAATTACTACTTTTTAGTGAAGAAAAAATAGATTTTAAATATATTTTTAAGACAAGACTTTATTTTTAAAAAGAATAAAGACACTTTTAAATAAACATTAAAAAATGGTCATCACATAAATCAAAAAAGCCTGCAAAGAATTTAATCTTCTACAGGCTTTTTCTTAAATAACTGAATTAGTAAGCAAACTTTTTTTGAATTGTGAATTGTGAGTTGTGAGTTGTGAGATGTGAGATGTGAGATGTAAAACGTAGCAATTTTAAAATTTACAATAAACTTTTACTACTCACATTTCACATTTTACCTTTTACATCTCACATTTTTCACTACTTTTTAAGTCGATCCGACAATTCTCGTTTATAAGTAATCCCTATTGGGAGTTTTTCGTTTTTAATAATTACAAAATCTTTTTCGGTCACATCAATTTTATCCAAAGCGACGATATACGATTTGTGAATGCGCATAAAGCTTTTTTCAGGAAGGCATTTCTCTAATTCGCTTGTGGTGATTGAAGCTAAATAGGTTCTTTTAATCGTGTGCAGCTTCACGTAATTTCCAAAACTCTGTGCGAATAAAAGCTGGTCCAGTTCAATGTCCATAAAATAGCCATCCACTTTTACACTGATAGAATTTACAGCAACTTCCTCTTCTTTTGCCTTTGCATTTTCCGTCGAGAAAAAACGATCTACCGCTTTCAGAAATCTCGGAAAATAGATAGGCTTCAGCAAATAATCAATTACGCCATAATCGTAACTTTCAAGAGCAAATTCTGAATAAGCTGTCGTTAAAATAGTTTTAGGATGTGTTGGAATAATCTTCAACAATTCCATTCCTGAAATTTCCGGCATGTTGATATCTAAAAACATTAAATCAACGTGATTTTCGCGCAAATAATCCATTGCCTCAATGCCATTATAACCCTGAAAAACCAATTCTAATTGCGGATTCTGTTTGATGTAATTCGCCAGCACATAATGCGCTGCCGGCTCATCATCCACAATTATACATTTCTTTGGGTCTTTCATTACAAAAACTTTTTAAGTTGCAATTTCAAATCAACGATATAGGTGTTCTTATCTTCCTGAATGTTTAATTTATATTCTTTTCCATAAATTAAATTCAAACGTTCAATCGTATTTTTTAAGCCAATTTTTGTCGAAACAACATCCGTTTTTTTCGTAGGAATTGAATTGACAACATGCAAATGCAGCAATCCGTTTTCGACCGTAACTATGATTCTTACAAAACATTTTTCGATCGCGCAGGTTCCGTGTTTAAAGGCATTTTCTATAAAAGCGATCAACAACATTGGTGATACTTTATAGGCGTTTTCATTGTCGATTTTACAATCGTAAGTGATATCACAACGGTATCCTACTCTTTCTTTTTCGAGTTGTACGTAACTGTTTATAAATTGCAGTTCTTCTTCTAAAGATACGCATTGTTTGTTATTGCTTTCCAATTGGTAACGCATTAGTTGCGACACTTTCATAATCAAATCAGGCGTTCTTTCCGGAAATTCTAAACTGATTCCGTAAAGTGTATTGAACGTATTGAATAAAAAATGAGGATTCAATTGTCCTTTTAAGGAATTCAATTGCATTTGGTTGAACAACAACGTTTCATCGGTTTGTTTTCTGTGAATTCTGTAGAATTTAAAAACAATAATCGGACTCAAAATACAAACCAAAGTTCCTAAAACACTCGCCAGCTGATAGACATAACTTCTTTGATGCGAGTTTTGATACAAGCGACAATTGCTGAACATATCGAGCATAGTAATCTCATATAAAATGACCGAAAACACGAACACGCCAAAAAGCGTTAGAAAAATATAAGTTAAAGGACGTTGGGTTTTGAATAATATCGGAAGAAGAAAAAAGCGATTGAACTGGGCGTGCATGTATAAAATGCAATAGAAAAAAATCCCCATTAAAACTGATGTCATTGAACTAAATAACATCCAGTCGTTTTTCAGTGTATATATAGTAAAGGAAAACGCGACGACGGCAATTTCCTGCCACCACTTATTATCCAGAATGTTATCAAACTTTTTATTCATTTTAATATTCAAATAGTTTACAAAGTACGTACAAATATTTAATTATTATTTCCAAAAAATGACAAATTCAATTCGTCATTTTTAATCGCATTACATCATTTAAGAACGCCTATATCCGCGTAAGAGAAATAATTTTGGGAGATAATTTCACACTTTGAGTTTTATGTATTTCAAAAAAATTACTTTATTATTTTTCTTGATTTTTGCCTCAATTGGTTATTCACAAACCTTGTCTTTAAAAGAAGCAGTTAAAACAGGTCTTGAAAACTACGGTTCTATCCGGGCAAAAAGCAATTACACCAATGCCTCGCGCGAGACTCTTAAACAATCCAAACGCGATTACTTACCGAATCTGAATTTATCAGCGCAACAAGATTACGGAACGATCAACGGACAAAATGGTGCTCTTTACGGATTAAATGGTTTGGCCGCTGCTTCTTCAGGTCCTGCTTTACCGAATCAAAACTGGAACTCTGCTTTTGGAGCTCTTTACTTAGTCAACATGAACTGGGACTTTTTCACTTTCGGAAAAGCGAAGGAAAAAATCAATTTGGCTAAAGTTGATGTTCAGGCCAAAGAAAAAGATTTGCAACAGGAAATGTTCCAGCAGGAAATCAAAATTTCTGCTGCTTATTTGAATTTACTGGCAAGCCAAAGGTTATTAATTTCGCAACAAAAGAATTTAAGCCGCGCAGAAGTTTTCAAAAAGACAGCTGTTGCGCGTGTTAAAAACGGATTATTAGCAGGAGTTGATTCTACATTGGCCACAGCCGAAGTTTCAAAAGCTAAAATTTCTTTGAACCTGGCCCGAAACTTTGTAAAAGAACAAAACAATAAATTGGTCGATTTAATGGGCGTTGCGCCACAGGATTTCAAAACAGACACTTTGTTTGTCAATCAGATTCCGAAAGCGATTTTAACAGCCGAAAAAACTACTGATAGTCTTCATCCGTTGCTTCAATATTATAAAACAAGAATTGATTACAGCGATCAGCAAACCAAATTATACAAACGTTTTTATTACCCAACGATGAGTGCATTTGGGGTTGTACAAACCCGTGCTTCTGGATTTGACACGAATTATATTCAGGATCAGACGGCTTTCACCAGAAATTACTGGGATGGTGTTAATCCGGATCGTTCTAACTATTTAGTCGGAATTGGGATTAGCTGGAACTTAACTACTCCATTCAGAATGAGCAGACAGGTAAGCGCTCAAAAATTCGTATCTCAGGCTTTGAAAGAAGAATACAATCAGGCCGACAGAGAATTAAAATCGCAAATGAGTTTTGCAGAAGATAAAATAAAAATCACGCTCGAGAATTTTGCCGAAGCACCAATTCAGGTCAATGCAGCTCAAAAAGCGTATCTGCAAAAATCGACTTTATACAAAAACGGTTTAACCGATTTAACCGATTTGACACAAACCATGTTTACGTTAAACCGTGCCGAAATTGACCGTGATATCGTCAACAACAATGTGTGGCAATCGTATTTGCTAAAAGTAGCCGCATCAGGCAATTTCGACTTATTTATAAATGAATTTTAATTATAGATCCTAATGAATTTAATACGTTTTGCACTCCGCAAACCCATCTCCATATTAGTATTGGTGGCTGGTTTATTTTTCTTCGGAATTGGTGCCATCAAGGACATTAAGGTAGATATTTTACCGAAAATGAATTTGCCGGTAATTTATATCGCGCACCCTTTTGGAGGTTATACACCAGACCAAATGGAGGCTTATTTTGCCAAAACTTACGTCAACATTTTACCTTTTGCAAATGGGGTAAAATCGGTTGAAACCAAAAATATTCAGGGGTTAATGATTATGAAATTAACCTATTATGAAAACACGAACATGGCGCAGGCGGCTGCCGAGCTGAGTTCGCTTTCCAACAGAATCCAGGCGGCTTTTCCTCCGGGAACTCAGCCTCCGTTTATCATTCGTTTTGATGCTTCGTCTTTGCCAATTGGACAATTGGTTTTGAGCAGTAAAATCAGATCGAATAATGAATTACAGGATTTAGCCAACGTTTACGTTCGTGCTTCGTTTACTTCGATTCCGGGATTATTGTCTCCGGCACCTTTCGGCGGAAGCCCAAGAACTATAGAGGTTAACGTAGATCCGGATTTATTGCGTTCGCACAATATGACGCCGGACCAAATTGTAGAAGCCATTCGAATTAACAACCAGACAGCTCCATCCGGAAACGTGAGAATGGGTAATACTAATTATATTACACCAACCAATAATACCATTAAGGAAGTTAAAGATTTTGAAAATATTCCGTTGTTTAAAGGAAGTGTTCAAAACTTAAAATTAGGCGATGTTGCAACCGTAAAAGACGGTGCCGATATTACGCAGGGTTATGCTTTGGTAAACGGAAAACGTTCGGTTTATATCAGTATTGCAAAAGCCGGTGATGCTTCCACCTGGGATGTGGTTCAGAAACTGAAAGCTGAATTGCCTAAAATTCAGAGTACACTTCCTGAAGATGTAAAATTATCATACGAATTTGACCAGTCGGTTTATGTAATCAACTCGGTGAAAAGTTTAATTACAGAGGGAATTATCGGTGCGGTTTTAACCGGATTAATGGTTTTACTTTTCCTTGGCGACAGACGTGCGGCTTTGATCGTAATCTTAACCATCCCAATTTCGATTATTTCCGGAGTTTTATTCCTGAAATTATTTGGGCAAACCATCAACTTAATGTCTTTAAGCGGATTGGCTTTGGCAATCGGAATTTTAGTGGATGAAAGTACCGTAACGATCGAAAATATTCACCAGCATCTCGACATGGGAAAACCCAAGGCACTCGCCATTTGGGATGCCTGTCAGGAAATTGCCTTGCCTAAATTATTGATCTTACTTTGTATACTAGCGGTTTTTGCTCCGGCATTTACGATGGTTGGAATTCCGGGAGCGTTGTTCTTGCCATTGGCATTAGCAATTGGATTCTCAATGGTAATTTCATTTTTACTTTCGCAAACCTTTGTTCCCGTAATGGCGAACTGGTTAATGAAAGGACACGAGAAACACGAACATGGTCCGGAAATTACAGACGATGAAGCCGAATTTAACAAATGCGGATTAACACCCGAATCTGAGAAACAGTTAATCACGCAGAAAAAAGATTACGTTGAAAGAAACGACACAGATGGCAACGGAAAAATAGGTGCTTTCGAGCGTTTCAGAATCCGATTCATGAGAACTTTAGATCGCTTGTTTCCATACAAAAAAGCAGCTGCTCTGATCTATCTTGTTTGTGCTACATTGCTTGCGGTTACCTTTATTACATTCATCGGAAAAGATGTTTTCCCGAAAGTAAACTCAAGTCAGTTTCAGCTGAGAATGCGTGCTCCTGATGGAACCCGTTTAGAGCGTACCGAAGAAAAAGCGATTATCGTTTTGAAGGAATTGCAAAAAATGGTCGGTAAAGAACATATCGGAATTTCGTCTGTATATGTAGGGCAACACCCTTCGTTGTTCTCGATTAACCCGATTTATTTGTTCATGGCTGGTTCTCACGAAGCAGTATTCCAGGTGAGTTTGAAAGAATATCACACGGATATGGATAACTTTAAAGACGATTTCAGAGCGCGAATTAAAAAAGTGTTGCCAGATGTAAAACTATCGTTTGAGCCAATCGAATTGACAGACAAAGTTTTGAGCCAGGGTTCTCCTACTCCAATTGAAGTTCGTATTGCCGGAAAAGACAAAAAACGAAATGAATTATACGCCAACAAAATTGTAGAAAAACTACAAAAAATAGCGTATTTCAGAGACGTTCAAATTGGTCAGCCAATTCATTATCCAGCAATGAATATTGATATTGACAGAACACGTGCTGCCGAATTAGGAGTTGATATGAATGATATTTCGAGATCACTTGTGGCTTCGACCTCATCTTCAAGATATACCGAGAAAAATACATGGGTTGACGAAAGAGCCGGATTGTCATACAACGTTCAGGTTCAGGTTCCGTTAAACCAAATGAAAAGCAAAACCGATATTGGAGAAATTCCGGTATTGAAAAACTCGCTTCGTCCTGTTTTAAGTGACGTGGCTAAAATTACACCCGGTTTTGTTAGCGGTGAAAATGACAATTTAGGGGCTATGCCATACATTACCGTTACAGCAAACATCTATCAGACCGATTTGGGGACGGCCTCAAAAGACGTAGCTGCAACAATAAGCTCATTGGGAGAATTACCGCGCGGTTTATTCATTAGCCCAATTGGTTTAAGTAAAGTATTGGAGGAAACATTAAGTAGTTTGCAAGTAGGATTATTGGTTGCCATCTTTGTAATCTTCTTAATGTTAGCCGCTAATTTCCAATCGTTCAAAGTGTCACTGGTTATTTTAACAACCGTTCCTGCGGTGGTTTTAGGAGCCCTATTAATGCTGACGATTACAGGTTCAACCCTAAACTTACAATCGTATATGGGAATCATCATGTCGGTTGGGGTTTCGATCGCAAATGCCGTTTTATTGGTTACCAATGCCGAGCAATTGCGTAAGATAAACGGAAACGCCTTAGAGTCGGCTCGTGAAGCTGCGGCGCTGCGTCTTCGTCCGATTATCATGACTTCGGTGGCGATGATTGCCGGAATGTTGCCAATGGCAATTGGTCATGGCGAAGGTGGCGATCAGGTTTCTCCTTTAGGAAGAGCGGTTATTGGAGGATTAATGTTCTCAACCTTTGCAGTTTTATTAATTTTACCGTTAATTTTTGCCTGGGCGCAAGAAAAAACAACGACACAATCGGTTTCTTTAGATCCTGAAGACGAAGAAAGCATCCATTATATCTCATCATTAAATAAGCCGAAAGTTTGAAAGTCATAAAGCTGAAAGTCTCCCGCGGTGGAAATATTTTGAAACACTGCTAGCCTTTCCGTTTATTTACTGAACAAGACATTACATTATATTCTATCATATAAAATCAAAAAATGAAGACTAAAATATTACAATCAAGCGCGCTGTTTTTTGCAGCACTATTTTTCCTGAACAGCTGTAATTCTAAGAAAGAAGAAGCGCCTGTTGCAGAATTGGAACCTAAAACAGAAACGTTTCTGTTAGAAAAAGAAAAACTAACAACCGAATTGCGTTTGCCAGCCGAATTAACCGGTTTTCAACAAGTCGATTTGTATGCGAAAGTAAGCAGTTTCGTAAAAGTACTCAAAGTTGATATTGGTACTAAAGTAAAAAAAGGACAGCTTTTGATCGTTTTAGAAGCGCCTGAAATCAGTTCGCAACTGGCTGCAGCTGAATCAAGATTGAAATCGATGGAAGCGATTTACGCCACCAGCAAAAGTACGTACAACCGTTTGTACGAAACCAGCAAAGTAGAAGGAACAATTTCTAAAAATGATTTAGAAATGGCCAGCGGAAAGAAAAATTCTGATTACGCACAATATCAGGCTGCGGTTGCAGGACACAAAGAAGTTTCGATTATGAGAGGTTATTTGGAGATTCGCGCTCCGTTTGATGGTGTTGTTGCAGCAAGAAATGTCAATTTAGGAACATTTGTTGGTCCGGCAGGAAAAGGTTCAGATTTGCCTTTATTGACGATTCAGCAGCAGGATAAATTGCGTTTGGCGGTTTCTGTTCCGGAATTGTACACGGGATATTTACACACTGGTGACGAAATGAGTTTTAATGTAAAATCATTACCGGAAACGTTTAAAGCAACCATCACAAGAATGTCTGGCGCTTTAGATTTAAAATTGCGTTCTGAGCGCGTAGAAATGGATGTTCACAACACTAAAAAAGATTTATTACCAGGAATGGTAGCCGAAGTTTTGTTACCGCTTAACGCGAAAGACAGCACCTTCGTAATTCCGAAAACGGCCTTGGTAAATGCAGCTGAAGGTACTTTTGTAATTAAAGTATTGGATCATAAAGCCACAAGAGTCAATGTAAAAAGAGGAAGAGAAATTGACGATAAAATCGAAATATTTGGCGACTTAAATCGCAAAGACAAACTGGTAAAAATTGCCAGCGAAGAAACTAAGGAAGGCGATATCATAAACGAATAACCTACGTTTTGCTTTCCGTTTAGTGATTACCAAAAACTGTACGCAATTCATTGCGGCATTTTAAAATTAGATTTGGTTTTAAAATGTAAATTAAAATTTGCCTAAGAGGGCGGTGCTATCGGTACCGCCCTTTTTTTGTTTTCGTAAGTTGGGGAGGTTTTGGAAGTTTCACAGAGATTCGCTAAGATAGCACGGAGGTTCGCTAAGGTTTTTGTTATCATTTTTTGTCATCCTGATCCCGAGGCTTCGGGAGAAGGACCACACTAGAAGCTCTACAAAGATTGGCTAAGTTCTTTAATCAAAGCCGCAGAAATATTCGCGCAAAGACGCAAAGTCGCAAAGTTTTTCACTTCAAACTGTGAATTAAGTGTCCAAAGTTTTCTCATTTTTTGTCATTCCGAGGGACGAGGAATCCCCGCAAGTAGCTCAACAAAGATTGGACTTTGGACTTTGGACTTTTGACTTTAGACTTTGACTTTAGACTTTGAATTCAATCACAACCCCAAACCAGGCAATACAAAAGACTTAGCATTAGAATGCAACCTAATCCACAACCCCGGATTTTTATTCAATTGCTCTAAAGCTTCCACTTTATTCGAACTTAGTTTTGTATTAAGCACATTTGCATACGTTTGAATTTTAGCAGGAGCAGAATCGGCATCTACTACAGACTGAACGATTTTTTTGGCTTGTAATATCGCAGCCGGCCCTAAAGTGAGAATATATTCAGCAGATCGACATTCCTTTTCATCGTTTTCATTGATAAGGCTTCCTCCCGCTTTAAACTTGCTAATGTGGTGCTCCAAAATACTACTCGATATTGGAATTATCCCAGCAATATGATGCGATTGCGCTCCAGAGAAAGGTTTAATATACGCCAAATGTGAAGCCTGATTTTCTTCCGGACCGTGACCAATAAAAAAGATATCTAAACCACCCAATTCTTCCAATTTAGTCAAATACTCCACAAGTGCCGACTCTAAATCTTTTGTATCGGTTCGCATTGGTGTAAAGCTTTTTATCTTTTTGAAAAAGGCCTCACCTAAAATACGCTCAAAATCCCTAACAAAACTTAAACCATTATTCATGCTCAAAGGAGCAAGTGCATCCTGAGTAAATACATTCAACCTCGCCAGTAGCTCATCCTGTTCCGTTGACTTTGCTAACGCTCCCAACAAACGGTGTAACTCCTGAGCACCTCTCCCACCCAGAAGCGCAATATTAATATCACCTTCTTTTGACTTCCCAGTACTATAAAGTTCATTTAACATCGCCTGACCCACTTCAGCTTCACTGTTAAGAATAGTGGGCGTTACGCCATAATCAGTAAAATCAAATTCTTGTTTGCTATTTTGAGACAACCATACCGTATTGTTGTCTTCATATCTTGTAAATTGTGAGTTGCTCATTTTATTATAATTGCTTATTGGTTTTGATTCGTTATCATGATGTAGCCACAAATATAAAACATAACTATAATATCTTTTGTTCCTCCGGAGCATCTCCCAAAAAACTCCTTAAGCATGATCTACTCGCACAGTTTGTCATTCTGAGGAACGAAGAATCCCCGCAAGTAGCTCGACAAAGATTGGAATTTCGAATTTAATTATTAGAATTTTAATAAGAAGCTATTTCCCGCTGTTCCTTCCAATCTTTTGTGGTGAACCCCACCACAAAAGGATTTTCCTCCCGACACTTCGGGGCCAACGGGGCTAGGGATCTTGTTTTCAGAAATAAGAATCAGGTATAATTACGTGATTGTTTAGCTTGGTAAATTTATATTTTTGATGGAAGATTTATATTAAGCAGGCATTATAATTATTGATTTAGATTACGTTCACGAGCGGGACGCTCGCGCCAGCAGGAGCTTATTTTGTTTTGGTCAAATTTAGGTGTTTTTGGGTTTTGGTATCGAGAGATACATAACACCCGCCAAGCAACCAAAAAACGTTTTGGCTTTTTATAATTTAGAAAATAACCTACATTAGCTTAATAAATTATTAAAATGAAAGATAAACTTTTAAATATTATTAAGGCTTCTAAACTTAATTTAACAGATTTGTTAATAGTGATAGAAGGTGGTGAAGGAATGAAAGCTTCGTCATTTGATATTAATCCCAAAGATTTCTTAAGATTCGCTAGACAAGACCTTTCAGATAGTAAAGATAGAGGTTATATTAACAGTTTGACAAATTCTAAAAGGGCTATAGATTGTCAAGTTGACGACTTGTTGGAAATTGTAGGTATCAAAATAAAAGATGAGAATAAAGATTTAGAAAATTTTGCCAAGTTATTTGATTTCGATGCAAATGATATTGCATTTAAACTTAAGTTGATACATAGTTTAAATCTTGCTCCCAGTTTACTAGTTTCCAAAGCAAGGACTATTAGAAATAAGCTAGAACATTACTATCAAATGCCAAAAGAGACTGAAGTTAAAGAAGCATTAGATGTAGCAGATTTATTTATACGTTCAATAGAAGGAAAAATCAGACTTCCTAATACTATGTTTTACATTACTGACTTTAATCAGTGTAAAGAAGAAAATAACTGGAAAGTATTTAAACATATACATTTCACCTACAACACTGAAAAGAATTTTTTTCATATTAGTTTAAGAGAACTTGACACAAGTAAAGATAGCATTGAGGAAATTACAATTTTTGCAAACGATAAGGAATACTGTGCATTGCTGAATATAATGTTTTCGAATGACGATGAAGCAACAGTAGATTACGCAGTAAAAAAATTATTGAAATTCATAGGTCATCCAATTCCGACTGAGAATGTAAATGTAGAACTTGGATAATTTTTTTTTTTGCACATAAGTTACACCCCCCCGCTAGCGCGAGCGTCCCGCTCGTGAACGCAAAGAATTTAAATTATATATTTGTTTTAAATACTGCAAACAAAACCAAATGATAAGAATCGAATTCGAAGAACCCAATAAAGAAATCTGTACTTGTTGCAGCAATGAAATTGTAAAACTCACTAGATTTGTTTATAAAGACGAAGACGCATTTGCTATTTACTATTTAAAATTTACAAAAGGGCATGACGACAAACATGCACTAGGAATAATTAGTATTGGCGATTGGGACACTGATGAACCAAAAAATAGATTTGCATTTCCATTTAGAATTTGGACTAATGAAGATAATTATCAGGTTGGTTTAATGGATAAGGAAGATTCACCCTGGAAACAAGATTTACTTGGAAATATTTTAGATAGAAAAGAGGCATTAGAACATTCTTGGATTCAGGAAGTATTTCATATTACAGATCATATTGTAGAGGAGGATGAAGTATTAAAAGAATATTTTAATTGATATTTTTTTTAGTACTGCACCTGAAATCTTCGAAAAACCCACAATCAAAATCGCCAATCTTTGTCGAGCTACTTGCGAGGATTTCTCGTTCCTCGAAATGACAAACTAACGGAAAATATTCTTATGAAAATGACTGGCCTAGCCCCGATAGAAGTGGAAATCCTTTTGTGCCGGGGTTCGGCACAAAAGATTGTAGCGTATAGCGGGATCAGCTCCTAATTAAAATTGAAATTACAAAAAATCTAATCAAAGTTTACTGAAAAAGTGTTTTCTTTGATTGTATCAGAGAGTGAAACACTAGCTGGCTTTAAATAAAAATCCTGCAAAATGAAATGCATAAAAATTTTAATACTATTCTGTTTTTTAGCTTCTTCTAAAACTTGTTTTGCAGAAACCAAAACGGATACCATTACGAACTGGCAGATTTATAAAGGTTCTGAATTATTGTTTCGTAGTAATCAATTCGATTGTTACAAACCTACCGGCGTTATAAAGAAAGTCGATGATTTTAAAGATTTCAGAGTTATCTTTTTTCGCGATACTCAATCCTTTGGAAAACAAAAAATACAATTCTTTAATGGAAAAAATTTAGTATCAGAATATAACTTTGAAAATAACGAAGAATTAAAAATACCAAAAAGTGACATTCAAAAATTGTTTTCAAAAACCGAAACAAATTTAACAATTAAATATTTTGACGAGAAGGAGCCAAAAGGAATTTTATTGGGCTTTTTATTGTTAGAAAATTAGAAAAGTTTACTAGTGCAAACAGAGATACAACAATCTAATTTAAAACATGAAGAAAATAAATCAAATCATTCTAATTGCAATTATTATAATTGTTTGCGTTTTTGGGCTACGCGGAAAAATATCTGGTGAAAGTTCGATTCTAAAAAATGGAAAAATGCTGATTTAGATTTAGAAGACAATTGGTCATTACGCTGGGATATGATGAATAGTTTGCGAAACAATAATAACTTAATTGGAATGTCTAAAAGTCAAATCATAACTTTGTTAGGAAAACCAGACGAAAATCTAACAAAAGAAAATACTTTTAGATATTATCTAGGTTACACTCATACAGGAATAAATACAGGCTCACTAATTTTGAAGTTCGATAATGGAATTGTCTCTGAAGTAAGCGTGTGGCAAGGGTAAAAAATTCCAACCTTCTTATGAAACCAAGTCCTCTAATCCTTATGGCAGCGGCATCCTGTATGGTAGGGGGTAACCACAAAAGATACAGTGGACAATAAGTAAAAAATAATTTGCGAAACAACCTTTTTTATAGACACTTAAATATTTGATTTATTTAAAAAATATTTATTTCGACATTTGCAATTAATTGTAACAAAACCTAAATTGAAATGAAAAATATTATTTTGTTGGTTTGTTTAATTTGCTCAAAAATAATCTTGGGGCAATCCTGTTTATACAAAAATTTATCTAAAGAATTTAATTTTGAAATAAGAGTTAGAAAAATAACAATTCCTAAAGAAGAAATTGATAGTAATGCTGTGAAAATTATAGTCTATAACAAAATATCAAATAAGAAACAGGAATTTAATTTTGGGTCAAATTTCCTTTTTGAAAAAACATTTATTGATTGCAAAACAGTAAGATCTTATTCAACTGGAATTAATGAAAACGCAGAAATTATTGATAATGAATTTGGAGATTTAATAATTGCAGATTTTAATTTTGATGGCAAAGAAGATTTTGCAGTTAAAAACGATTCTGGAGGGAATGGAGGTCCAACGTATAATTTTTACATTCAGGGCAAAAATAAAGACTTCACATTAGATAATTTTTTATCTACAGAAATGAAGTTTTTTCCATCAAAATTTATTACAAAAAGCAAACAATTAGTTACGTACGTTCATGCAAATGCCTATCAATTATCTGAAAATATATTTGAATATAATGAAAAATTTAAAAAATGGAAATATAAAAAGTTCAGATTAATACCCTAGCGCTAGCGTCCCGCTCATGCACGCAAAGTATTGGCACCAATCTAAATAAAAAGTCCACTTATAATTTTTTTATGATATTTTTATCCCATGAAAAAAATCACAATTCTAGTTTTCCTTATATTTATTTCGTGCAACAATCCAAGAAAAGACAAAAAAGTGAATGTCGAAAAGAAAATTTCAAAAGAAAAAGTCATTGAAAATATAGCTGTTTTGAGGAAGTGTGGTTTCTATGAGGAATTTCAAAACCTGACAGATACTGAAGTGTATAATAAACTTCATTCAAACAGAATAAAAGAATATTCAGAAATGTTTAAAAAGCCATACGATCCCGGCATGAACATAGATGAATTTGACTTGGGATGTCTTGATAAACACAAAATGCTTTACATGGATTTGGAGTCTGATGTTTGCGCACAGAATAAAGTTTATAGAGACGTAATTAATATGTTTTCTGTAATATCAAAAGGCACATTCAATCCTGAAAATATTGAAGAAAAATGGCAAAGCGAATCTGGCCCCATTACAATTCAATTTAAATCTAATAATGAAATTATAAAATTTGAACCTGAATATTCTGATGATTGGTTAGACGGTAAAATATTTGATATCTGTATAAATCAAATTAAAATAAAAAATATTCGAATCGTAGAATGCCTTGGAGAAAGTAAATATGGATATGGTCAATGTGTTTCTTTTATGAGATTAACAGAATCTGAGCAAAAAATATTAGAAAAAGAATATCATTATAAATTCAGAAATTAAATTCCGCACGCAAACAAAAAAAGAATAATTCTGTATGGCAATGTAATTATCAGCAATTAAACTGAAAATTAAAAAAAATGCAAGACCAAAATTGATCTTGCATTTTTTGTAACATAAAAACTTCTTCTTAAACTGTCTGACGCTCGTGTTTTCCTTCTTTAATTTCTTCTACCATTTTTTTATTAAAAGCGGGCAAATCATTCGGGTTTCGGCTGGTTACTAGTCCATTGTCTACGACTACTTCTGAGTCTTCCCATTGTGCTCCGGCATTTATTAAATCGTTTTTAACAGAGAAGAACGAAGTCACTTTTCTACCTTCTAAAACAGCAGCATCAACCAGAATTTGAGGGCCATGACAAATAGCCGCTACTGGTTTTTTACTTTCAAAAAAGGAACGTACAAAATTTACTGCAGCCTCTTCTCTTCTCAATGAATCAGGGTTTAAAACTCCACCCGGAAGAACCAACGCATCGTAATCTGCTTCATTTGCCTGATCTAATACTACGTCAACATTATATTCCTTACTCCAATTACCGTCTTTCCAGGCTTTGATAGTTCCTGATTTCAAACTGATGATATCTGCGTTCCAACCTTGCTCTTCGAGATAGGCTTTAGGCGATGCTAATTCTGATTCTTCAAAACCGTTTGTTGCTAATATGGCTATATTCTTTTTCATAATTTTAAATATTTAAAACGTTATTAATTTGATTTACCTAAAATTAGTCATTTCAGACAGCCAGCGAAAACAGAGTCTGTTAAACCTTTCTTTAATAAAAGTTAATTAATTGAATTACAGATTTTTATTAAAAATAAAATTGAAATTATATAAAATTGATGTAATTTTAGTTTCCTATTTTATAGAATGAAAGTTAAGAAATGAATGTTGTTATGAAAAGCTTCCAATGCTTTGTGACTGTTGCCTCTAAATAATCATATTGAATGTGTATTAAATAAAATAGGCAGAGAATATCATTAAATGTAATTCTTAAAAAGTCTTTAGCCATTTTACGCAACCTTTTGTAAAAAAATTCATCTATGTAATTAAACAGCTGTTATGAGAAAAATTACATTACTTATCCTGATAGGATTTATGATTAATGCCTGCAGTTCTGATGACAATAAGAACAATAGCTCAGAATATCGTGAGTATATTACCAAGAAATCTAATATCACAGCTATTAATTTTATGCCAGAGGAAATATTTCCTGGTACAGACGTCTCAAAACCGTCTGTTTTAAAATTAAAACTAATTACAGAAGAGGAATTTCCCTGCATCAATTATAGTATAAGCACTACTCAGTTTACAAAAGGAAACGAACTAGTCGTACGATTCGACAAAATAACAGAACCCGGTGGCTGTTTTACTGCAATTGGGCCAGCAATTTCCTATATCGACTTACCAGAAAACACAGACAAGATTACATTTATAAACGGAGACAAAATTGATCAGTATTCCATAAACATCAATGCTCAAAAAATATCGATTACACCCATTGAAAAGCACTTCACAACTTCATTATACAACAAAACTTTTAGAATTCCGACGAATTCATTTGCCTACCTTTGCGGAACAAATAAAAATAATACGCAAATTTATACTGATTTTTATGCGTTGATAAAGCAAAACCCGGATTTTTCAGAATTTACGTTCGAGGGCGAAGGAAGAATTCCATATCCCATAACAACGACCGGGAATTGGGTCAATCATCCTACTCGATTTTTTAAATATAAGGATGCTCAGGAATTTAACAAACTCGCAACTCTTTTAAACAATTATTCTACTAAAAATATTGAAAAAAATTCTGGTGTCAGTCTTTCCATTTACAGCTGGAACAATATCAAATTCCGCAGTTGGATGGAAAATTAAAGATACAGACCGCAGATGTAAAATATCAGCGTGAAATTGATTACTAGCTTTGCATATCCGGCAATTGCAGGTTTTCTTATTATTTAATTCGCCAGCTTTAAAGAAAAAAACGCTGCGAATCTCTGTGCCTTCTATGTGAAACTCTGTGAAATTATAAACTTTAAACAAAAAATTATTTAGCTGGTGTAATGATAATATTACGATATTCTACCGGACCATGATCACCCTGAAGAAATATGGGTCCGGGTTCGGCTTCGTTACTGTCTATCGCTCCGCCAGTGATTCCGGGAATATACTGATTGCTTATTACAGTTTTACCATTAGCCACAAGCGTTACCATTTTACCAATCAGGGTAATATCATAACTATTCCACTCGCCGGCTTCTTTGGCAACCATTTCATTTGGAACCAGAAGTCCATAAATGGCACCCATTTGATCCAACGCGGGTTCCAATCCTTTACCATCGGTTACCTGCACTTCGTAACGACCACGAAGATACACGCCGCTATTACTGCCTTTTGGAATTCGAAATTCTATATGAAGTTTAAAATCATTAAATTTTTCGTTGGTAAAAAGGTTTACACCCGATTTTGGACTTCGTAAAATACCCTTTTCTACAACCCATTGACTGGTTCCTTCTGCATGCCAATCTTTGACTGAATTGTCCTTGATAAGATGAATGGGTTTGCCCCAAACTGGCACAGCAGTTCGCCGAAGTGTTGGCGCACGAACACCTGTCCAATTTTGCGTTTTACCATCCACAGTCTGTAGGGTTCCGGATATTTTTTCACCTTCAATTTTACCTTCTACGCGAAGATCATTGCTTCCCTGCTCCCATTGATGCGGTATTGCAAAACTAAACTTTCCATCTTTCAAATGGATTTCAGATATTGGGCGGGCACTGCCTACTACACACATAAATTGTCCTACAAGCGTTGTTCGACCCGAGCGCCTGATTTCTAACCATGCTGGTGCCGGTTTTCCGCCGACATCAATTGTTATATCCCAGCTGCCTTTTAGAGTATCTTTTTCAACTGCATAAAGATTATTGCTGATTATTGCTAGAAAAAAAGTTAATAATAAACTCATTATGATATTCTTGCGAGAGAAATTCGTAACTGATTTGGTTGTGGTTTTCTGGTTCATAAAGTTTTTTTTGGAAATTAAAGTTAGTCAATTTACGATAAATATTGATTCGCGAGAACAAGCGATTGAGCTGATTCTATTTATTAAGTTTAATAAACCTTCCCAAATTTACAGGAGACTAAGATTTAACCAATAGGTAATTATAAGCTTTACGACTTTGCGAGATCAACTCATAAGCCTTAAGACAAAAAACTCAGCGAATCTCTGTGTCACCTTCGCGTAACTCTGTGAAATAACCTCATTTAGCAACCTTTAAAATCGCTTTTAAAAAAAAAACTTTAAAAAAATTTGCGAAACCGAATAGTTGCATGTATATTTGCAACTGATTGGCTTCATAATTAAATTTGAATACTATGAGAAGAGACATTTTTCAGGCAATAGCTGATCCGACAAGAAGGTCTATTCTAACCTTGATTGCGCTACAGGCAATGACACCCAATGCCATTGCGGAGAACTTTAATACGACACGCCAATCTGTTTCTAAACATCTCCGTATTCTTACGGAATGTGATTTAGTAAAACAGGAACAGCGAGGCAGAGAAATTTACTATTCACTTGAAATTGAAAAGATGAAAGAGATTGATAAATGGATTAAACAATTCAGAGAAATTTGGGAAACCAAGTTTAATCAGCTTGACGAACTATTAGTAACACTAAAAAACCAGAAAAAATGAAAAACGATTTGCTATTTGATTTTACCGTTGATAAACCAACCAAAACGGTATACATAATAAGAGAATTTGCAGCAGAATTGCCGCTAGTGTGGGATGCTTTTACAAAAGCTGAACTTTTGGATCAATGGGTTGCACCAAAACCGTGGTCTGCCAGAACAAAATACATGAATTTTGAAGTTGGCGGAAGACGATTGTATGCTATGGTAAGTCCGGAAGGACATGAACGCTGGGCTGTACAGGAATTTACTTCGATAACTCCGAAAACTAATTTTAAAATGTATAATGCTTTTTCAGACGAGAATGAAAACCGTGAATTACCCGGTTCTGATTGGAATTACAATTTCAGCGAAGAAAACGGCATCACAAAAGTGAATATTAGTATTTTTAATGAATCTCTTGAACGTTTAGAGAAAATGATTGAAATGGGCTTTTCAGAAGGCTTTAAAATGTCTATTGATAACTTAGACAAATTATTAGAAACTTTATCTAAAAAATAGAGATCATGGCAGCTATTAATCCTTACATACATTTCAACGGAAATGCCGAAGAAGTCTTTACGTTTTACAAATCGGTTTTTGGTGGCGAGTTTACAACGATTAAGCGTTATAAAGACATCTCGAGTGAACAATATCCAATACCGGAAAATGAGCTTAATAAAATCATGCACATTGCATTGCCTATAAGTCAAGGCAGCACTTTAATGGCAAGCGATGTTATGCAAATCATGGGGAAAGTTACAGAAAACGATAACAGGAATAGAATTTTCATCACTGCAGAAAGCCAGGCAGAAGCCGATAAACTTTTTATTGGACTTTCGGCTGGTGGTAAAATCGAAATGCCGATAAGTTTTGGTCCTTGGGGTAATTACTTTGGAATGTTTACAGATAAATTTGGTGTGCAATGGATGGTGGATTTTGATTCGAATGCTGAAAAGGGATAAGAAAATTTCACAGAGTTACACAAAGAAGACACGGAGATTCGCTAAGTCAGTCCCGAGGCTTCAGGAGCAAAGTTTTTATTCACATTTTAATCATAGTCCACGGTTTTAAACGTGGGATACTCTTATAGAAATGGATTTCTTCCCAACGGTTGAAACCGTGGGCTATGTTTTATTTACTCGCAAAGAAATTAAAAAAAACTTATTTTTCTAAGATTTAGCTTTTTCGCCAAACCACTAATTTCCTTATATCATTTATATGGTGGGAAAAAATTACAAGAAATCTTTCAATACCGGATACACTTTTTTAAACTTAGTAAAAGCAGCTTCATAAACACTTTTATGAGCTATATTAGGATAAAAAGTTTTTCCGGTTTTGTTTTCGTACGTGATATTCTGCCCTATCGATTTCATACCTATGAGGACAGCGCCCCACGCAGAACCTTCAATAGTCTGGGAGGTTTCTAATTCCATCTGAAAAATATCGGCCACCATTTGGAGCCAAAGTTCACTTTTTCCAAATCCACCGCTGGTCATCACTTTGGTTTGTTTTCTTTTTTCCGAATCCGGAAGCAAAATTTCAGTAATCTGAAAAAGTCCAAATAAAATACCTTCTAAAGTCGCTCTTACTAAATGAGACTGAGTATGGGTAATCTGCATTCCTAAAAGTGATCCTTGTGCCGCTGCATCCCAAATTGGTGCTCTTTCGCCTAGTAAATACGGCACAAAAAGCAATCCTTCAGAACCAGCCGGAATTTTTTCTGCTTCTTCAAAAAGACTTTCAAAAGACTGATCGGTTTTCAATAAAGTTTCTCTTAGCCATTGCAAAACAATCGCGCCGTTATTAACAGCTCCTAAAACTAGATATTGATCCTCCATCAAATGGTAACATTGTGTACGCATTTGTTCGTCCAGATACGGTTTATCGATGGGTAATCGCACTGCTCCGCTGGTACCAATGGTTAGAGCAATACAACCTTTATTCATGGCTCCCGTTCCCAGATTGGCCAAAGCACCATCGCCACCTCCAATTACGTACAGAAAATCATCTGCAACGCCTTTGCTTTGATGTGTTACCTCACAAACTGTAGATAATTGGCCCGATTTCAGGTCTAAAAACTCCAAAATTTCTGGATCCCATTGTAAAGTATGGATATTCAATAGTCCAGTTCCGGAAGCCATTGAAGTATCTGTATAATATTCATTGGTGAGATGATGCCACACATATTCTTTAATACTGATAAATTTATACGTTTGAGAAAAAATATCGGAATCAAATTCTTTAAACCATGCAATTTTGGTCATGGGTGAAAAAGGGTGAATTGGGATTCCTGTTTTTTGATAAAAATGGTTTCCCTTTTCAGAATCCTTAAGTTTTTCGGCAATGGAATTGGCTCTATTATCAGCCCATAAAATAGCATCTGTTAAAGGTCTACCAGTTTCATCAATGGCAATAATACTTTGCATGGCTGAACTGAAACTAATAAACTCCGGCTGAATTCCTTTTGTAATTTCCGCAATACAATCAATAACGGTCTGTAAAATCTCTTGTGGATTTTGCACACTCCAGTCCGGTTTTGGATGATACATCGGATAGGCATTCGAAACCTGTCTGATTACATTTCCGTGTATATCAAAACAAATGGCTTTTGTGGCCGTGGTTCCAATGTCGATTCCTATATAAAATGATTCCATTTTTTTTATTTGATCCATATATTCAATACCAATACGCCTATTAATCCCATTACTCCTATTATGGTTTCCATAACCGTCCAGGTTTTAAAAGTATCTGAAACGCTAATGCCAAAATATTCCTTGAACATCCAAAATCCGGTATCGTTTACATGCGAACACATTAAACTTCCTGCACCAATAGACAATACCATTAATTCCGGACTTACACCAGAGGCGATTACCACAGGCTGTACAATTCCTGCTGCCGTTAATCCTGCAACTGTCGCAGATCCCAATGCAATTCGGATTATAGTCGCAATCAGCCAGCCTAACAACAAAGGAGAAAGTGATGATTTTTCGAAAAATGTACTTATATCGGTTCCCATTCCGCTGTCTATCAATACTTGTTTAAAAGCACCACCGGCAGCAATGATTAAAATGATCATCGTAGCCGAACTCATAGCAGTACCTGATTTATCCATAATATCCTGCATTTTTCTTCCACGGAAAATTCCCAGGGAGTAAACTGCAAAAAGCACCGCAAGTAGCATTGAAGTGGTTGGATTTCCTATAAAAAGCAAAAGAGCGCGCAAATCACTTCCTTCAGGTAATAGCAATTCGCTGAAAGTAGCGGTCGCCATCAAAAAAACCGGAACTAAAGCCGTTAAAATACTAATTTGAAAAGAGGGCATTTCGTCTTCTGTAAAAGTTTTGCTTTCGAATAAGCCTTTCGGGGGAAATGCCTGGATTTTTTTTATGAATTCAGGAAAAACAATTCCGGCAACAAAAAGCGCAGGAAGTGCAACTAAAAGTCCGTAAAGCAATGTTTTTCCGATGTTTGCTTTGAAGATAACCGCAATTGCCGTTGGTCCGGGATGAGGAGGCAGAAAACCATGTGTTATTGAAAGCGCCGAAGCCATTGCGATACCCAAATAAATCATAGGCTGTTTGGTACTTTTAGCCACGGCAAAAACCATTGGAATCAAAATGATAAAGCCAGCATTGTAGAACATCGAAATTCCGACAGAGAAACCTGTGATTACCATTGCCCATTTGATATGCTTTACTCCAAATGACCGAATCATTACCGAACTTATTCGCTGGGCGGCACCACTGTCTGAAAGCAAATTCCCTAAAACAACACCGAATGCAATAATTAAAATTAGAGACCCCAAGGTACTCCCAATACCTTGCTGAATAGAATTAATTAAATTGGGAAAAGGCATTTCTTTTGCAATTCCCACAAAAAAAGCGGCAATAATTAAGGCAATAAAGGCATTGAGTTTTACACCCGAAATGAGAATCAATAACAACAAAATACTGGCAATCAGAATCAGTAGAGACATGTATCGGATGTAATAAGTGGTTAATTAAGTAGTTGTTTAGTAAAAATATTACTTTCTATACTTTTAATTGTGCCAATTCTAATTTAAAATGTGAAATAAAATTGAGAATCAGATTATTACTTCAAATCCTTCTTAATCACCAAATATTTTAAATCCGTATTTCCGGCATTACTGATTCCATGTTCCATATTGGATGGACAGTAAAAACTGGTATTTGGTCCCGCGATTATGGTTTTTCCGTCAAGGTAGAATTGTGCTGTGCCTTCGAGAATAAAGAAAAATTCTTCTTCGACATGATGGTGCGGTGCATGCGTTGATTTTCCGGGTTCGACAATACTCATTTTGAGCGTGTTTTCCTGAGTGAAATTTTTATCAGCAAACCAATATTGATAACCCACTTTTGTTTTCGTGGCTTTGTCTAATTCAAAATGGTTAACGCAATTTTCAATGGTGTATTTTGGCTCAGTTGAAGTTGTTTCTTTTTTTACTTCTTGTGCTTGCGCAGCTTGTTGCATGAATAATGCAAGAATTGCAAGGGTGATGGTTGCCGCTGGTTTCATTTTCTTTTTTCTTGTAATAATACAAAAAAATGCTTTTAGGTGGCGCAATTAAAAGCAAAAAGCAAGCTTATTAGCTTGCCTCTTGTTTTATCATTTCCCTTAAAATTTAATCGCAATTTTTCCGATAGTACTTCCGGATTCCAGTAACTGGTGTGCTTTTTTGAAATTGGAAACAGTCAGGCCATTCAGCGTCGTTTTTAAAGTAGACTGCATTGTACCCTTATCTAATAAATCGGCTACTTCATTTAAAATATGATGTTGTTCGATCATATCTTCGGTTTGAAACATGGAACGTGTAAACATCAATTCCCAATGAAAACTGGCACTTTTACCTTTTAATTGACGAAGATTCACATTTTCTACAGGATCACTAATAGAACCAATATGTCCCTGCGGTTTTATCAGTTCTACGAATGCATTCCAATATTGATTCACATCAACAAAATCGAGAATAAAATCGACATGCTGAAAACCTGCGTTACGAACTTCTTCAATCAAATTTTTATGGTTCACTACGAAATCGGCGCCTTGTTGTTTGCACCATTCTATAGATTCAGGACGCGACGCTGTAGCTATTACGGTTAATCCGGCCACTTTTTTAGCCAATTGAATCGCAACTGATCCTACTCCACCAGCTCCGCCAATGATTAAAATGCTTTTTCCTTTGTCTTTTTCCGGATGGATACGAATTCTGTCGAACAAGATTTCCCAGGCTGTTAGACCGGTTAACGGCATCGCTGCAGCTTGTTCTATAGAAAGAGATTTTGGCTTTTTACCCACAATACGTTCATCAACAACTTGATATTCTGCGTTACTGCCTTGTTTGGTCAAATCTCCTGCGTAATAAACTTCGTCTCCTACTTTAAATAAACTAACCTGATCACCAACAGCTTCTACAATTCCGACAGCATCCCAACCTATAATTTTTGGTGTTTCTAAAGTCGTTTCTTTGGCGCTATTCTGGCGAATTTTAAAATCTACCGGATTCACAGAAACGGCTTCAATTTTAACTAATAAATCATGCGCTCCCGGAATTGGTTTTGGCGTTTCAAATTCAATGAAACTATCGTCCTTATCTATTGGTAATGAGGTTTTAAATCCTATTGCTTTCATCTTTATATCTTTTGATTTAAACTAATAATACAAAGATACTCACAAAGAAGGATTTGGGAATTGTACAAATTCGTTATGAATTGGTACATGTTTACCGTGTGATATTATTAATGTTGGACCTAAACTGGACTGAAGTCCAGCTCTATAATATTGGGCATTCCTACGGAATTTTTACTTGTTTGCTTTTTTTATCTTATAATTCTACTGCTAAAAGTTCTTTTCCTAAATTATGTAAGGCGCTTTCTATTTTTAGACGCTGTTCTAATCTTGGATTTCTATGACCTGATGCATAGTGCTGAATTTGTTTTTGATTTATGCCTGTAATTCTTTCAAGTGCTGAGTTTGTAAATATTCCTTTGTAATAATTTAATAAACTCGCCGTATCGAACTTATAAACTAACATATAATCTTTATCTAAAAAACCTGGTTTATTTTCTTCATCTAATTCTTTTAATGTCTCAATACAGTCTAATACATCTTGTTTGCATTCCTGAACTGTGTTACCACCACCGACTATAGCTTTTTCATTTTCAGCATAGCCCCAAAAGCCATCTTCGTTTCTTTCGATAATAATTTTAATTGTTTTCATAATTACCTATTTTTTAAGATGCTAAAGCCCCATCTCTTTTCTCAATTTCTGTTCTAATCCTTTTCCAATTTCTTTTGATCCGTGATTCGGAATAACAACTTGTTTATCCTCTTTTTGATAAATCTCATGACTTCCTTTGCCTTGCCTTACGAATACCCAACCGTTTCGCAAAGCTTCTCTAATAAATTCTTTTGATTTCACTATCCAAATCGTTTTACAAAGATAGTAGAATTACTATCTTAAATTATTTTTTTATTACAAATTTTAAAAATCAAAGATAGCATGTTAAAACAAAATGTAGGAAATTATTTATAATTATTAACTTCTGAAAAACTAAATCTCTCGTCTAGCCCTGATAGAAGTGTAAATCCTTTTGTGNNACACAAAAGGATTTACACTTAATTTTATTTAATTTCGGAGTTCAGTGAACTTCGTTTGAAACGGAAAGCGGGACAAGTCGTCTTAAAAAACATAATTATTCTGCTCCTAAAAAAGAATATCCCAATGCTAACAATGGAATCTTAATTATGACTACAAAGAAATTAACATGAGAACTGTACAAAACATACTATATTAGCCTTTCATTTTTTTCAAAGTAATCTATACTCCTTTTCATTATGAACCACCTTCGCCTTAAAATAAAATCAAACCTTCTATTTTTTATTGCTTTTATTTTTACAAATTTTATATCCGCTCAGAAATCAGAAGACAGCAACCATAACCTAATAGCAAAAGGCGCAGTTCTCACAAAACTATCTGATCAATACAGTTTTACGGAAGGACCTGCAGTAGATAAAAAAGGAAATATTTATTTTACCGATCAGCCTAATAATAGAATCATGAAATGGTCGGTTAATGGCGAACTTTCTGTTTTTATGGAAAACGCAGGAAGAGCTAACGGTTTGTATTTTGATCACGAAGGCAACCTTTTGGCTTGCGCCGATGAAAAAAATGAAATTTGGAAAATAGACCAAAACAAAAATTATACTGTACTAGTAAACAACTTCGAAGGAAAAAGGCTGAATGGCCCCAATGATCTTTGGATTGATCCAAAAGGTGGTATCTATTTTACAGATCCTTTTTACCAAAGAGATTATTGGAAACATACTTCCAAAGAAATAGAAAAAGAATGTGTTTACTATTTAGCTCCTGATAAATCTAAAATTACTAACGTTGACAATGCCCTTATAAAACCTAATGGTGTTATTGGAACTTCGGATGGTAAAATGTTATTCGTAGCGGATATAGGGGCCAACAAAACGTATTCTTATACAATAAACAGTGATGGTTCTTTGGACAAAAAAACGCTGTTTACTGAATCAGGTTCGGATGGAATGACAAGAGACGCGTCCGGAAACATTTACTTAACCGGAAAAGGAGTTACTATATTTAATCCAAAGGGAGAAAAAATAGCCCATATTGATGTTCCTGAGCCTTGGACTGCCAATGTTTGTTTTGGAGGAAAAAAATTTAAAACATTATTTATTACTGCCAGTAAAAGTGTTTATACGTTAGAAATGAATGTTCCGGGAATGAAATAATTATGCAAATGAAAATAGCGTTTCTTAATATATTAAATCTCTATTATTTAAACTGGACTAAAGTCCAACCCTACAAAATTGCTAGAGCCTCCGGCTCTTTTTGAATCTTTATAGCAATTTTAAAATTCCGAAGGAATGACAGATATTGTAGAGCTGGACTTTAGTCCAGTCTAGGTTATGGTTTTGTATTTTTTTATAATCGTCTTATAAAAACTAAACTTCTCGTCTAGCCCCGATTACTTCACTTAGCATTTATTTTAATCGGAGTTCAGTGAATTTCATTTGAAGCGGTATCTCCCGATTTAGAAAAACAAGGCTTTTTAGCCGTAGTTTTTCTAAATCGGGAATATAGCGGATAGCGGGACAAGTCGTCTTAAAAGCTTAGTTCCTCTGCTCCTAAAAGCTAAAACCCAGATTAAATCCTATATTTTATAAATAAAACTTAAAATTTCTTTTCTCATTTTGAATATATGTAGTTAACTACGTAAATTCGCATACAAATTATTTGTTATGGTATTAGAAAAGTCACAATCATTGGTATTAGGCAATCTCTTGCAGCGTTTGACGGAGAACCTGCGAAAAGAGGCGCAGCTATTTTACAGAAGTCAGAATATTGATTTTGAACCCAAATGGTTTCCGGTAATTTATGTGCTTTCGCAGAAAAAGGCCATTAGTGTGGTAGAGCTTTCCCAGGAAGTTGGATACTCCCATCCTACTACGATTTCTCTTTTAAAGGAATTAGAAAAGAAAGAACTGATTGGCTCTGCTAAAGATGCCAAAGATGAAAGAAAGCGTCTAATTACGCTTACTGAAAAGGCAAATGAACTCATACAACACCTGCAACCGTTATGGGCTGTTATGACGCAGGCTTTAATGGAATTGACCGACACAGAAAATAATTTGTACAAAGCCATAAACGAAGTAAATCAAAATTTAAAAACAAAAAATCTTTTTGACCGAATGACAACTATTAAAGAAATGAACCTACAGAATCCCCTTAAAGAAGTAGAAAACGATATTAAAGTAGAAAAAATTGAAGATGCAAAACTAGAATCGATCGCCTTTGCAATTAGAAGGCAAGTTTTTGTTGAAGAACAAAATGTATCGCAGGAACGGGAATCGATGGATGATGCTGAGGCGATTCATTATCTGGCAACGGTAAATGGTTTACCAGCCGGAGCGGCGCGTTACAGAATAATGGAGAAAGGAGCAAAAATTGAACGTATTGCGGTTTTGGATTCGTATCGCGGAAAAAAAGTAGGAGAAGCTACTCTGAAAAAAATTTTGGAAGATTTGCGTAATGAAGAGAAAATTTATCTGTATGCTCAGGTTAATGCTAGTCCGTTTTATATTAAAAACGGGTTCAGACAAACCAATAACTATTTCCTGGATGCCGGAATTGAGCATGTCGAAATGGATTTGGTTAAATAAAAACAGATCAGCATTTCTTGGCAGGATACATTGTTGCTAAAAAATACTTAATGATTTTTTAAATTCTGATGGAGAGATTCCCGTGCTTTTCATCATGAATTTATTGAAATGACTGCTGTCAATAAAACCCAAATCGTTACTGATTTCTGAGAAAGTTAAATTGCTTTTGCTCAGTTTTTCGGTTACCACTTTAAGTTTAGTTTGCACGATATAATCTCTTAAAGTAATATTTAAATGGTTTTTAAAATACTCTCCTATATAATGGATCGAGACATTAAAATGACTTGCCATTTCTTTTTTCTTCAACAAATGTGGATTGGCAATATTCGATCGGATGTAACTTAAAATCGTGTCAATCTTCAGTATTTCGGTAGTTTGTAAGTTTAGATTATTTTCATTTAAAATGGCATTTCGACGAATGATCTGAATGAGCGCAGTCATTAAACTTTTGATTATAACTTCGTTCTGCCCTTTTGGTTTCGCCACTTCGTTTAATATTTTTATAATAAGCGTTTCGCAAAACGCCTTATCCTCTTCAAGGAAAATTAAATTTCCATTGGTCTGATTGTGGTAATAAAACAATTTCTCGATCTCTTCGATTTCTTTTTTATTCGAAAAAAAATTAGGTAAGAACCGCAGGCAATGAAACTTTGTTGGTTTTAAGGTTTTGAACGAATGATAATCTTTTGGCGTAAGCAAATAAATATCGTGTTCCTTATAATGATGAGGAATTGAATTTAGAATGTGATTTCCGGTTCCGTATTCAATGTAAAGTAATTCAAAAAAATTGTGTCGATGAATTTCTTTTTTCCACGTTAATTCTTCGACAGAATAAATTTCGAAATCTTTATAAATAAAAAAGGTGTCTTTCATAATCCTTAATTTTTACAAATATAACCTATATTATTACATCAGTTAATAAATGTTAACCCATTTACTTTGCATCGATAATTAAAAACCTAAAACGACAACATGAACTCAGAAACAATAAAAATAGGAATTCTTGGAATTGGTGGAATCGGCGGATTTGTTGGTGCTCCGTTGGCAAAAAAATACAAAGACAGTAGCACAAAAATCATTTTTATTTGCAGAGGCGAAACCAAAAGCAACATTGAAAAGGAAGGTTTAGTATTTGAATCTAAAGGTGAAAAGGAAACTATATTTCCTGATTTGATATCTGATAATCCAAGAGAAATAGGAATTTTGGATGTTTTGATTCTTACTTCAAAATCTTATTCTATAAAAGAGGTTTTATCTGCTTATAAAGATTGTATAAATGAGAAAACGATTATTATCTCTTTGCAAAATGTAGTAAATGCCCAAGAAATTATCCGTGAGACTTTGCCTGAAACAGGACAAATTATGGAAGGCTGTATTTATGTTGCTTCTAATGTTAAGAAACCGGGACATGTACAACATGTTGGCGGACCAGGAAAGATTTTCGTTGGTGGAAAAGAAAATAAACCTTTAATAGACTTATTACTAGCCGGAGGTTTAGATATTACGTATCTGGAAAACATTAACGAAACACTGTGGAAGAAATACTTGTTCGTTGCACCGGTTGCAGCTATAACTTCTGCTTATAAAGTTAGTTTTGGGCAACTTTTGGAAGATCAAAACTTACTGCATATTCTGGAAAATATGATGATTGAGATTCAATCTCTTGCACTCAAAAACAATATAAATCTGACCAACGAAGACATTGAAACCGCCAAAGGTTTATTGACTAAATTTCCGTTTGAATCGAAATCGTCTTTGCAACTGGATTTTGAAAACAACAATAAAACTGAAAAACAATTTCTGGTTGATTTTGTTATTGAAAATGCCAAAAAATACGGAATTGAAACTCCTTTTTATAATGCTGTCAATGAAAAAATAATGGCTTTGTATAGCGTTTCTTAATTATATACATCTCAACTGGACTAAAGTCCAGCCCTACAATATTATTAGAGCCTCTGGCTCTTTTTGATTACGCACATAGATTTTAAAATTCCGTAGGAATGATCGATATTGTAGAGCTGGACTTCAGTCCAGTCTAGGTTTTGTATTTTTTTGATTATCGTCTTATGAAAATTAAACCTCTCGTCTAGCCCCGATTACTTCACTTAGCATTTATTTTAATCGGAGTTCAGTGAATTTCATTTGAAGCGGTATCTCCCGATTTAGAAAAACAAGGCTTTTTAGCCGTAGTTTTTGTTAATCGGGAATATAGTGGATAGCGGGACTAAACGTATTATGAAATTGAAATTTCTGCTCCTGAAAATTTATAAGGTTTAAATCAAATTATTTCTCCTTTTTACTTTTGACGACGTTTTTGCGAATTAGTAAATCTTAAAAAATGTTAAAAAGGGATTCAAATTTCATTAAAATCAAAATATTTTATAATTCAAAACCTCTGGAAAGCCTTATTTTTCAGTATCTATGTTATGATAAGAAAAAATTATAACGAATTTATATTATAATCAGAAAATCGGTATTACATTTGCCTAACAGTGTTAGATTATTTAATACTCATCAAAATGGCAAGTAAAGATCGTATATTAAGACAAAAAGAAGAGACAAGAAATAATATTCTTGAAGCTGCTTATTCTATCGTAAAAGAAGAAGGATGGCAAGGTCTGAGTATGCGAAAGATTGCTGACAAAATTGAATATACTGCCCCTATTATCTACGAATACTTCTCGAATAAAGAGGCTATTTTAAACGAATTAACCGGTAAAGGTTTTATTAAATTGGCGAAGGAATTGCAAAGTGCCAAAGCAAAATTTGATAAACCGGAAGACCAAATTGAAGCCATGTGGATGGCTTATTGGGATTTTGCCTTTACAGATACTGAAATGTATCAGGTAATGTTTGGTGTGCAAATGAATTGTTGTTCTCAGCAATGTTCGGCTGCAGAAGCACCTTATAATTTATTCACCGCGGTGATTGCTGAAATTATGAAAAACAGTAACCCCGGCCCTGAAGTTATCAAACAAAAATATTTTACTTTCTTTTCTGTTATTCACGGTTTAATTGCGATTAACATTATTAACAAAAGCGAAGTAATGGAAACGATCAACAATCAAATCCTGAAAGATGCGATTGGTGGTATCATTAAATCAATACAGTAAAAAAATTTTCCATTTCACTTAACAGTGTTAGGAAATTTAATTAGAGTAATTTAGTAACCTTTTTTTACTATTTACTTAACAGTGATAAATAATTTAATACCGATTTCTTAAGGAATCGCAATGGGCTCACTATACGGAATTTTGCGCCCTTTAACTTAACAACGTTAGATAATTTAATTCAATTAAACATGAATACCCGGAATGCCAGATTACAAAAGATTTTAACTCAAATGAATGTCCAACAAATTAAAACCAATATGAAAATGAAAAATGTAATTATAACCAGTTTTATTCTGGCACTTGTACTAAGCAGTTGTGCCGATAAAGCGCAGGCTCCTGCTCCGGCAGCTCCACTCTTGCCAGTTTTAGCGATTCAAAACTCTGATGCTGTTACGGATGCTGAATATCCAGCTTCGATACAAGGAACTGTAGACGTAGAGATTCGTCCACAAGTAAGCGGAAACCTTGATCGCGTTTTAGTAGACGAAGGTGCTTATGTAAGTAAAGGTCAAACTTTATTCAAAATAAACGAACGTCCTTTCCGTGAGCAATTGAACAATGCTTTGGCCAGCCTTCATGCTTCTGAAGCGGCTTTGATTAATGCACAGTTAGAAGTTGATAAATTAACTCCTTTAGTACAAAACAAAGTAGTTTCTGATTATCAATTGAAAACAGCTAAAGCTTCTCAAAAAATTGCTGCTGCTAATATCGAGCAAGCAAGAGCAATGGTAGCATCTGCCAGAATTAATTTAGGATATACTAATGTGACAGCCCCTGTTAGTGGTTACATAGGAAGATTGCCTAAAAAACAAGGAAGTTTAGTTTCGGCTACTGATATTGAACCGTTAACCAAACTTTCAGATGTACACGAAGTTTTTGTTTACTTCTCTCTTGGTGAAACTGATTTCATCAAATTCAAAACACAATATGCCGGAAATACATTGGGTGATAAAATCAAAAAATTACCTCCTGTAACTTTGATTTTGGCTGATAATAATGCTTATGCACAAACAGGAAAAATTGATATGGTAGATGGTCAATTTGATAAAAACACCGGTGCGATTACTTTAAGAGCAACTTTCCCTAATGCAAACGGAACATTACGTTCTGGAAATACAGGAAAAATTCGTTTAGGAATCAATCATGACGATGCGATTCTGGTACCACAATCGGCTACTATCGAAATGCAGGATAAAGTGTTTGTTTATACCCTGAACAAAGGAAATAAAGTAAACAAAATGCCAATCACGATTATTGGTAAAAGCGGAACTAACTATCTTATTGGCGAAGGTGTAAAATCTGGCGACCAAATTGTTTTAAGCGGAATCGACAAACTTCAGGAAGGACAAGTTATCCAGCCTCAAAAATCGACTGCTGAAGTTGCCCAAATAATTAACAAAAAATAATTTTTACGACAATGTTCAAAATATTTATACAAAGACCTGTACTGGCAACCGTAATCTCCATTTTATTGGTGATCCTGGGTGTACTTGGACTTACAAAATTGCCTTTACAACAGTTTCCTGATATTGCGCCTCCCTCGGTTTTGGTTACGGCGGTTTATCCGGGAGCGAATGCCGAAACAGTTTTACGTTCGGTTGCGCCTTCTCTGGAAGAGTCTATAAATGGTGTTGAAAACATGACGTACATGAGTTCAACAGCGAGTAACGATGGTACACTTGCAATTACTGTTTTCTTTAAATTAGGTACAGATGCCGATCAGGCCGCAGTTAACGTGCAGAACAGAGTTGCTCAGGCGACAAGTCAGTTGCCTGCAGAGGTTGTTCAGCAAGGTGTAATTACCGCGAAGCAACAAAACAGTTTCATCATGGCGATTGGTATGTACACAGAAGACGAATCGAAATACGATCAGACTTTTGTTGCCAACTATGCTCAAATTAATATTATTCCGGAAATCAAACGTATTCCGGGTGTAGGTTCTGCCAGTATTTTTGGTGGAGTTAAAGATTACTCGATGAGAGTTTGGTTAAACCCAACTCAAATGTCGACTTACAATGTGACGCCAAATGAAGTTATGGCCGCTATTCAGGACAAAAGTTTGGAAGCTGCGCCGGGTAAATTTGGTGAAAGAAGTAAAGAAGTTTTTGAATACGTAATTAAATACAAAGGGAAACTTACTAAACCGGAGGATTATCAAAACATTGCCATTCGTTCGAATGCAGATGGTTCTATCCTTCGCTTAAAAGATGTTGCCAGAGTCGAGCTTGGTGCTTACTCTTATAACAGTTTAACTCGTTTGAACGGTAAAAAAGGAGTTGTAATTGGTGTTATTCAGTTAGCAGGTTCTAATTCAAATGAAATTCAGATTGCGATTAATAAATTGATGGTGAAAGCCTCTAAAGATTTCCCACAAGGAATAAAACACAATATTTTCTACAGTACAAAAGTATCTCTTGACCAATCTATCGAACAGGTTGAACATACTTTGATTGAAGCTTTTATACTGGTATTTATAGTTGTTTTTATCTTCTTGCAGGATTTCAGATCAACATTAATTCCGGCCATTGCTGTACCTGTAGCAATTTTAGGAACGTTCTTCTTCATGCAGTTATTCGGCTTTTCGATCAACCTTCTAACGCTTTTCGCTTTAATTCTGGCGATTGGTATTGTGGTGGATGATGCGATTGTCGTCGTCGAAGCCGTGCATGCGAAAATGGAGCACAAACATCTGTCTCCAAAAGTAGCCACACATGAAGCAATGCACGAAATAACGGGTGCTATTATCTCGATTACGCTGGTAATGGCTGCTGTATTCCTGCCGGTCGGTTTTATGGAAGGTTCAACCGGGGTTTTCTATCGTCAGTTTGCCTTTACGATGGCGATTGCAATTGTAATTTCAGCCGTAAACGCTTTAACATTATCACCTGCCCTTGCCGCTTTATTCTTAAAAGATAATCATGCTGCACACGAAGGAGATGCGCCATACAAAAAACAAGGATTTAAAGAGAAATTCTTTACCGGATTCAACAATAGTTTTGAAGCATTGACCAACCGTTATGTTGGGGGATTAAAATTCTTAATTCGCAACAAATGGGTTAGTTTAGGTGGATTGGCTTTAATTACTTTCGCTACAATTGTAATGGTAAAAACTACTCCTGCCGGGTTTATCCCAACAGAAGATCAAGGTTTTATTGCAATTGCTGTTAATACGCCTTCCGGAACATCATTAGACGGAACTCAGAAAGTAATGACAGAAGCAGAAAACACATTAAAAAAATTAGATGCATCACGATTTGTAACCGCTATTTCAGGTTTCAACTTATTGACAAATTCTACAAGCCCATCATCAGCCGTAGTATTCGTATTGCTTAAACCAAATGAAGAACGTGGCGAGGTTAAAAATATTGACGAAATCATGAATCAGGTTCGTGGCCAATTGGGCGCGATTTCCGGAGGAAGTTTCTTCGTATTTAGTTTCCCAACTGTTCCCGGATTTAGTAACGTTGAGGCATTGGATTTGGTTCTTCAGGATAAAACCGGAGGTAAACTGGATAAGTTTAGTGGAATATCACAAAACTTTATTGGTGAAGTAATGAAACGCCCTGAAATTGCTGTAGCCTTTACCTCTTTCAAAGCCGATTATCCTCAATTACAATTAGATATCAATGACGAAAAAGCAGATCAGTTAGGTGTTAAAGTAAAAGATATCCTTCAAACAATGCAGGCTTATTTTGGTAGTGCACAAGCCTCTGACTTTAATAGATTTGGTAAATATTACCGAGTTGTAGTTCAGGCTGATATTGCCGACAGAGCAGATCCTTCAGCAATTGACAGAGTTTTTGTGAAAAACAAAAATGGCGAAATGGTTCCGATAAACACTTTAGTAAAACTAAGCCGTATTTATGGTTCTGAAACCGCTTCGAGATACAACTTGTTTAATTCGATTTCGATTAATGCGATTCCGAAACCAGGATTTAGTTCAGGAGACGCCATCAAAGCGATTGAAGAAGTGGCAAAACAACAATTACCTGCAGGATATAGTTATGAATGGTCAGGACAAACCCGTGAAGAAATTTCTTCCGGAGGTCAATCGGCAACTATTTTCTTACTGTGTTTGATATTCATCTATTTCTTACTTGCCGCACAGTATGAAAGTTACATTTTGCCTTTAGCAGTAATCTTATCTATACCTGCAGGAATTTTTGGAGTATTCGTAGCCATTGGTTTAACAGGAATTGAAAATAACATTTATGTACAAGTTGCCTTGGTAATGTTAATTGGATTGCTCGCCAAGAATGCGATTCTGATTGTCGAGTTCGCCGTCCAGAAACGAAAATCCGGACAGGCCTTGGTTAAAGCTTCTATCGATGCAGCCAAATTACGTTTACGTCCAATTATCATGACGTCGCTGGCTTTCGTAGTAGGATTAATTCCGATGATGAGTGCCAAAGGACCATCAGCACAAGGTAACCACTCTATTAGTATTGGTGCCGCCGGAGGTATGATTTCAGGAGTAATTCTAGGGTTGTTAATCATCCCGGTTTTATTCATCGTATTCCAACATTTACAAGAAAAAGTTACCGGAAAACCGGTAGCAGTAGTTCATAACGAAGAAGAAAAATAAATATGGAAAATTATATAACGACAATTCTGGTGGCCATCATTTTCGGCATCGGCTATATATCGTACAGAATCTCAAGAGATCTTGAAACTAAAAAAGATACTTGTACAGAAATTTAATGACAACTTATAAAATGAAAAAGTATATAACCAAAATCGTGATGGTCGCTATTTTGATCACCACATTGATATCCTGTTCTGTTTCGAAGGATATTGAAACTCCAAAAGATGCACTTCCTGAGAATTTCAGGAATGCATCGGTTTCAAAAGATACGACGAGTATTGCCGATTTGGAGTGGAAAAACTTCTTTACAGAGAAAGATATTATCAAGCTTATTGACAGTGCGGTAGTTCGAAATAACGATTTACAAATCGCTACCAAAAACATTGAAATTGCACAATATCGATTCACACAATCAAAATGGAATAATGTTCCTCAGATAAATTTGGGTGTTACTGCAAGTACCAGCAATCCGTCAGACAATAGTTTTACGGGGAAAAACCTGGGTCAGGCTTTAGGGCAAAATCACATTAATGATTTTACAGCCGGAGCAACGCTTTCATGGGAAGCTGATATTTGGGGAAAAATCAAGAATCAGAAAAAAGGCGCTTTTGCTGAATATCTTCAATCTGAAGAGGTAAAAAAAGCATTGCAAACCACTATTGTTGCCGATGTTTCTAAAGGATATTACAATCTTTTGATGTTGGATGCACAATTGGAAATTGCCAGACAAACCCTAAAACTGAATGATAGTACAACCAGTATCATCAAATTAAAATATGATGCCGGACAAGTTACTTCATTAGCTATTCAACAATCGGAAGCGCAGAAATTAAACTCAGCGCAATTGATTCCGCTATTGGAACAAAACATTGCTATCCAGGAAAATGCTTTGAGTGTATTGACAGGATCTTTCCCTGATTCAAAACAAAGAACGATTCGTTTGAGCACTATTGCTGTAAAAAACAATGCCGCTGTCGGAATTCCGTCATCCTTAGTAAGCAGAAGACCGGATGTAAAAAGTGCCGAATTGGCTTTAAAAGTAGCTAATGCCAATGTCGGAATCACAAAAGCCGATTTTTATCCAGCCTTGAGAATTACGGCGCAAGGTGGTGTGAATTCATTCGAAGCAAGCAATTGGTTTACTATTCCGGCTTCATTATTCGGAACGGTTGCCGGAGGTTTAACGCAGCCTTTATTGAACAATAAAAGAATAAGAACACAGTATAATATTGCTGTTGTTGAAAGAGAAAAGGCGGTTATCAATTTCAGACAATCTGTTTTAGTAGCCGTTAGTGAAGTTGCAGATGCTTTGGTTGCTGTTGAAAAATTACAACAACAAGAAGCTTTCTTGCAAGAACGCGTAAAAACGCTGCAACAAGCAATTAAAAATGCCAATCTGTTATTCAAAAACGGAATGGCAGAATACCTTGAAGTACTTTCTGCGCAGGCAAGTTTATTGCAAAGCGAATTAGAGTTAGCTGATATAAAAAGAGCACAACTTTCTGCCAATACCGAGTTATATCGCGCATTGGGTGGTGGTTGGAGATAATACCCGTTTTAATTATTTATTTGAGATGACGCTGTGAGACTTCGGTTTTGCAGCGTTTTTTTTTGACTTAACCGCAAGGGGCGCTAAGGGTTTACGCAATGTTCGCAAAGTTTTATTTTGGATACTGTCGATAATGGAACACGGATGACGCGGTTTTTGGCGGATTCTTTGTTTATCTTTTATTGCTTTCATAGGTTATCGCCATTTTTGTCATCCCGAGGAACGAGGGATCCCCGCGAGTAGCTCGACAAAGATTGGCGATTTTGATTGTGGAGTTTCTTGCGGGGATCCCTCGTCCCTCGGGATGACAAACTGTGTGGTTACTGTGTTAAAAAAAAACTCTCGCAGATTCTGCAGATCCAGCAGATTTTGTGCTTCTTTCATCAATATTCTATATTCTATTCTCTTGCTTCTTGTTTCTTGCCTCTATTCTCTATATTCTATATTCTATTCTCTCCTCATAAAACTGAAAACCGGGACTGAAAACTACCAAATGTCCCAAATGCCCCTAAAATAGTCGTAAATAACTATTCCGTAAGAAAAATAACATTAGTAGATTTGTATTAAATAATTAACTGATAACTATTTAAAACAAAAACCACATGAAAAAAGCAAAGATTATTTTCTGGATTACTACAATTATTATTTTCCTGTTTGAAGGTGTTATGCCGGCCTTGACTTCTCAATCTGAAATGGCTAAAGAGGGAATTCGACATTTAGGTTACCCGGAATATTTTGGGAATGCTTTAGTTGTCTTTAAAATTTTAGGTGTTTTAGTTCTGGTAATTCCACAGATTCCTAAGAACGTTAAAGAATGGGCTTATGCCGGATTTGGTTTTGATTTCATATTTGCGTCTATAAGCCATTTTGCTGTTGACGGAATTAATTTTCAATCTTTCTTCCCACTTATCTTTCTAGTGATTCTGGCTATATCGTATCATTATTATCATAAAATCGAACGCTATAAAAATATTGCGTTATAAACTTTTAGGCGATGATAGAAGTTTTCAAAACAAATGTTCAGGAAGTCGAGCAGTCTATTGTGATTGTGGGGAAACTTCTTGAGCATTTTCCAAACAGTGCTATCAATTTTGACTTGGAAGATTGTGATAAAATCCTGCGCATTCATGGTGCTTCCATTTCACATAAAAAAATTATCGAACTTCTTGATTCGTAGGGATTTCATTGCGAAGTGCTTTTGTGACAAAAACATAATCATTTGATTATAATTCATTTTAACACATAGAAACATAGCGCTTAGGAATCTTAAAAAGTCATTTCACTAGTATAAAGACACATTAACTATGTAGTAACAACTAGTTTTTTTGTTGCCTTTTTTATATATAAAATCTATATTTCTATGTGTTTAGATTTTTTTAAAAAAAATTAAAGCTAACAGATCAAAACATAATCATTTGATTTTTAAATATTTAATTTAAAATTGTAAATTTGGGTAATCGCTAATCATCAAATCACAAAAAATGAATATTCCAAAAAACCATCAAACGATAATGCCATATCTAATTTTAGATGGTGCATTACAATTTATCGACTTCACAAAAAACGTTTTTAATGCTACTATTTTACACGCACCTCAATTGCGCGATGACGGAACTGCATTGCATGCTGAAATTAATATTCACGGTAGCACTATTATGTTTGCCGATACCGCTAACGATTGGAAACCGCAAACGGCAAACTTATTTGTCTATGTTCCGAATGCCGACGAAAGTTTCAAAAAAGCATTAGAGGAAGGCGCAACAGAATTGATGGGATTAAGCGATCAGGAATATGGCCGTACTTGCGGCGTAACAGATCCTTTTGGAAATGTCTGGTGGATCACATCAGTAAATGAATTCACAATTTAAATCAAAAAGATGAAAACAACACTTCAAACCAACATTGTCGAAACATTCAAAAATTTAAGCGAAATCCATTCTAAGTTTTCTGAAACCGAGTTGAATACGGTTCCTTATGAAGGAAGCTGGACGGCAGGACAAACCACGCAACATATTCTTAAGGCCTGTTCTGGGTATGCAGCATTATTTCTGGGAAAAACAGAAGAAACTACCCGCACACCTGATTTGTACATTAAAGATATTGAAGCGCTGTTTTTGAACTTCAACATAAAAATGAACGCTCCAGATTATTTATTACCTGAAATTATCGATTACAATAAAGGTGAGCAAACATTGGAACTTCTTAATAAAGAAGCTGATTTACTTACATTATCGGCAATCCACGATTTAACCCTGACTTGTCTTGACTCTCAGGTTCCCGGATTTGAAAAATTTACTATTTTGGAATGGCTTTCTTTCGCACTTATCCACACGCAAAGACATACGCATCAATTGAATGAGATTTATAAAATAGTGAACAAAATATAACACCAAAACTTTCAAAACCAAACCTCAAACCACATATGAAATCAAAAAACGGAACAATTTTTTTATCTGGTTTAATTGCCGGCACGCTCGACATGCTTGCTGCAATTATAGTTTATGCCGTTGTCTTGCAAAAAACGACTGCTATTAAAATCCTTCAATCCATAGCTTCCGGGATATTTAAAAAAGATGCCTATTCCGGCGGATCACAAATGGCGCTGTATGGATTATTATTACATTATTTGATAGCGTTGACCTTTGCCTGGTTTTATTTTACTATCTATCCGTACTTCACTTTTCTAAAAAAGAATACTTTATTATCCGGCATTTTATATGGCATTTTTGTTTGGATCATAATGAATCTGGTAGTTTTACCAACAGTATTTCCTGTTCTACCCGAAAAACATCTTGATTTTCCTCTATTTCTTTCTATTATAATTTTGATATTTTGCATCGGAATTCCAATTGCCTTTATTACAAAGAAGCATTATTCGCTACGTCATTAGGAGTTGTCAGTCGCAGTTTTCAGTGGCAGTTTTCAGTGGCAGTTTTCAGTGGCAGTCACAGTAGACCGTGAAAACTGAGACTGTTGAAAAGTTTGTAGTCACAGTCGCAGTTTTCAGTCGCAGTCACAGTAGACCGTGAAAACTGAGACTGTTGAAAAGTGTACAGTCACAGTCGGAGTAAACAGTGAAATCTGAGACTGTTGAAAAGTTTGCAGTCACAGTCGCAGTAAACAGTGAAAACTGAGACTGTAAACTGCCACTGAAAACTAAGACTGAGACTGCGACTAAAAACCTGAAGCGTAAAACTTACAGATATAAAAATTTTACTATCAAAAAAAGCGAAACTAATAATCTGGTTTCGCTTTTTTTATGAATAGTATAAAAGGTTTTAATATTAACATTTATTTGGTATTGCAATACTCTATTAGTCAGTTTTTTACATTAATTTTATAATCCCCCTCTTCTTATTATATAATTCCCACATCTATCCTTTTGAGTCAATTTTTTGATCGATTGGATCAATTATGCCTGTATTCGTAAAGTAATTTTATCTTATAAAACAGAAACATATGGAATTAGCAGCAACGGAAACCATTATAGCTACAAAACTCGGCGTGATTTTAGAAAAGACAGATCTTGCTTTTGAGGAATTGGGCGTTTTAAATCCGGCAATTTACCAAGATGGAAATACAGTACACATTTTTTACAGAGCTGCTAAAAGGGGAAATTTTTCAACTATAGGATATTGTCGATTTGAAGGTCCGACTACTCTGGTTGAAAGACATACTGAACCGATTTTTGTACCAGAATATATTTATGAAATTCACGGTGTCGAAGATCCGCGTATCACAAAAATTGATGATACTTTTTATATGACGTATGTTACTTATGACGGTATAAATGCCAGTGGCGCTTTGGCTACATCAAAAGACCTCGTTAAGTTTAAAAAGAAAGGAATTATAACGCCAAAGTTTTTATTACATGATTTTACAAATTATATTAAAAATCATTTACAGAATTCCAGCGTTGCAAAAATAGTAGCTGTTAATACAGCAAGAAACTATCCTTTGACGCATACAATGAAAGAGCATCTATTGGTTTGGGATAAGAATGTGGTGCTTTTTCCGAAGAAAATAAATGGAAAATTTGTGGGTTTACACCGATTATTTCCATCCATTCAAATTTTCTCTTATGAGAAAAAAAGTGAATTGACACCAGAATATTGGAAAACGTATTTAGAGAATCTTCCTGATTATGTAGTATTGGAACCTAAGTACGAACATGAAACAAGTCATATTGGTCCGGGAGCTCCTCCTATTGAAACTAAAGACGGATGGTTGTTAATTTATCACTCAGCAGAAAAAAGAGAAAAAGGATTGGTTTATCATGCTTCGGCAGTTTTATTAGACCTTGAAAATCCGCAGAAAGTTATAGGCCGATTGCCAAAACCAATTATTACGCCTGCAGAATATTACGAACGACACGGTTATGTCAATTATGTGGTTTTCCCGACGGGGACAGCCATTTTTGAAGACCAATTATATATTTATTACGGTGCCGCCGATGACAAGATTGCGGTGGCCTCTTTGAACCTAAACGACTTATTAAACGAACTAAAACAGCATCCCAATGAAAACGATAACAAATAAATCGAAAATAGTTTTTCTATCAACATTTCCACCAACGCAATGTGGAATAGCTACTTATACGCAGGATACCATTAAAGGAATTACAGATGTTTTTGGTAAATCAGTAACTTGTGAAATTTGTGAATTGGTCAATGAGCCAAAGGTAAAACCAACACAAGCGTTTACTTTAAACACAAAAGATAAAGCCGAATATGCTAAAGTTGCCGAACAAATCAATAACGACAAATCGGTAAAACTGGTTCATATTCAACATGAATTTGGTTTATTTGGAGGAAATTATGGTGATTATTTGCTAGACTTTTTAAACGTAATCAAAAAACCGGTTACTTATACTTTTCATTCTGTTATTCAAAATCCGAATAATGAATTGAAAACCTTCGTAAAATTATTGTTGAGTTACAGTAATTCCGTTTTTGTAATGACGAATCAATCAAAAGAAATTTTGATGAGAGATTATGACATTGCTGAAGAAATTATTACTTGTGTACCACACGGAACTCACATTGTAATTTATGAAACTCCCGATCAGGCGAAACAAAAATTCGGTATTCAGGACAGAAAAGTACTTTCAACTTTTGGACTTTTAGGAGAAGGTAAAAATATTGAAACAGGACTTCAGGCTCTGCCTAAAATTATCGAAAAAGAACCAAATGTTTTGTATTTGGTTATCGGAAAAACACATCCAAATTTAATAAAAGATGGTGTTGATGCTTATCGTGACAAATTAGAAGGTATAGTGGCCGATTTAGGTTTAAAAGACAACGTACGTTTTATCAATGAGTATCTCGACACAAACGAACTTTTAGAATACTTACAGGCAACTGATGTTTATTTGTTTACTTCCAAAGATCCAAATCAGGCTGTAAGTGGCACTTTTTCTTATGCCATGAGTTGTGCCTGTCCAATGGTGGCTTCAAAAATTCCGCACACTTTAGAAGTGTTAACTTCAGATTGTGGAATTCTGGTTGATATCGGAAACGTAGATCAATTCTCAGAAGCAACAATCAAGTTACTTTCAGATGATAATTTGCGTAGAGAAATGGGAATTAACGCCTTTACAAAAACACGTGCCTCTTCCTGGGAAAATGTAGCGATTACACACATGAATACCTATAAAAGCTTAATGGAGAATACAGCCGAAATTAAATTTAGCTATCCTTCAATTCAGTTACGACATATCAAAAAATTAACTACCGATTTGGGAATCATTCAATTCAGTAAAATTTCAATTCCAGATCTTGAATCAGGTTATACTTTAGATGATAATGCAAGAGCTTTAATTGCTTTCTGCATGCATTATAAACTGACAAAAGACAAAGAGGATCTGCCTTATATTTTAATCTATCTTGATTTTATTGAGAGATGTCAACAACCAAAAGGAAATTTCATCAATTATGTCGATAAGGAAAACAGAGAACATATTGAACAAAATGCCGAGGTTAATTTGGAAGATTCAAATGCAAGAGGTTTATGGGCCTTAGGAACTGTAGTTTCAATGAGTGATATTTTACCTGAATCTATTTCTAAAAAAGCATCAAAAGTTTTATTGAATTCCTTAAAATGGGCAGAAACTATTCAGTCGCCACGTTCGATTGGTTTTGCAACAAAAGGACTTTATTTATATCATTCTACTATTCCTAATTTATATGTAGCAGCGATTATCAATAAATTGAATGCAAAATTGCTTTCTAACTATGAAATTCACGCTTCAAGTGATTGGAAATGGTTTGAAAATTATATGACATACGGAAATGGAATTTTGCCAGAATCAATGTTGTTTGCCTATTTAGTAACCAACAAGCCTATTTACAAGAAAGTAGCAATGGATTCATTGGACTTCTTAATGTCGAAAATGTTTATCAATAAAAACTTCAAAGTTATTTCTAATAATGGATGGCTGCACAGAGGTTCAGAAGCAAAAGAATATGGCGAACAGCCAATTGATGTGGCATACACCATTCATACGCTGAATTCGTTTTACGATGCTTTTGGAACGCCGGAATACAAACATAAAATGAAAACGGCCTTTAACTGGTTTTTAGGAAAAAATCACTTAAATCAAATGATGTATAATCCGGTAAGCGGTGGTGGTTATGATGGCCTTGAAAAAGAAAATGTAAACTTAAACCAGGGTGCAGAATCAACAGTATGTTATTTAACATCCCGATTAATAATGGAAAATCTTAAATTATCTGATACTAAAGTTATTCCGTTAATGAAATCAAATTCAGGTGTAGCAATTAACTCTTAATATCATAACGGCAATAAAACTGGCCAAAATGTTATAAACCCAGAAAATCCCTTTTTTTCGAAGAAGGGATTTTTTGTTTTTAAAAAGTTTTCAGTTAACGTTAATTCCTCACAATTATTGTGTTTTTCAATGTTAATTATATAAAGTTCCTACAAAGTTCTGTAATGGTGTTTCTTGGGTTTTAAGATAACTTTATTACTTGAAAATCAAGGTATAGTCAATTTTATAAAAAGCTGATATATAGCGGTTTTCAAACAAAAACAAGAACATCTATGATTCTCACTTTACGAAATACATTCACCGAAATAGGAAATGCAACCTTGTTTGCAAAGCAGTTTTTTAAGGAGGTTTTTGTTCCTCCTTATGAGGCCAAAGAGCTTTTGAAACAATGTTATGTTATTGGCTATAAGTCATTGCCATTAGTTGCGATAACAGGTTTTATTATGGGTTTGGTACTTACCTTACAATCCAGACCAACCTTAGTCAAATTTGGAGCAGAATCCTGGTTGCCCGGAATGGTTGCGCTTTCGCTGATAAGAGAAATTGCACCGGTAATTACGGCATTGATTTGTGCTGGAAAAATTTCTTCGGGAATTGGTGCCGAATTAGGTTCCATGAAAGTAACAGAACAAATCGATGCGATGGAAGTTTCCGCTATTAATCCTTATAATTACTTGGTTGTAACACGAATTTTAGCCTGCACTTTAATGGTTCCGTTATTAGTATTTTTTGCAGATGCTGTCGGAATTTTTGGAGGTTACATTGGGGTTAATATTCATGGCGATGTGAATTTATACCGATATATGACTCAAATTTTTCAATCACTCGAGTTTTTGGATCTGTTTCCAGCTACAATTAAAACATTTTTCTTCGGATTTTTTATCGGAATGATTGGATGTTATAAAGGATTTAATGCCGCAAATGGAACTGAAAGTGTAGGTAAAGCAGCAAATTCCGCAGTGGTAACGGCATCTTTAGCCATTTTTATTCTGGATATGGTCGCAGTTCAAATAACCGATTTATTTTTTGTGTAATGATTAAAGAGAAAGAAAATATAGAACCAAAAACAAAAGAAAAAGTCAAAACTCCTATGATTGAAATCAAGGATTTGCACAAAACTTTTGGTAAAGACAATAAGGTCTTACAAGGCGTAAACCTAACGGTCAATAAAGGCGAAGATTTAGTGATTTTAGGCCGTTCCGGTTCTGGAAAATCAGTTACAATCAAATGTATAGTAGGCTTGATTGAACCCGATAAAGGCGAAATTAAAGTGTTTAATGAAAATGTACTGAATCTGAGTAAAAAGGAATTAAACGAGATCAGAGTCCGCATTGGTTTTTTATTCCAAAGTGGTGCTTTATACGATTCCATGTCAGTTAGAGAAAATCTAGCTTTCACTTTAAAAAAACACAAAAGCGAATTGACGGTCGAAGAAGTTGAAAGTCAAGTAATGGAAGCTCTGGAAAACGTTGGATTAGGTGATGCAATTGACAAAATGCCCTCTGAATTATCGGGAGGAATGCAGAAAAGAATTGGCTTGGCCAGAACTTTAATTTTAAAGCCGGAAATTATTTTATACGACGAACCTACAACAGGTTTAGACACGATAACATCGAGAGAAATCAGCGAATTAATATTAGATATCAAACACAAGCAAAAAACGACCTCTATCATCATTACACACGATATGGCTTGTGCAAAACTCACAGCCGACCGAATTATGGTTTTGAAAGATGGTGCAATACACGCTGAAGGAACATACGAAGAACTAGAAAAAGACGAAGACGAATGGGTTCGCTCTTTTTTTGAATAAACCAAAAAAATAAATTATTAGAAATCATGGAGAAGCAATCTGGATATACTTGGAAATTAGGAATGTTTGTAACAATTGGCTCGCTGCTTTTTATACTGGCAGTTTACTTTATTGGAAAACAAAAAAACCTTTTTGGCTCGACATTCAACATTACATCCCAGTTTAAAACCGTAAGCGGTTTAGAAGTCGGAAACAATGTTCGTTTTTCAGGAATTAATATCGGAACAGTCGAAGAAATCAGGTTAATAAATGATTCGTCGGTAGTCGTTTCAATGGTTATAAAAGATGAAGTTAGAGAATTCATCAAAACAGATGCCCGCACCAGTATTGGTTCAGATGGATTAATGGGCGATAAAGTCTTAACTATTTCCCCAGGTGTAAAATCTACAAAGGAGATTGAAAACGGAGGAAAATTGGCTTCTATCCAGGGAATCGAAATGAATGACATTATGAAAAGTGTCAAAAAAAGCATGGATAACGTAGGCGTTATTTCTGAAGAATTAGCCATTTTTAGCCATAGTATGAATAACGGAAACGGAGCTTTGGCAAGATTGGTTCGTGATGATAAAATGGCCAATAGCGTTTCAAATACATTATCAAATTTAGAAAGCGGTACCAAAGGTTTTAGTGAAAATATGGAAGCGGCTAAAAGTAATTTCCTTTTTAAAGGTTATTTTAAAAAGAAAGAAAAAGAGAAAGAAAAACAAGCCGAAGAAGCCAAAGATAAAAAAGAAGAACAAGCTGAAAAAGCTGAAAAAGCGGCGAAAGATAAAGAACAAAAGGCGAAAGAAGATAAAGCCAAAGAGGAAAAGCAAAAAGAAGAAAAAGCCAAAGAGGACAAAGCTAAAGAAGAAAAACAAAAGGAAGCAGACGCCAAAAAAGCGGCTGATAAAGCTAAATCGTAATTTAGTTTCTTTCAACATAGAAACAAGATTTTTATGCTCATAAAAGAACTTTTCTAACACATAGCTCAGATGTTTTTAAAACAAGTAAAATGCCTTTTTAAACCCAAAAGACTATTTCTCAATACATTAAAAACAATCTCAATAAATGGATAATTAGAATTTAAAAAGATAGTCATGAAAGCCTCCTATAAAAATATAAGCCTTAAAATCCTGAAAATAGCAGGAATCGTAATAGCAAGTATCTTGCTATTATTGTTTTTAATCCCCTTACTATTTCCAGGAACTGTCGCATCCGAAGTAAAAAAAATCGCTAACGAACGTCTTGATACTAAAATGGATTTTTCGAAGTCCCGATTGTCTTTTTTTACCCATTTTCCATCACTAACAGTATCACTTGATGACTTATCAATGACGGGTTCAGCGCCTTTCAGAAACGATACTTTACTAAAAGCAGAACAAGTGGCTTTTGGTATTAATCTGAAACGATTAATTTTTGACAATGAAGTAAAAATCAACAAGCTATACGTTTCTAAAGCCATGATTAATATAATGGTCAATCAAAAAGGAGAAGCTAATTATAATATTTACATTTCTGATCCAAAAAATATAAAAAATCAAGACCAGCCAGAGGAAGGAACTGCGATTCGATTAGAACGCATCGACCTTGAAGATTGTCACGTTAAATACAATGACCGTTCGGCTAAAATTTTGGTTGATGCAAACGGTTTCAATTATGTTGGAAAAGGAAATCTGAGCGAAGATATTTTCGATTTAAGTACGGATGCTGATATTGATAAACTAGATTTTTATTATGACCGAACAGGCTATGTGAGAAGAAAAAAAGTTCATGCCGATTTAATTACCCGAATCAATACACATGCACTTTCCTTTATTCTGCAAAAAAACGAACTCCAAATCAATAAATTGCCTTTAAAATTTACGGGCTTATTCACCATTTTGAGAGATGGTTATAAAATCAATATTAAAGCTGCTTCAGAAAATACAACTGTCAAAGATTTATTATCGGTTATGCCACCTGAATATTTGACCTGGCTGGAAGAAACCGAAATTTCCGGGCGAAGTGATTTGCTCTTTACTTTTAAAGGAAATTATAATGTGGCAAAAAAACAAAAACCAAATTTAGCTTTCAATCTTAAAATTGATAAAGGCGCCATCAATTATCAAAATGCACCGGTTCCGCTGACTGATTTTAATATGGATTTAAATGCGTTATTGCCAGAGCTGGATCCTGAAAAATTAATAATCAATTTGAGAACTCTAAAATTTAAAGTTGGAGAAAAAGATTATTTCAACGCTTATTTACGCAGCAAAGGACTTACCGAAATGAATGTCGATGCCAGCGTAAAAGGAGCATTAGATCTTGCCGTTGTTGATGCCGCAATAGGTTTAAACACAATTGATTTAAGAGGTATTTTAAAAACAGACGTTAAAGCCAAGGGCTCTTTTAGTATGTCAAAAAAATTATTTCCTAAAACCATTGGCGGAATTTCTTTGCGTGAGGGCTGGCTAAAAACCGAATCCTATCCTAACCCTATTACCGATATTACGTTTGTTGCGAATGTACTAAACAAAGCAGGAACTTTTCAGGATTTAATTGTTGCCGTTGCGCCCGCTTCTTTTGTCTTTGAAGGAAACCCGATGTATGTAAATGCAACTTTATCAGATTACGGTGATTTGGCTTATAATGCTAAAATAAAAGGCGAATTGAACGTGGGTAGAATCTATCAGGTTTTCTCGAAAAAAGGACTTGATGTAACCGGATATGCCAAAGCCGATCTTTCCTTGATAGGAAGACAAAGTTATGCTACTACCGGGCAATATGATAAACTCGATAATCGCGGAACTCTCTTGTTGAGAAATATCAAAGCAACATCAGAATTATTTCCGAAGGCCTTCTTTATCAAACAGGGAAATTTCCGTTTTCAGAATGAGAAAATGTGGTTTGAAAAATTCAATGCTACTTACGGAAAATCTGATTTTGATATTAACGGTTATCTTCTGAATACCATAAATTATTTTCTCGAATCGCACGGAACTTTAAGTGGAAACTTCAACATGAAATCAAAACTGATTAATGTTGATGAATTTATGGCGCTTGAAAAAGGCGAAAATAAAGACCGCAACCTCGAAGTAGAATATGCTAAAGAAGATCATCCAAAAATGAGCGGGGTTGTTATTATTCCGAAAAACTTAAATGTCGCGCTTACTGCAAATGCGGATAAAGTCGAATATAAGGGACTTGTTTTAAATAAACTTTCAGGTAAAGTCGGAATTGCAAAAGGCGGTTTCTTTTTAGATAACGCCACTTTTAATATCATCGATTGTATTTTAGGAATCAATGCTTCTTATAAAGACGAAACGCCAACTTCGGCACATTTTGATGCACATTTTACAGCTAAAGATTTTAGTGTACAAAGAGCCTACAAAGAAATTCCGATGTTTCATGATATGGTGACAGTAGCCGAAAAAGCACAGGGAATTATTTCTGTTGATTATACCGTTAAAGGAGATTTAAACGGAAATATGGGACCAATTTACGAATCTCTCGAAGGTGGCGGGACTATAGATTTACGTGATGTTCAGGTTAAAGGTCTAAAATTATTTGATGGAATTAGTTCGCAAACAGGACAAAAAGGTTTAGACAATCCTGATATGAAAGGAATTCAGGTTAAATCTACAATCGATAATAATTTAATTCATATCGAGCCCTTTACCTTTAGTGTGGCCAGTTTTAGACCCACAATAAAAGGTACAACAAGTTTTGACGGATTATTAGATTTAAGAATGCGATTGGGATTGCCACCGTTTGGAATTATTGGTTTTCCAATTGTCATAACGGGAACCCATGATGAACCAAAAATAAAAGTTTTTAGTAAAACAGGACAAAAAATAGATGATGCCGTTTATGACGAAAAAAATAACAAAGTCATACGGGAAGAAAAAGTAAGCAAACAAAAAGTTAAATAAAATGGAAAAGAAAAAACCAAAAGGCGCTAGTGCCTTCGAAAAATTCGCAACCAATGTTTCAAAAGCTGCAGGAAGCACACCAGCTTTTATTGGTGCTTTTTTACTTGTTGTGATTTGGGCAGCTTCAGGGCCAATTTTTAATTATTCTGAGACCTGGCAATTGGTAATTAATACCGGAACGACAATTATCACTTTCCTTATGGTTTTTTTAATTCAGAAAGCGCAAAATAAAGATTCGCTTGCTATTCAATTAAAACTAAATGAACTAGTGGCTTCAAATGAATATTCAAGCAACAGCTTGGTAGACATTGAAAGTATGACCGAAGAAGAAATGATTATTGTTCAAAAATATTACCACAGACTTAGTGACCTGGCCAAAAAAGATGAAAGTATAAGAACTTCACATTCAATCGCTGAAGCACAGGATCAGCACGAAAGAAAAGACAAAAACAGAAGCCAGCTAAAATCTGCTAAAAGAACTACTGAACCTGCAAAACCTGTCAAAGCTGCAAAAAAGCCAACTAAGAAATGAAACTTCGTTCAACAGAAACCTTCTGGCCTTTAAAAAGCGCCATGAAATACAGTTATCCGTCTATTGATCAGGATTTAAATACCGAAATTTTAATTATTGGCGGCGGAATAACAGGTGCTCTTATTGCTTATAAATTAATCAACGAAGGAAAAAAAGTTGTCCTTGTAGATCGTCGTGACATTTGCAACGGAAGCACCGCTGCAAGCACTGCGCTTCTACAATATGAAATTGATGTGCCTTTGCACGAACTTATAAAATTAAGAGGAGAAGAATGTGCTGTTGAAAGTTATAAAAATGGAAAACAAGCTATTTTTGATTTGCGAACGATAGTCGAAACCATTAAAAGCGACTGCCAGTTTGAGTTTAAAAAAAGCATTTATTATTGTTCTTATAAAAAGGATATACCTTATTTAAAACACGAATTCAAAACCCGAAAACAATATGGTTTTAATGTCAGCTGGCTTGAGAAATCTGATTTAAAAAAAATGGGATTAAATGCCATGGCAGCGATCGAATCGCAAACTGCCGCCGTTATGGATCCCTATCGCCTGGCGAATGATTTGCTACATTATTGTCAACAAAAAGGAATGCTAATTTTTGACCGCACCAATATTACCTCCATCCAAAATCAAACGAAAAAACTAATAGCGCATACTGAAAACAGGCATCTTATCTCTGCAAATCACATTATACATTGCAGCGGTTATGAAAGCACGGAAACACTAGCCGAAAAAGTAGTAGATCTTAAAAGTACGTATGTAATTGCTTCCGAAGCTTTGCCAGAAGTACCCAATTCCTTTAAAAATGCTATTTTCTGGGATACATCTGAGCCGTATTTTTACTTTCGCATCACAGCAGATAACCGCATTATTATGGGAGGTGGCGATGAAGAGTTTAAAGATCCTGTCAGGCGAGACAAATTACTACCTAAAAAAGAACAGTTTTTATTAAAACAATTTCAGAAAAAATTCCCTGATATTAATTTCAAAATCGATTATTCCTGGGCAGGAACTTTTGGAGAAACCCAGGACGGACTTCCGTATTTCGGAAAACCAAATCCGGATAAAAACGAACATTACGTTTTAGGTTTTGGCGGCAACGGAATAACCTTTAGCGTTTTAGGAATGAACTCTATATTGGATTCGCTTAATAATAAGAAGAATAAGGATTTGGAGTACTATAGGTTTGGAAGGTGATTAAAGGTTCTGAGGTACTAAGGTACTAAGATACTAAGATACTAAGATACTAAGGAGCTAAGAAAAAACCTTAGAATCTTAGTACCTCAGAATCTTAGCAACTTTTCTAAGCAGTAATAGCAAGCGGATTCAAATTAAATTTATACTCCTTAGGACTACAATTGAATTTTTGTTTGAAGATTTTTGAGAAGTAACTTCTGCTGGTAAAACCAATGCAGTATACTATTTCGGAGATATTTAAGTCAGAAGTTCTAATTAAAAGTTCTGCTTTTAAAACTCTCATATGGGTGATATAATCGTTTACCGTGCGGTTGTGAATCATTTTGAAACCTTCCTGTAATTTATTTGGAGAAAGACCAGATTTTTTACTCAATGATTTAATAGTAAAAGGCTCTTCCGGAGAGTTTTTTATAAATTCTGAAAGCTCTTTTATTTCTTCCATTTCTCTTAAAGTCAAACAATTTGCATCTTTTGAGAAAGCATTCAAATCGTCTGTATGTTGCTGAATTTCCATTGCTAAAATAATTCTCAGAATACCTTCTTTCAGTAATTTTCTAACAATTCCGGTTTGAGTTACAGCATTTAGTTGTTCTATTTTTTCAGCAATTTGAAGATTGTAAGAACCCAGATAAAAGAAATCCTCTGCATTATTATTTTCAAAAAAAGTTTCTTTCACCTTATCCCTCAATGAATTATCAAGAGCATAGAGTTGGTGGTCAGTAGCCTGAGTGCCAACAATAATCAAAGTGAATTTTGTATTCTTTTCTTTTTCAAAAAACAAAACATTATCCTGGTTTACTTTTGAGGTAGTAATAGCCGTTTGAAAAGTTTTAAACCTTCTCTCCTCTCCAGAAACTCCAAAACTATGTGACAAGCTTCCTTGTGAACAATAAGCAAAATAAATTGGTGATGACGCTACATTTGTAATATCAATTCGAACATCAACAGCAAAATTCATATCGAACTGTACATACGAAATATTATCATTGAAAGAAGCACCAATAATAGATCCTCTGGCAGTACTATTATTAATTTCTAAAGTAAATTCATCTAAATCAGAAGTTACCTTTCCTCCAAAATTAGAGTGTAACTGTTCAAAAATAGCGTCAATTTTTTCTGTATTAATAATAACTGTTTTCATGTTGCGTGTAATTAAATTGAGATTCAACGTTTTTAGATTTCAGTAAAAAAGAATTCAAAAAGTGATAGAATACCAGGAAATCCAGAACTTCAAAGTTCGTTTAGCAAGCCGCAAAAAATGTTATATAATTTTTCTAATTTGTTTTATAATTACTTATAAATGATTATTTTAACAGTTATTAATTTCGAGAACATCTAAACAAAACATGAAAAGCTTTTCATTCGCCCCAATCACTTCTCAAGACGCTAACATTTTGATTTTAGGCACAATGCCCGGAACAAAATCGTTAGAATTAAATCAGTATTACGGACACAATCAGAATAATTTCTGGAAGTTTATGTTTCCTATTCTAAAAGAAGATTTCTCAAATGACTATCAAACCAGAAAAGCCCTTTTACAAAAAAACAATATTGCATTATGGGACGTGCTCCAATTCTGCGACCGCGTAGGAAGTCTCGACAGCGCCATAAAAAACGAAATTGCCAATGATTTCGAAACCTTCCTTGCAGAACATCCAAACATCAAAACCATACTTTTCAATGGTCAAAAAGCGGCAGCTTTCTTCAAAAAATACGTGCACCTAAAAAAAGAGTATAATCTCATCACATTACCGTCAACCAGCCCCGCCAACGCAGGAAAATCTTTCCAGTCAAAACTAAAAGAATGGCAAGCAGCAATGAGCTTTAGGCTGTAAGCCTTCCTCTTGCATCTTGTCTCTTGTATCTAAAGTCTATTTTCTATTCTCTATTCTCTATTCTCTACTCTCTATTCTCTCAAAAAAAATATTGAAATCATATAACATAATCAAATTAAAATATAACAAAAAACATCTCCTTTAGATCTAATTTTACTTAAATGAAATAAAGCCATTAAAACTGATTTACATGCAATTACGGCTTTTTGAAAAATACAGATAACATTAAGAAACCCAAAGGCAAAACTTTCGGGTTTATATATAAGAAACATTGGTTATGTTAGTTTATTTTGAAAAAAAAGCTATTCTATTCATAGGGTAGCTTTTCTTTTTTTTAACTTTAAATCTAAATCCAAAAAACTATGAAAATTCAAACTTATTACAACCACATACGTTTTTACACTCCCCATCATTTTGTTTATTATCCCATTTTAACGATCTTTCTCATTGCCAGTATTTACCTGGCATTCACGACAGATCAACCGTTAATTTGGGCTTTTATAAGTGTCGCTTTTATATTTCTGTTTTGTCTTGCCTTTATGTTGCGCCAGCATTACGCTTTAATTTTGCAAAACCGAATCGTTCGCTTAGAACTTCGTTATCGTTATTTCACCCTAACCGGAAAAAGATTCGAAGAATTTGAATACAAATTGACCGACGATCAAATATTCGCCCTAAGATTCGCACCCGATAACGAATTAATTCCACTAATCGAAGATACCATAAAAAACAGCCTTCCCGGAGACTCCATAAAAAAAGCCATCGTCCACTGGAAAGCCGATTATAATAGAGTGTAAACAATTGCAAAAATCAATTTCAATAAAAAGTAACTCAGGAGTAATTTGATTATTAGCTATTGTCATTATTAATTTTCCTAATTGAAATTTGATATTGACATTGATATTGACATTGATATTGACATTGATATTGACATTGACATTGACATTGATATTGACATTGATATTGATATTGACATTGATATTTTTGACGTGCCACCTTTTAAAAAAAGGCCCAATCAACTTTGCGTTCATTGGGCCTTTTCTTAAAAGCTGTCGGGCTATCCATGCTACTTCGGTAGCTTATTCCTATCCCTCACGCAGTCCGGCTTTCATAAGACAATTATTGTTTTAAAATTTCAAAACATTTTTAAATAACAAAAAAGAGACGCACTGCTGTGCGCCTCTACGTTAATATCTTATAATTAATTTGGCTACAAACTCCAGCTAAAGCTGGAGCCTATTCAAAAACTGAGAACTTCAGCAGCTCAGAACCTTAGAACCTTCACAGAAAAAACCTCTGAGCCTTTGCCCCTCTGCTCCTTTGCACCTCCAGAAAAAACCTCAGAACCTTAGCACCTCAGAACCTTAGAACCTTCAAAGAAAAAACCTCAGAACCTTAGCATCTTAGTACCTTAGAACCTTCACAGAAAAAACCTCTGAGCCTTTGCCCCTCTGCTCCTTTGAACCTCCAGAAAAAACCTCAGAACCTTAGCATCTTAGTACCTTAGAACCTTTACTTAACACTCTCAAATCCTTCCTTCACAATCTCCTTCTCCACCTTATCAATCAATTTATTTGTTTTTCCGGTTAAGCGTTCTTTTTTCCAGTCACCTTTAGCATAAAAAAGTAACGTAATTAATCCCGTTAATACAGATGAGATAGGAAAAGCCCACCATATTCCGACTTTACCAAGTGACGTATTATGCGATAAAATATACGCTAGCGGAAACTGAATCACCCATTGCGAAACCAAAGTCAAAATCATTGGAAGCGTTGTATTTCCCACGGCTCTGAAAACTCCGGTTAAACAAAGTTGTAAACCAAGAAATCCCCAGGAAAGACAAGTAATTCTCAATAACTGAGTTCCACCTTCGATTACAGCGGGATCATTCGGAACAAAAAAGGCAATTAAATAAGGAGCAAAAGCGTAGGCAATAATCCCAAGTCCGCTAAGCAAACCAAAACCTAAATACCCCCCTAATTTTCCAATTTGAGCGGCGCGCGCAATATTTCCCGCACCAATATTTTGACCCACTAAAGTAGCGATAGCCATAGAAAGCCCTAAGGCCGGAATTAAAATCAGCTGAATTAAATTAGAACCCGCTCCGTAAGAAGCAACCGTTGTTGTACCAAAATGCACAATCAAAAAAGTAATCGCCATCATACCAATCGCACGCATAGATTGCTCAATAGACGATGGAAAACCAATTTTAAACGCTTTTTTAATGTGTTTATAATCCGGTTTAAAATCTTTTAGCTGCAAATGAATGCCATGTTTTCCTCTGAACAAAATAAAGAAACCAATAACGATCGCCAGACTTTGAGTCGACAAGGTTGCCAAAGCAGCACCTTTTACACCCATTGCCGGAATAAAATTCCATCCAAAAATAAACAAGGGATCAAGCGCAAAATTCAGAATTACAGTTCCCAAAACAATGTAAACCGGTAAAGTCACACGACCCACACCACGCATAACCGATTGGAAAATCATAAAACTGAAACTGAAAACCAATCCGATAAAAGCGACACGCATAAAACCTAATGCATCATTATAAACCTCTGGTGTAACATTAAGCAACTTCAGAAAATACGGACTCAGCCAGTACCCGATAATCGATAACACAACTGAGACAGAAATCACCATCAGCAACGTTTGTGCTGCCACATGATTGACCATTTCCTGTTGTCCGGCACCAAAATATTGTGCAATTAAAATAGATCCTGCAATGGCAAGACCCGTTCCTAAAGCGATCGTTAAAAATATAACCGGAGTACTAACAGATACAGCCGCAACAGCATCTCCACCCAAACGGCCTACCCAAAAAGCATCAACCAATTGATACGCAGCCTGCAAAAGATTGGCAATCATAATAGGCACAGCTAATTTTAATAATGAAGACAATATCGGTCCTTCTAATAATTCTTTTTTATTCATTTTTTTATTTTATAATTTTTTGCCACAGATTAAAATGATTTTAGTCTTAAAATCTACTAGTCAACGGCATAAGTTTCTTTCTTCTTTCTTCTTTCTTCTTTCTTCTTTCTTCTATATTCTATATTCTATTCTCTATACTCTATATTCTCTCCAATCTATCAGCATAATTTTTAATGGTTTGCAAGGCCTCAATTCTTTCTTTTGCTGTAAAAACAGAAAGCACCTCATCTTCTGATTTTTTCATTAACAAACGAATATTTTTAGCCAAAACAATTCCTTCTTCCGTAAGGCTTACCACATTTTTTCGTTTGTCAGTTTTATCTTTTCTGACAATAAGCAAACTCTTTTTTTCTAAGGCGTTAATGCTTCTTAATATCGAAGATTTGTCACGCATAGTCTTATCAGAAAGTTCTCTTTGAGACAATTCTTTATGTTGCAAAATCATGATTAGCGGCAATTGTTCTAATTGCAAAGTAATTCCGGCTTCACTCATTAAAGCATTCGTACGACGAAAAAGTGCTTTTTTAATTCGGTGAATCTGAAATAAAAAACTGTCTGCTATTTCAGCACTAAAAGCTTTACCAAAAGGTTCTGAATTTGTATTTGTGTCTGTCATAATGCAAAATTACAAAAAAGAGTGACATGTCAACTAATTTTAACAAAAACATATACTCAACTGATAACCAGAAGAATTATCAATAATAAAACGAATAAAAAAAGAAATGAATGATTTTTTTTGTTAACTTTAATTGTTAAAATTATCCACCAAAATTTAAAAATAAATCTCATGAAAAAATTATTTTCTTTTTTGATTATTTCCCTTTTTTGGTTTTCGGCTAACGCTCAGAATACTGCTGAAATCGCTACCGAGAATACTTTACCTGCCGTACAAAATGAGTCTGATACACCTCAGAATTATGATCCTGAAGACCTGCCCTGGCATAACAGACGCTTTAAATTTACTGCCGGAGTATTTTTTCCTACGAACAATACACAGGTAGAAGTTGGAAGTAATAACGGGGAATTTGGAAACATGATTGATTTCGAGAAAGATTTGGGATTTAATAAAAATTCTACCTCATTTGATGGTTCTTTTGAATGGAGAATCTCCAAAAGATCAAGAGTTGGTTCTGAATTTTTCTATCTAAAAAGAACCTCAACCAAGACATTACAACGTGATATTGAATTTGGCGACCATACTTACCCATTAAACGCAAAGGTTTCAGCCTTTATGGACAATCAAATTGTTCGTGTTTATTACAGTTATGCCATTATTGCAAAACCAAAATATGAAATAGGAGCACTTATTGGTGCGCACGTTTTATTGGGCGATATTGGATTACGATTTGATGGAGAAACAGCACAAGCAGAATACCACGATACTTTTGACTTTACAGCGCCTTTGCCTGATATTGGAATTTGGGGTGAATTTGTATTAGGCGAAAAATTTGGTCTTTATGCCAATGCAAATTATTTTTCTTTAAAAGTTAACGACGTTGACGGAAGAATCTGGAGTTATAACCTCTCACTTTTATACAATGTCTACAAAAATTTCAGTTTAACAGCTGGTTATACAGGTTTAAACATAAGAGTTGACGTTGAAAAAGAAAAACTTAACGGTTATTTAAAATGGGGATATAATGGCCCCACATTAACGGCCGCCTACACTTTTGGAAAACACGTTTCGGTTACTAAAAAGTAAAAAAATAAATTCCAATTTTCAGAAAATTCCAAATTCCAATTATCCATAATATTGTCATTTCGATGAAGGAGAAATGACATAAAATGCTTCAATCTACTATTCATATAACTGTAATACTGAAAAAATAACAAACCCGACATCTTCTAAAAAGATATCGGGTTCATCGCTCAAACTCAAACTTAACTTAAACTAACTCAATTATTTCTCTATTGGAGAAAATTTTATAGCTGTTCCTCCGCCAGCTGCGAGTTTAATATTTAATGTTGTTTTACTGTTTACTATTTGCCTTGAAATGGCTACCGGATACGGATTCGTTTTGTAATTTGCTCCTGCTCCATCGGCATAAATTTCGGCTTCGTATTCTTTTCCAGCATCCAAAAAGGACAATTGCACTTTAAGATCTCTTGCCTCTTTGTTTGTAATAGCGCCTAAATACCAGTTTTTCTCGTCCCAATCCTTGCGGGCAATTGTGGTATATTCTCCAATTTTAGAATCTAAAACTTTCGTATACGACCAGGTACACGGAACATCTTTTATAAATTGAAACTCTGGTTTTCCTTCGTAATTCTCAGGCAAATCTGAAGCCATTTGCAACGGACTGAAAATAATAACATACAAGGCCAGTTGATTTGCCAAAGTGGTCTGTACTCTTGCTCCCGATGGCGTTTTATAATCAAAATTGAAATTCCCTGGTGTATAATCAAACGGTCCTGATAACATTCTTGTAAAAGGCAAAGTTGTTAAATGCTCCGGAGTATTTCCGCCATCAACAGACCAGGCATTATACTCTTGTCCTCTTCCGCCTTCCTGAGACATAAAGTTCGGATACGTACGCTGAATACCAGTTCCTTTCATTGGTTCATGGTTGTCAATCATAATATGATATTTAGCCGCCGTTTCAATTACTTTTCTGTAATGACGTGCTCCATATTGGCTATCATGCCATTCTTTTTTGTCTAAATATTTGTTGACATAACCCGTTTTAACCGAATTCACACCCATTTTCTGATACAATTTAAAAGCATCTTCCAATTGGCTTTCATAGTTTTTTGTGGCTCCTGCCGTTTCATGATGTCCAATTAAACGAACATTTTTAATGGCCGCATATTTAGTTATTTCTTCCAAATTAAAGTCGGGATACGCTTTCACAAAACTAAAAGCAGATCCATCGGCTGTCCAGTCGCCGTCCCAGCCTTCGTTCCAGCCTTCTACCAGAACGCCGTCAAAATTGTTTTTCGCAGCAAAATCTATGTATTCTTTTGTATTCTTAGTTGTTGCACCGTGTTTCGGTCCTTGCCCCCAAGTAAATTTTTCCAAATGCATTCCCCACCAAATTCCAATATACTTAGAAGGCGTAATCCACGAAAGATCTTCAATTTTTGAAGGCTCATTCAGATTCAGCATAATAGTCGATGTTGCAACATCACCTGGCGTTTTTCCAACCACGATCGTTCTCCATGGTGTTTGAAAGGGTGTTTCAGCATAAACTTTTACACCGTCGGCCCAAGGCACTAAATCACTTTTGTATTGTTTGTCGCTTGTTTTTAAAAGTGTCATCGAAGCAAAATCAGTTAAATTGGCTTCGTGAATCGCTACAAACAATTTCTCTTTCGTTTCAAAAGTCGCCGGAGTATTAATTGTATCGGTTTTGCTCATTTGAGTTTTACGATACGTGCTTTCATAATAACTGTTTTCACGATGCACCGGAATCCACCAAACATCATTATCCGACTTAAAAGTGAATTCTGTAACTTCATTCGAAATTTTCACTTTCCCTAAATGAGGTTGTTTTGGGAAAAAATACCTAAAACCTACTCCATCGTCAAAAACCCTGAAAATAATATCAACCATACGTTCTTCTCCTTTTGCTTCTTTTAAATGAACAATCAGTTCGCTGTGGTGATCTCTCACTTTTTTGAATTCTCCCCAAGGCTGTTCCCAGGTTTCGTCGGCAGTTTTTTCTTCGAAGGAAACCACTTCAAAACCTGCTGTCATTTTTTCGATTCCCTGAAATTCAAATCCCATTAAAGAAGGCTCAATAACCGATTTTCCATTGGATGTAAAACTGTATTGCGGTTGCCCTGAAGCTGTTAATTCAAAAACTAATTCGGTATTTTTTCCCGGAGAGCTGATTTTGTATGTTTTTTTAGTACTGGCACTGCAAGCGTAAATCAAAATCGACGCAAAAAGGATTAGACAGTAGCTATATCTTATGTTTTTCATTATTTAATTGTATTAATTACAACTCTTATTTTATTTCACTAATTAATTGTTTCGCTTTTGCAGGCTGCATAGAAACAAAATAATTAAAAGCCTGATCTAATTTATTCTGGGCATTGACCTCACCTTTTTTCTCGATTCGAAGATTATACATTTTACTGATGTCCGGAAAAACAGATTCAGTATTTTTGACACCGGCAAAGGCTTTTACTTTTTCAATGTATGTATAGCCAAATTCTACTGTTGGCTCGAACATCGTTCCTTCGCCAAAGTCATTCCATGTAATGAGTTGCAAGTAATTTAAATTGGCATTTTTGGCTAGTGCAAGCGTTTCATCCAAGGTAGCTCCGTTATTATGCTCAATCGTCCATCCAATCGCTGCGCCACCACCACCTTCGGCATAAAAATCTTTAAAACCAGGATAAGCACTTCCCATCGCAACAGCAAGTTTTGGTTTTGTATTAGTATACCAATTAGTTAAATAAGTACTGTTTTTATAAACCCACGCATATTCACCGGAAGCATTCGCACCTGCTTCAACAGATTGATCCCATAGCGTTAAAAAAGTAGGTTTCGTAGTTAGCGCACCAAAAACATTTGTCCATTCAGCTGGTGTTTGTAATACGATTGGACCGAAATTTAGCAATAGAGGTTTTCCATTTATTTTGATATAATTAGCATCATCAAAATAATTTTTCTCCATATAGGCTAAATCAGTTTTGGCAGCGCTTGTAACAGAAATTGCTTTTCCCGCATTCACAACATTGGTTGTTACTCTGTCTTCGTAAACAATAGCATATTCAAGCCCAACTTTCTCTAACATGGCAATTAGCTGTTCTGTATTTTCTTTGACCATTCTGTAATCATTAACATCATAAGTGCCGTACCAATCGATCAAAACACCATCAATTCCTGAATATTTCATCAATAATAAATGATTTTCAATCACATTTTTATCGCCTGAATGATAAGGACCAATTAGCGGATAATAATAAGAGGCAATTTCCCGACGATTGTTTGCACCTATCGTATTCGGATTTTTGTTTGCCATTGTCCAGTGATATCCCCATTTTTTATCGGCACTACTTTCATTGGTTTCAAACCAGGGCATGTAATGCACATAAATTTTGGTGCTATTTGTTTTTTCAATCGCAACAGGCTGAATTGTTTCTGGTTCTGTCGGTTTATCGGGACCTTTGTCATCACTGCTGCATCCAGCGGCGACTAAAATGTTCATGATACCAAAAAACAATAATGTGATATATCTTTTCATATTGAAATACTATTTGTTTTTATGACTATTGGTGGTTATTTTTTTTGCTCCCATCTTGATAATTATTTCACGCAGATTTAAAAATGATTTAAGCAGATTCTACAGATTTTTATAATTATATTTCTTTAAATCTGCTTAAATCTGCAAAAATCTGCGTGAAACATTTTTTAATCTTTTTAATTCATTAATCTGTGGCTAAAATTTTCTCTCGCAGATTTGGCAGATCTGGCAGATTTTTTAATCCTTATTGTCTTTGGCTAAAATTATTTCACGCAGATTTAAAATGATTTAAGCAGATCCTGCAGATTTTTTATAATTACATTTTTTTAAATCTGCTTTAATCTGCGAAAATCTGCGTGAAATTTTTTTAATCATTTTAATCTTTTAATCTGTGGCTAAAATTTTATCTCGCAGATTTCGCAGATAGTGCCGATTTTTTTTGCGACAGATTAAAAGAGTTTTACAGATTTTTTAATCATTTTAATTTCTCTACTCTATGGTTAAAATTTTCACGCAGATTAAAATGATTTAAGCAGATTCTACAAGATTATTCAAACTCATCAACATAAATCAGCACTATCTGCGGAATCTGCGAGAGACAAAAATTATTTTTCAATCCTAATAATCCTTTATCCCGATAGCTATCGGGAGTGGCGTAAAATCTTTTTTTTAAATATGTCAGCCTTCCACGACTAACCAACATGGAAGACTGACAGTTAATAACCTAATTCAGAGGATAACCAGGATTCTGTTTCAGGTTTTTATTTGTAGTTAAAACAGTGCTTGGAATTGGAAAAATCGCTCTGTATTTTTCAGTTGCTCCTTTCTCCCACCATGGCAGGAAGAATGTTCCAAAACGAATATTATCAGTTCTTCTTCTTCCTTCAAAAGTAAATTCCTTAAGCAATTCCTTATCTATAAAATTAAGATCAATAGTTGCCGGCATTTCTTCTCCGGCACGAGCCGTTACTTGTTGTATAAATGGTTTTGCCAAATCAGCAGATCCCAAGCGAACGTAACATTCTGCCTGCATCATCAGGATTTCAGCATAACGAATTACAACAAGATCATGATCGCGTTCCCATTGTTCTCCTGCTTTCATTTCATATTTACCCAAACGAACTCCCTGATTTTCTTTAGCATCGGCAACACTTGTTACTTCTTCTGTATACGTCAGAGGCTCACCGTTATCCATAGTAATTACGGTACCTGTTGCTAAATTGATCTGATCTCCGGCAACCATACATTTTTTTCTTCTGTCTGTATCTGCAAAAGCAGAATAAACACCCGGCTGTGCACACATTCCGTTCGCACTCCAAGGATAATCCCCAATTGGAGAAATCGTCAATTTATGTAAGTAATGACAAGACATAGAAGACATATAGTTACCTACTGTTCCCGCTTTTGAATCGTATGGAATTGCAAAAATAATTTCAGGTGACTTTTGATTTTCAGTCGCAAAATTGGCAAAGAAATCTGGTGCCAAAGTATAACCTGTTACCTTCTGACACATATTGATACAATCCTGCCAACGTGCCGTTCCGATAAAAGCCTGAGAATTTAGATATAATCTAGCCAAAAGAGAATACGCAACATTTTTTGTAAATTTAGAATATACCACATTTGACGTTAGGTGCGGAATAGCATCCAACAGTTCTTTCTCTACAAAATCATACACTTGTTTACGAGTAGAATTGGATGGTAATGCCGTATCTTCAAAATTGGTTACGATTGGCACATTCCCGAATAAATCTAAAAGATTGTAATAGTAATATGCTCTTAAAGCTTTTAATTCAGCATAAATTGGTGCTTTTGCCGCATCAGTCAAAGACGATTTATCGATTTGATAAATGATCGAATTGATCTTCGCAATGCCGGTATAATTATAGCGCCAGGCCGAAAGAATCATACGATTGTCTGCTTTCCAGGTATGTTTTTGAGCATCCTGATATTGTCCGCCATCGTACCAGTTTGTTCCTCTGGTAGGAATGGTAGCTTCATCAGAAACGGTTTCAGTTAAAAAGAATACATACTCACACGTTGGATAATTATTGGATATCCCATCTGCAAATCCTCTTAATGAAGAATACGCACCTCCAACTAATGCATCAATTTCTTTGGGAGTATTTCCAAAATTTCCATCTTCTACTTTATCATATAATTGTTCATCTAAATTGGTACATGATATCGTAAAGAGCATGCTTATTAATAATGCTGCTGTTATTTTGATTTTCATTTGTTCTATTTTTGAGTTAATCGCTTAATTATTAAACGTAAAATTTAATCCAACAGAAAACGTTGTTGGTCGCGGATAATTATTGTATCTGTCAATTCCGGGTGCCGCTAATCCAGTTGTATCCATTACTCCTGTTTGATTTATCCCATCTTGCGCATTTAAACCAATTTCAGGATCTACACCTTTATATCCGGTAATTACAAACAGATTCTCTCCCATAGCATAAACTCTGAATTTTGATGATTTAGATTTCAAAGGAAAAGTATAACCTACTGAAAGTGTCTGAAGTCTAAAGAAAGAAGCATCTTCTAACCAATAATCTGAATATTTTGGAGACGAAGTTATACCGCTGTTTAAGAAATCATCCGGGACATTATACGATGGTAATCTGTTAGGATCATTCAACATCATATTGGTAGCATTCAAGGCTTTTTGTCCAAACATTCCGTAACCGGAAACACCCAAATCAAAATTTCCATAAGTAAAATTCATTCCGATTCCCATTGTCAAATCTGGCTGAATATTTCCTAAGTCTGTTTTATCAGCATCAACTAAAGCATTTTCTGCTACTACTGCTCCCGCCGCATTATAGTACTGAATTTTACCATCGGCATCAAGTCCTGCATTTTTGAATCCCCAGAAAGTTCCAACAGGATATCCTTCAGCAATAATTTGAGAATATTGTCCTGACATACCCGCTAATCCGTGTAAAGATCCACTGTAAATTACATCAGTTTGATACGTTGGATTCGATAATTTTTCTATTTTTTGAACGTTGTGTCCTAACGTTAAATTAGCATTCCAGGTAAATTTATCTCCTTTTACAATATCTGCATTTAATGTAAGTTCAACTCCTTTATTAGACATTTCACCTACGTTTGCTAACATCGTTCCAACTAAATAAGGAGGCTGAGGCACTTCATAAGTGTATAATAAATCTTCGGTGTTTTTTGAATAATACTCGAATGATCCTGTGATTCTGTCAAATAATGTAAAGTCAACTCCAATATTTAATTGTTTTGTAGATTCCCATTTTAAATCAGGATTCGGGTTTTGTTTTGGAGAATACGCCAGACTCCAGGTTTGCGTAACCGGATCATAATAACTGTCATTTCCAACTCCTAAGATTGAAAGCGATTTATATTCGCCAATTCCATCCTGATTTCCTGTAACTCCGTAACCCACTCTTAATTTTAAATTACCTAGCCAGCCTTTTGTTGAACTCATAAATTCTTCGTTAGAAATTCTCCACGCTGCAGAAGCTGATGGAAAAGTTCCCCATTTATTATTTTCTCCAAAACGGCTTGAACCATCACGTCTTACTGTGGCAGTGAACAAATATTTGCTATCAAAACTATAATTAGCACGAGCGTAAAAAGATACCAGATTTGATTTTCCTTTATAGGAATAAACATCTCCCAAACGGTAATTATATCCTGCACCTAAATTGTTGTAACTAAAAGCATCTGAAACAAAACCACTTCTTTGTGCGCCAAAACCTTCGTAAATATTCTCTAAATAAGAGTATCCGCCTAAAGCACTAACAGTATGTTTTCCAAAAGTTTTATTGTAATTCACATACAATTCTCCTTGTGCGTTAGTGTATTCTGCGTACGTTTTTTGGGCATAACCATCTTCAGTTCTTCCTTCCATAACAGCATAAGATGGTTTATAGGTACTTCCCTGAACGGCATTATGTTCTAATGAAATATTAGCTACAGCGGTAAAATCATTTAAAAACTTAACCTCCGTTTTAAAATATCCTAAAAGTCTGTGTCTTTCATTATCAACAGTTCTATTGGTTAAAATTTCAACCGGATTCTCATAAATTGTTCCTCCAACTGAAGTAAACTCACCGTTGGCATCGTATACCGGAATTGTTGGATTTAAATTATAGGAACGTTCAAAAATTCTGTAATCTAAGGGATGCCATTTATCGATATTAGCGAATAAACCCATATCAAATTTCACCTGTTTATTGTCTCCAAGATATTGGTATCCACTAACATTTCCGCTCAATCTTTCAAGTCCCGTCGATTTGATAACCCCTTCATTATTTAAGTACGAAAGGGACATTCTAAAACCGCTGTCTGCTTTACCAGAATTAATGCTTAAAGTATGCGATTGTGAAATCGCCGTTTGTTCGATTGCTTTTTGCCAATCTGTATTTCCTCCGTAATCAACAGCGTCTTTATTTCCGGTTTGGCGTACATAACCTCTCCATTGGTTTGCTGATAAAAGATCCAGGTTGTCATTTACGTAACCTATACTTGATAATCCGCTATAGGTTACAGAAACACCTTTTGTTCCTGATTTTGTTGTAATAATGATAACACCATTTGCTCCCCTTGATCCGTATATAGCGGTCGCCGAAGCATCTTTTAAAACGTCTACCGATTTAATATCAGAAGGCTGAACCACATTGATATCAACACCTGCAATTCCATCTACCACAATAAGCGGACTGTTGCTTGCTGTTAATGAAGTTCCTCCACGTAAACGTAAAGTTGAACCCGCTGCAGGATCTCCCGAAGGACGAATAACATTTAATCCCGCCACTTTTCCTTGTAAAACCTGCTCTGTTGATGAAATATTTCCTTTAACTAAATCATCTGCTTTTACAGTTGAAATAGCTCCTGTTAAATCTGATCTTTTTTGAGTTCCGTATCCAACAGAAACAACCTGAACTTCTGCTAATTGATAACCATCGTTTTGTAAACGAACATCAATATTTGCTTTTGTTCCTGATGTAATTTGTACTTTCTGAGTTGTTGATCCTATAAACGAAACTTCAATCGAACCTCCTACGGCTACAGACAAAGTAAATTTTCCGTCAAAATCTGTTGTGGTGGCATTTTTAGTACCCACCTCAATTACCGAAGCACCTGGCAATACAGTTCCTGTATTGTCATAAACGGTACCTGTTACCTGCTTTTTTTCCTGAGCAAACATTCCTGCCGAAAGAAAAAGCATGAAAATCAGGAATACCACAGTTTTAGTAGTCCACAGATGCTGCAGGACTATTTTTTTATTTTTACTATTCATATGTAGTTATTTTTTGTTTTAATCGGTCATCTGTAATTCGCATATCTACTATTCGAATTATGAACATTTTTTATTTCATGCTCATTTCATTAGAATTGACGTTTTAATTTGATAGTGAATTATTTGTCTAAAGTTTTAAGAGGAATCGTGGTATCCGAAATCGTTTTGTCCTTATTGTCTTTTACCAAAACATGAATTTCAGTTAAACCAGGAATTCCGTTAAGCTCAGAAACCAAATTGACAAATCCTTTTATCTCAGCTGTTCCTCCGGTAAATTCACCTGCAATTACTTTAGTGCCCGCGTTAATCGTATAAATTAATTTAGTGACACCCGGTTCGTTATTTTTACGAGACATTCCAAGAAAATCTTTTTGACTAATTTGCAGCGGGTAAAATCCAAATACCGGTGGTGGTGGCGGAATATATTCCCCAGCATATAAAACCTGATCCGGCGTAGTTCCGGCCCAATCGTCTTTTACCATAAGGAAAACCAGGTTTTCCATTACATAACCGTCAGGAGCATTATAATAGTCTTTTGGAACTAAATCCATTTTATAGAACCCGTTTCCTAAGTCTTTTAGTTTTGTCTTTTCTACAATGTCCGGAAGCCACGCTTGGTATTCTTGTTTTATATCCCAATTGTTCAATCCACTATGCATGTGTACGCTTGTCGCACCAGCAAATCCCGGAGCCAAATTGGCATTAAACAAAATACTAACTCCCTTATCGATTGTTGGTTTTGTAGGATACGCTCTGATTAACTCGTTGGCTGTATAAAACGAAGAGAAATCAGTATAGGGCACGTTGGCGACACCGCTTTGTTTTGATCCTGTTTTGTTTTTTAAACGAAACCAAAATCCAGCACTTGCTGCTATTTCAGCCGGTGTTTTAGAAAAATAAACGGTTGGGGTTAAAGTAAAACTCCAAACTTTATTTCCTTCATATTTCAGTTTGGCAAAATCTGAAGAATTTTCCCAATGTCCTGCATCTGGTTCAGATGGCGACCAAATCCAGATATAAAGATCTTCAGTTTCTGCAAATGTAGTTCCTGAAAGATCAAAATACCATGTCACTTTTTCATCGTATTTATAAACTACCGGAAAAGACATTATACTGCCCACAGCTCCGGCTTCCTCTTGAGCCTGAATAAAATTAGGAGCCATCAAAAGGGCAAATAAAATTGTATATATAAACTTTTTCATATGTATTTAATATTTGTTTTTATCGGAATATGGTATCGTCATTCTTTGCCCTAGTTTAACTGGAATCATGGCGATTTCATATTACTTTTTAATTAATAGCATTTAATTTGAATACATAAGACACAAAAGGAGTTCCGTTAGAGGAATGCACTAATTGAAATTCCATTTCATCATTGCTACCAGGCACTGATGTCAATAGAAGTTCATCTGTTTTTTGTGTTTTTTGAGCATCGCTGTACAGGTAGATTTTGACTGCACTGGCATTTGTCTGTTGAAAATCGGAACTTAATTTCCAATATCCTTTTGGAGCAAATAAAGGCGGAACATTGCCCGTCACTTCATAACTTGTTGGCTGGTTCTTTTCGTCTACGCTGAATTTGATTTTAAAATCCTCGTAGTTAAAGTACGTACTCAAGTTTTCTTCGTTTGGCTCGATGGCATTTGCTTTCGCAGATTCATCTACCATTTTTAAATTTGTTAATCCCCAATTTCCGTTTACTTTCTCATAAAGGGTAATCGGATCAACATAGCTTCCGTCATCAATACTGTCACAGCCAATGGCAAACAGACACATAATAACAGCTAACCAATAAATACTTTTACATCTCATAAATTTGTGGTTTGTTTGTTAGTTTTTTTGTCTCCTTAAAGACAGAACGAAACTAGATGTTAAAAAAACCTAAAAAAAAATATCTGATAAAAATCAAGATGTAATTCAAATAATTACAAGCACAACCACTTAAAAATCAATATTTTACAATATTTTTGTGTTTGCAAAAATCAAGACGTTGTTGAGATGAAAAATAGCTTATAAATAATGGTATTTATGACAATATGTAAATTAAAGTCGATGTTTTTTTCACTATACATATATATTATTGCTTTTTATTGTATAATTGCAAATTATTAGACTACTTTTAACATTTAGATCTTATTTTTGACCGATGATCCAAAATTTATAGCTTTGTTATTAAGAGAATTACCAGGTTCTTAAAGCTATTACATCATCAACTATAAAGATTTTTGTCCTGAATTAAAAAACGAATTAACTCAAACAAACCAAAAAAGAATTTTATCCTTAACCAAAACAAAACCATGCGAAGAATATACATTCTGTTTTTTTTCATTGCAGGTTTCTCTCTAACTGCGAAAGAGACAAATCCTGTTCTGGAAGAATTAGATAAAGTCCTTCTTAAAAAAGATATTTACCTGAAACAGAAATATCACAAAATAGAAGCCTTAAAAAAAAACGTATCAAAATTTATAGTGAGCCAGAACAATGAGCAGCTTTATAATACTTATATGTCATTGTTTGATGAATATAAATCATTCAAATACGACTCTGCTTATTATTATTTGGAAGAAGCAAAAGTCAAAGCCATCGTTTTAAAAGACCCTAAATATTTGGCTAAAAGCCGAATTAAAGAAGGTTTCGTGTTACTTTCATCCGGACTTTTTAAAGAAGCTATCGATACTTTGAATGTTATTGATGCACAAAAACTAGATCAAAAAAACAAATTCGAATATTATTCCATTAAAGCCCGAGCCTATTATGATTTAGCCGATTATAACCGCGATCAGCGTTTTAATATTCATTATGTACAACAAGGAAATCATTTTCTGAAAAAAGCTTTAGAATTAATTGGAACTAATACCAATGAATATTGGGCAGCCGAAAGCTTAAAAAGATTAAAACAACAAGACTGGCGTGGTGCCGAATTCGCCTTTAGTTACTGGATCAACAACTATAAATTACCACCTGATTATTACGGAATTGCAACGTCGAGTCTCGGCTATATTTATTCGGAAAGAGGCTATACAAAAAAAGCCATTTACTACCTCGCACTTGCCGCTATTGCCGATGTTAAAAATGCGACCAAAGAAACGGTTGCGCTTCGAAATCTAGCCAATGAACTCTTTAAAATGGGGTATTTGGATAAAGCCAACGAATACATCAATATTGCGATGGATGATGCCACTTTCTATAATGCCAGACATCGAAAAATTGAGATTTCGTCGATCTTACCTATTATTGAAAAAGCACAATTAAATAACGTAAAAGAAAAAAATGATAAACTCGAAAGAATCATTATTTTATTGACGATTCTTACCGTAATTATTGTTTTGTTCCTGATTATCATTTTCAAACAATTAAAAGAAAGAAATAAGGCCAGAAAAATAATGGCTTCTTCGTATGCGCAACTTCAGGAAATGAATATTAGTCTGAGTGAAGCCAATGCAATAAAAGAGGAATATATTACATATTTTATTAAGGCTACCTCAGCATTCATTAATAAAATCGATCACATTCAGAAAAGTACACTTCATAAAATCATTACCAAGAAAACAGATGAAGTTATTGCGAGTTTAAAACGTTATAATGTAAAGGAAGAACGCGAGAATCTTTTTCATCAGTTTGACGAAATCTTCCTGAAATTGTTCCCAACATTCGTTACAGATTTTAATCATTTGTTCCCAAATGATCATAAATGTATCGTTAAAAAAGGAGAACTTTTAAACACTGAACTAAGGATTTTTGCCTTGTATCGATTAGGAATTCAGGACAGTAGTCAAATGGCAGAATTCCTGGAACTTTCTGTAGCTACCATTTATACGTACAAAACAAGAATCAAAAGTAAATCTGATTTTAAAGATACTTTTGAAGAGAAGATTATGGCGATTAAGACTATCTAAGTTGCTAAGATACAAAGATGCTAAGGGACTAAGTTTTTTTTTACTTTACAAAAGATATTTCCATTTCAACAAAGGAGACTCAGCAACAGCTGAAGCACTTATTATGCGTTCATCAAGCATAGCTTCAGCGAAGCATTATGTTTATAGCAAATAATACTATGCTTTTGAGTAAAAGCTCCAGCGGAGCGAAATATACATGTCACCCCGATGGGGCTTGATCACATCATTGTAAATATTTCTATAAACATGACGTCCCGCTGGGACTCTATGTAATAATTTAAAAAATCATTTTAAGCCTTTAATCTGAGGCAAAAAAACGACAACTTTTGAGATGTCGCTTTTCTTTCCTCTTTGTTCTTTGTTCTATATTCTATGTTCTATATTCTATATTCTATGTTCTATGTTCTATATTCTCTACTCCGACGTCTCTAACTGCAAAACAACATTCTGATACCGTTTGCTCAACGAAAACAACTGCTCTGCAAAAATCATTATCGCTAACGGAACAAAGAAAAATGCCGTTAGATTTTCTTCATATAAAAAGTAAGTTGTGATCATAAAAAGTCGCGCATATTCCAGATAATAAATCCATTTTCGCTGTTCTAATAATGCGCCACAATTAACTAATGTGATTAAAATAAAAGCCAATACAAAAGCTTTATCAAAATCATTTAAGTACTCAAAATAATACGTAAAAACAGTTAGAAACAACGTACATATTCCCAATTGGATATACAGATAATTTCTAAATCTCAATCTTTGGTGCGGATTGGTTTTATCTTGTAAAAAACGCTTTTCCAGCGTTGGCCGAATATCCTGATCCATATGTGCGGGACTTCCAAAAACAGCTTTCCATCTGGCATTAAAACCTTTTGACCGTTTCCATAATTCATAAATCTCAAAATAGTAATGAAAGTGCTGCCATAGAAAACTATAACTTTTTAAGGGATGTGTCAATCCGTATTTTGGTTTTTCTTCTTCTTCCTGGAAAGTTCCAAAAAGACGATCCCAAAAAGTAAACATATCGCCGTAATTTTTATCCAGGTATTTTTCATCAGAGGCATGATGAACACCATGTACAGAAGGAGTTACAAAAACATATTCCAGCCATTTAATTCGGTCAATAAGCTGGGTGTGCGTAAAAAAGGAATACGCGCCATGAACAATTAACATCGTAATTACCATTGTTGGATGAAAACCAACAAAAGGCAATATGCACCAAAATCCCGTACGGATAATAGCCTGAAACGTGGTGATTCTGGCCGCAGCCGTAAAATTAAATTCTTCGCTATGATGATGGACAATATGAGCTGCCCAGAAAAAATTGACTTCGTGACCTAATCGATGATACCAGTACCAAACAAAATCAGTAGCGAGAATTAAAGCAAACCACACAAAAATGTTAGCCGGAATATCAAAAAGTCTGTAGTTATCATAAATCAGATAATAAAGTTGATAAAAACTGGCTGAGATAAAAAGGTTAATTAATCTCTCGGCAATACCAATGCTAATGTTTGAAACCGAACTTTCATAATTGAAAACTTCAGGTCTCTTTTTTCGTTGTGCCAGCTTATATTCCAAAAATAAAAAAAGGAAAAAAGCAGGCATTGCAAAGGCAAGAAAATTAATATGTTTCATTTTTAAAAATTACTTTTTAATAGAGGATAAAGTCTTTTATAAACCAAAAGAGAAAGATATTTTTACTAATTAATTTCGCTTACTAACCAAAAACGATTTCAATAGGTAAAAAATCTTTCTCCCAAACCAATATTTAATTCTGTTTGAATTTCGGAGCATCTAATGCTACCTCTTTCACTGATTGTGTATCGGCCACTTTTTGCAATGCAATAATATAGGCTGCAATTCTTGGCGTCACATTATGTTTTAAGGCGATTCTGAAAACAGTTTCAAAACCTTTTTCTAAAATATCTTCCAAACGGGTATTAATCTGATGAATTCTCCATGATTCTAAAAGCGAATTTTGAAGCCATTCAAAATAAGAAACCGTTACACCACCTGCATTTGCTAAAATATCCGGAACAACCAAAACATTATTGTCATGCAATATTTTATCTGCATCAGAAGAAACGGGTCCGTTAGCTCCTTCAACAATAATTTTAGCTTTAATATCTTTAGCATTTTTCTGCGTAATAACATCTTCTTTGGCCGCCGGAATCAATACATCAACATCTAACAACAACAAATCTTCATGTTGGATAGCTACTGAATTCGGATAACCTTTAATATTTTTATTGTTCAGATTGTAATACAAAATTAACTCTGGAATATTAAGCCCATCCGGATTGTAAAAAGCTTCTGAGACATCACTAACGGCAACAATTTTCAATCCTTTTTCGTGTAAAAATAAAGCCGAATGCAATCCTACGTTTCCAAAGCCCTGGATAGCCGCAGTAGATCTTGCTGGTCTTAATTTTAATTTTTGCAGGGCTAATAAGGTAATAATACTTACACCCCTTCCGGTTGCTTCTACCCTTCCTAATGAACCTCCGGAATGTAAATGTTTTCCAGTTACCACGGCATGAATAGGTTTACCATGAAGTAACGAAAACTCATCCATTAGCCAGCCCATTTCATCTGGACCTGTCCCCATGTCTGGTGCCGGAACATCTTTATTTGGTCCAAAAATATCCGCTAATGCTTTAGTGTATCCTCTGGTAATTTTTTCTAATTCCGCCTTAGAATGTTTTCTTGGATCACAAATAATTCCGCCTTTTGCTCCTCCAAAAGGAATTCCGGTCACGGCAGATTTCCAGGTCATCCAGGCGGCAAGTGCTTTGACTTCGTCCAGATTTACAGCTAGATCGTAACGAATTCCACCTTTTGATGGTCCCAATGCAGTATTGTGAATAACGCGATATCCTTCAAAATTTTGAACTTTTCCGCTATCTAACACAATCGAAAAATTAACCACGATTTGTTTTTCCGGACGCTGCAATTTTTGTCTGATTGATTCGTCTAAATTAAGAATATCGGCTGCGATATTAAAACGATCAATCATTGATTGAAAGGGGTTCTGTTTAATTATTTCTGTGCTCATATTGTATATCTTTTAAATTTGAATATTTGATTTGTACCTTTTTTTATCATGAAAATACTTCTACCCTATAGTATAAAAGCATTTATTCCTCCCTAATCATCGCATTCGACAACATGGAATTTTTATCAGACAGCACTGCATCATAATATTCGTATTTCTATTGGATCTCATTTCTTTATTTTTTAATAGTTCTAAAAAAAGCCTTTCATGGTGCATGAAAGGCTAAAAAAAAAAATAACTAACAAGTGATTTTCTATTAACGCCATTTCACTGCATAGTTCACCATGCAACACAACGTGGTGGCGCACATAACCTGAATGATATTTTGACTAGAGTATTTCATTGTTGGGACAAATTTATAAATATATTTCTTAAATTCTATAGAATTAGTCGAGTTTATTTTAAATAATTTAAAACTTAACTTCAAAAGAGCTGTAAATAAACGAATTAGACTACAGAAAATTTTTACTTAAATTGCGAAATAACAATAAAGACTATCGCAATTAAGGCCAAAAAAAGACCGATGAAGTTAATTTTGGATAATTTTTCCCTGAAAAAAAAGAGACCAACCAAACTTCCGAGAACAATCACTCCCATATTCATTCCCGCAAAAACAGTTGATGGATTTTCTGAAAAAGCTTTGTGCGCTTTCAGGTAAAACAATATATTTCCGAAATTAAATAGTCCTACTAAACCGCCGAAAAGAATATTTCTTACGGTGAGTTTTTCCTTTTTTGTGATCATTTCAAATACCACAATTCCAATAGCGATTATTAAGGAGATCGTAAAAACAACAAATAAAGATGTTGGATAAGGCAATGTGGTATATAATGCAATTTGCTTGAAAAGAATATCTATTATTCCGAAACCTAATAAAACTATCGCTGGATAAATCCATTTATTTTCTGCGTTTTCAGATTGTTTTCTTAAGATAAATAAAAGTGCCAAAAAGCCAATCACAAGTCCGATTACTTTATAGGAATTAAATTCTTCTTTAAAAATAAACCAGGCTGCTAATATTGGAATAAAAAGAGATAAACGCTGAGCTGCATCCGTTTTTACGATTCCCATGTGTTTTATGGAAGCGATTAAAAATAGAAAAACGACTGGTAATAATATTCCAATCGCAATGTAAATATTCCATGGTGCTTTTGCATCAACTTCGTTTAAATTGGGACTGAAAGTAAAATAGCATAGTGCCAATGCCGTTACATAATTGAATGCTACAATCTGAATTGGATTAGTATCAAATTTACGAGTGAATTTAAAAACAACTCCAACAATTACACTGCAAAGAATACTAAGAATAAGAAATAACATAGGATAAAATTTGAATGCAAAAATAGCACTTCTCCAGCTTATAATTTCCAAATTAATCACTTTTCAGCCAACCCGTAATACTCATTCTGGTATTTTGGGTAACTAAAACTTCATGAACCAATTCATTACTTTTAAAGAAAACGGTTTTACCCTGAGTAGGTGAAATTTTTTGATTGTTATTTTCCTGATGAATCATCAATTCTCCTCCATCACTTTCCAGCCAATTACTATTAAGGTAACTGATCATAGAATACTTTCGACTTGGGTTATTCTTGAATTGATCTAGATGTTTCAGGTAAAAATCGCCTTTTTCATATAATGAATAATGAAATTCATAACCGGTGATTCCGGCATAACAGCTTTCATTTAAATAAATAATGAAAGCGTCAATTTGCGCGAAGAATTCATTTTCGAAAACATTATTATGCTTTTTATCGAGCCAATAAATTGAATCACTTCTGACCGCGCCGTCGTATGAAAGTTTCTCAGAGTTACCTATTCCTGCTTCAGACAACAAATTTCTCTGATTTAAATCGAGTAGATTTTGTTTAAGATTACCTGCTAGTTCCCTACTTAAAAAATGCTCTGAAATACCTACTTTATTTTCGATATAACTTGCAATCAAATCTTCAAAACCTTCTTCCATTTTATTTTTGGGAAAAACTGCAAATACAGCCAACGGAGCAAGGTAGCCGAAATAAAACTGGTAATCACTTATTTTTTGTAAATTGTGAAAAGTGAGAAGTGAGATGTAAATTATAAGTAACAAATAAAACTCACAATTCACATCTCACTTCTCACAATTTACATATGTACAATTTATAATTTACTTATATAACTTCCGTACATATCTTTAAACTGATGTCCTTGTGCAAATCGATCTTTGCTTAATTTTTTATATTCTACCAAAGCCCATAAAATAAATTCCTTCATGAAATAGTGGTCTTTTTTATCTAACTGAGGCTGATATTTCTTTAATAAAGTATCTAATGGTGTTACTTCATCCAGAATACTTTTATATTCAGCATCTGAAGCATCATCTAACAATTCGAAACCACTTTCTGCAAAAAACCATTCTATCAAATCAGAATATGGTGTTTTTTCTCCAGGTTTTTCTAATTTTTCAATTTTCGGAAAGAAATCAGGAAACAGAGTTCGGATTGCTGAACCAATTAAATTTTGCGCCACCCCAGCTGCTCCCTCTTGCTCTCCTTCGTAAACCAATTCTACTTTTCCTGTAATGGCAGGGATAATTCCAATGAAATCAGACAAGCGCAAAATCGTATGATCAACTCCGGCTTTTAAGGCGCGACGTTCTGCTGTACTAATTAAGTTCTCGTAAGCCGTAATACTCATTCTGGCACTAACACCGCTTTTATTATCAATGTATTCGCTGTCACGCGCTTCAAAACTAATTTGTTCCAGAATATCTTTAGCCAGACTTGGTACGTAAACAATCTCGCTTTGGGTTTCGTCTAATTTTGCTTCCTGCTCTGTAATGGTTCTGGCGATGGCAACACTTTCCGGATAATGTGTCAGAATTTGAGAACCAATCCTGTCTTTAAGAGGCGTAACAATACTTCCTCTGTTTGTATAATCTTCCGGATTTGCCGTAAATACAAATTGCATATCCAACGGCATTCTCAATTTGAAACCTCTAATCTGAATATCGCCTTCCTGCAAAATATTAAATAATGCTACCTGAATTCTGGCTTGCAAATCGGGTAATTCGTTGATAACAAAAATAGAACGATTCGCTCTTGGAATCATTCCGAAGTGAATCACGCGATCATCAGCATACGATAATTTTAAATTCGCTGCTTTTATCGGGTCCACATCTCCAATCAAATCGGCTACGGTTACATCTGGCGTGGCTAGCTTTTCAAAGAAACGTTCGCTTCTGTGCAACCACGAAATTGGCGTTTCATCTCCTTTCTCGGCAATTAAATCTTTTGCAAAACGCGAAATCGGGTTTAACGGATCGTCATTAATTTCTGAACCCGAAACAAACGGAATATATTCATTTAATAATTCGATCATTTTGCGAGCCAAACGAGTTTTCGCCTGACCACGAAGTCCTAATAAGTTGATATTATGTCGGGATAAAATAGCGCGTTCCAATTCTGGAATTACCGTATTTTCGAAACCATGAACACCTTCAAAAACCGGAGTTCCGGATTTGATTTTCTCACGAAGATTATTTCGCAATTCATCTTTGATACTTGTGGTCTTATATCCTGAAGCCTTTAATTGACCTAGTGTTTTTATAGTATTTATTTCCATTTTGATGATTTAAAAATTGAAAGATTAAATTATTTAAAATTCAATTTGTTATTTTTTATATTTTGAATTGCGTGGAGGAACAGTTTGCGCCTCTACAGAAAACCTTTGAACCTTTGCTGCTATGAACCTTTGAGCCTAAATTACCTCACTCTTTTCTTCCTATTCGTTTCATAATCTTCAAAAATCATTTCACCTAAACCTTTCAATCCGGTATAAAATGCTTTTCCCTGATTGGCTTCTGTAAAATGATTCACAAAACGCTGCAAATACGGATCGTTTGCAATCATAAAAGTTGTAATAGGAATATGTAATTTTCTGGCTTGTTGCGCCTGTGTGTAACATTTGTCAACTATGTATTCATCAAGCCCGTTACTGTTCATATAATAGGAACCATCACGTTCGCGAACGCAACTTGGTTTTCCGTCGGTAATCATGAAAATTTGTTTGTTGGTATTTCGCTTTCTTCGCAAAATATCCATCGCTAATTGAAGACCAGCAACTGTATTAGTATGATAAGGGCCAACTTGCAAATAGGGTAAATCCTTAATAGGAATCGTCCAGGCATCATTTCCGAAAACTAAAATATCAAGCGTGTCTTTAGGGTAACGTGTTGTAATTAATTCGGCCAACGCCATCGCTACTTTTTTTGCAGGCGTAATTCGGTCTTCTCCGTATAAAATCATACTGTGGCTGATGTCAATCATCAAAACCGTACTCATTTGCGCTTTGTACTGTGTTTCCTCAACAACCAAATCATTTTCGGTCAGCATAAAACTTTCTACACCATTGTTGATTTGCGCGTTACGCAAACTCTCGGTTAAAGCAATTCGTTCTAAACCATCTCCAAAATTAAATTCACGGAATTCTCCGGTATGTTCATCTCCATTTCCGGCATGTTTCGTTTTATGATTTCCGTTTCCGGAACGTTTCAAATTGCCAAAAATCTGATCTAAGGCTTGTTGTCTGATTGCTCGTTCTGTTTTAGCCGTAATTCCAAAACCAGCAGTGCCATCAGGTTTTGCTTCGTCTTTTATGTAACCTTTCTTTTTTAAATCTTCGATAAAATCATCGATCGTGTAGTTCTCATCCGTCAGTTTATATTCTTTATCTAACTCCCGAAGCCAGTCTATAGCTTCATCAAAATCGCCCGAAGTATGGGTGATAAGCTCTTTGAAAATGCCAAAAAGTTTTTCAAACGGAGACTGAAATGGGGCTTCGTACGACTTAAAATAAAAACCTTTTTTAAATTCGTTTTTCATAGTTCTAAAATTACAGCTTTTTAGAATTACGAAAAAAGAAACGTTTATTAATTTTTAGTTAAAATATTTAGGCAAAAGTAGTTGAAAATGAGGCAAATTCTGTCAATTATTCAAACTTTCCATCAACATAATACCACGCACCATTTTCAAATTTGAATGTTGAGAATTCATAATGGGTTTGTCGCTGACTATTTGAATCTAAAAAATACGCTTTAAACTCCACCTTATTTTCAGTAAAGCTTAAAATTTCTAATTTTTGCCACTTATTAGATGTGGCCCATTTTAGAATTTCACTCTTTGAATAATTTTTTTTTTCTGAAACATGAGTAGTTTCTAAAAGATATTCTGCATTATGAGTGGCATAAGCAGAATATCTTGAACGCATTAAAGCTACCGCCGTTGCTGCTTTTTGATTGTTTATAAGATATAATCCGCAGCAATCATCAAATAATTGACCAGTATCACAAAAACATTTTTTATTCTCCATCAACCGCCTCTTCTCCATTGATCTTAACATGCAACTGGTTCAATAAAACCTGGTATCTGCTAATTTCTCTTAATTCTTCATCTTCTTCAGCATGATCCAGCATTTCGTCTAAAACATCACTGACATCAAGTAATTTGTTATTTGCTTCTCTATCTTGTTTTGCAGCAATCAAATCAATAATTTCCTGCACACTCACTTTTAAATCTTCGAATTTACTATTCATATTTTATTTGTTTCATGTTTCATGTTTCTTTTGTTTCTGGTATCAACAACTTGAAACCTGAAACAAAGAAAACTTGAAACTATTATTACTCTTCGTTCTTTTTATCTTCGTTGAACTTTTTTACAATTTCTTTCAGCTTTTCCTTGCGTGCAACTTCAGCCTGTTTCTTTTTATTTTGGGCTTTGTGCAATTTGTCATTGTGAGCTTTGATGTTCTTTTCGTTGTTGCGTCCCATTATATTTCTCTTTTAATTTCTTCTAATGTTTTCTCGGTATAAATCAATTCTGTTATTATCGTTTCTCTCAAAACATCAATATCTTCATCAAAATGTTTTGCCCAGGAAGTTAATTGTTGCAGGTTTCTGATTTGTTTAATACGTTTTGTCGTTTCAAAACTCGTTCTCAGAATCGCTTTTTTATCATAGACCGGATTATTTTTATGTTGATAGATTACTGTATTCATATCAAAATTGGCTTCAATATAATATAGTTTCTCTTCTGCATTATCAGGATAAAATTCACTCCAGGCTGCAAAACCGATTTTTGTTTTCGAAGATGTTTCCGGTTCCATTGCAATTAAACGCCATTTACTATTGGCTAATCTTCCCCAGTGATTCGAAACTCTGTACATTCCGGTTTCAGTATAATAGTAGGCACTTCCCGCCTTACTTTCAAATTGTTTTTTTAAGCCTTCAATTACCTCCGGAAGCACTTCATGAAAAACACAAAAGGTGTTTTTGAACGAATTTGGATGTGGCCTGAAGTTTTTTTGCATATGCAAATATACTGAGATTGTCGCGAACTCCCTAAAACAAACATTAATTGATTAACTTTGCTGCATCAATTTAAAAATTAAAAGTTATGTCTAAGGATTCACAAGAAAAAATGCCCCAAAAAGGAGTTTATACCGGTATCATCGAAAAAGATGAAAACAACAATTATTTTTGTGGGGAATATCTTTTAGATTACAAAATAGCGCATTCAAATTTTAATCTTGGAGATTGGGTTACGATTAAATCGGTGATCGAAAATCCGAGTGATATTAGTTATGATAAATATCCTAAGAAATCTAAAAACTTCGATAAAGCCAATCATAAACCGGAAAACAAATAAAATTTGTTTCAGGTTTCAGGTTTCAGGTTTCAAGTTTCAGGTTGAAATGCGTGTAACTTAACCGTAAAGTTCGCAAAGCTTAAACATACAGCTTTGCGAACTTTTGCGTTTTACAATTGCAGAAATAAAAAACTTTGCGCCCTTTGCGGTTAAAATCAACGTACAGTCTTTATTTTTTCGAATATTTTTTACCTTAAAAGTAAAAAGTTAAAAAAAAGTGTACCTTTGCAAAAAATTTGTCGTTTTGAAGTAAAAAAAACTCATTTCAAACTAATAGACAATAAGTTACCTTTTATTTATGAAAAAAATAGTTGAATACCGCAAGTTACTAAACGTAGACAAAACTGCTGAGTTAAAAGATTTGAAAACCATTTATCGTAATGCGATGAAAGAAGCTCATCCTGATAAATTTCAAGGTGATGATGCTGGTTTAAAAGCAGCAGAAGAAAAAAGTAAAGCGATTATTGAGGCTTATCACTTTTTGGTAAGTATTAATCCTGAGACGATTAAAGCAAATTTACCAGAATATACTGAAACAATTTCAACTTGTTCAATTACAGATTATAAGTTTGTTGAAGGTCGTTTAATTATCGATTTTTCTAACGGAAGTGTTTATGAATACATTAGTGTTCCTAAAGCAACTTACGTAAAAATGGTTAATGCTGACTCTCCTGGAAGATTCGCAAAAAGACACATTTTGAACTCTTTCACATGGAGAAAGAAAACAAATCAAGAATAGTTTTACGCTAGAATATACCAAAAAGCACTCTGTAAACAGAGTGCTTTTTTTATGCTTTAAAATCAGAAAATTACTTAGCTTGAGTATAAATAAGCATTAATTTAAGAGTTTTAAATCATATAACACCAACAAACACCCTGAAAACATGATGGTTGTACCCCAAAAAACTATAACAAAATTTTAGGTTACAAAATTCTTTATGTTTTATATTTTTAGATACTTTTGTTGCACAAATCAATTAACTAATTAATTTTATAATGAAAAAAATACTTTTTTTACTTACCGCTTCAGTTGCGATAATGTCATGCAGCAAAGTTAAAGACGGAGAATACCTTATTACAGGAACTGCAAAAGGAATCGCAAACGGGAAAACTATCATTCTTCAAGGTACAGATCCAACAACAAAAATGGCAGTTGCCCTTGATACAGTAAAAGTTGAAAACGAAAAATTCGAAATAAAAGGAAAAGTAGCAGAACCATCTTTCCACACATTAATTCTTCAGGATGCAAACGGACCAATTCCTTTCATCTTAGAAACAGGAGAAATCACTGTTGCAATTGATAAAGACAGTATTCACAAAACTAAAATTGCAGGTACTTACAGCAATGATGAATTCGTAAAATTTAATGATGAGCTTACAAAAACTCAAAAGAAATTAATCGATTTTCAGAAAAATAATACTCAGAAAATGCAACAAGCTCAACAAGCTCAAGATACTGCAACGATCAACGGTTTGATGAAACAATACATGACTATTCAAACGGAAGTTCAGGCAGATTCTAAAAAGAAATACCTTACTTACGCTGAATCTCACCCAAAATCTTTCATTTCTGTTCTAATCGTTCAAGGTATGTTAGGTGATCCTTCTGCTGATATTAAAAAAACAGAAGCTATATACAATTCTTTAGATGAGTCTTTAAAAAACACTACTCCTGGTAAAGATGTAAAAACAAAAATAGGTCAAGCAAAAATGCCTGCAGTTGGTGCAACAGCTCCTCCTGTTGGTAGCGCTAAATGAAGATCAGACTTTTCTGCTCCAAATCCTGAAGGCAAAGTTGTTTCACTTAAAGAAAGTTTAGGAAAAGTAACTATTGTTGACTTCTGGGCTTCATGGTGTGGACCATGTAGAAAAGAAAATCCGAATGTTGTAGCTATTTACAAAGAATTACATGCTAAAGGATTAAATATAATTGGAGTTTCTTTAGATAAAGAAGCCAGCAAGTGGAAAGAAGCTATTGCAAAAGATGGCTTAACCTGGACACATGTTTCGAACCTTAAATTTTGGGACGAACCAATCGCTGCACAATATGGTGTTCAATCAATTCCGGCAACTTTTATTCTTGATGCATCAGGAAAAGTAGTTGCTCAAGACCTAAGAGGTCCTGAATTAAGAGCTAAAATTTTAGAGCTATTAGCCAAATAATAATAAATATTATGCATTAACAAAAAATCTCCCCAGGGAGATTTTTTTGTTTTATACAATACCAAACTAAAAATTTAACAAAAGCAACTTCAACCAATGTTGCTACCAGTAGTTAAAAGAATACACTACTAAAGAATTAAATACGGTACGTTTATTTGTAGATAAAGAAGTAAATGAGGGAAAGATGCTTTTTTAAAAGATAACTTAACCTGGGCAAGCATTTCAACCCTATCTTTTTAGGAAGCGTCAATTTCTACTGAATATTATATTGAATTAATTTCAGCAACTTTTACACTTGAAACCTAAGAGAAAATATTATTAAAGACTTAAGAAGTTCTAAAATTTAGATCGAAAACACTAGTCCTTTTTGACAAAAAAGAGCAATATTCTGTACAAATCAAAAAAAACTTCATAATACAGGCTTTTTTATTTTATTCAATACCAACAACTTAAAAATTAATTGAAAAATAACTTAAAATTAAGTGCGATTTTAGTTTGTAAACATCAAAAACGTTTATATATTTGCAACCGCTTAGAACAACAAAGCGCATCAATGCTGAGATCGGGGAGATACTCAAGCGGCCAACGAGGGCAGACTGTAAATCTGCTGTGTGAACTTCGCAGGTTCGAATCCTGCTCTCCCCACAAAAAGGGTAAAAGAAGTAAAAAGGTCACTTTTTCAATCTTTTCAAAAACCCATAAAAAACGTGGTAAAACCTGCAAATCCTAGGATTCGCAGGTTTTTTGCTTTTAAGACACTTTTCAAACTTTGTAAAAACACTCAAAAGTTTTGTGGCAGAATCGTGGCACATTTGGGTGTTTGCAAAATGTGCCACAGAATTGCACCTGAACACTTGTAAATACAGGGGTTAAGGAGGTTAACGACTTGTTTTTTTGATGCTATAATTCTACATTTATTAATCTAAAAAGTTGAATTATGTTAGAAAGCAGCTTTGGGTTGGTTTTCTTTTTGAAAATCCCCCGCAATGAAAGTAAAATTAGAACAGTTTATCTTAGAATAACTGTAGACGGAATTCCAAAGGAAACATCCACCAAACGTAAATGGGACAGCACCCGCTGGGACCAAAAAACCGAAAGAGCAATCGGTACAAAAGAAGATGCAAGATCCCTTAACTTCTTTTTGGATTCACTGATTTTAAAAGTCAATGAATACAAAACAGAGATTATGTACAGCGGAAAACCCATAACTTCAGAAAAGGTTATGGATTACGTTCTGGGAAAAATTACTCCAAGGGTTAAACTGCTGGAGGAATTTCAAAAACACAATAATGAAATGACAGCCCTGCTGGGAAAAGGATATGCTAAAGGGACCCTTGACCGCTTTACTATCACAAAAAACCATTTAACAGCTTTTATTAAATTCAAGTTTAAAAGCACAGACATTGAATTTACAGATCTGAATCTGGAATTTATAAAAGACTTTGAGTTTTACCTTAGAACAGTCCGAAATTGCAGCAACAATACAACACTTAAATACATTGCCAATTTCAAAAAGATTGTCATTCGAGCAATCGATAAGGAAATAATCTTAAAAGACCCTTTTAAGAACTTTAAAGGACGTAAAACAAAAATGGTAAAAAAACCCCTTACGACACAGGAGTTATATGAATTGGAAAGACATTATTTTACCACAGACAGGCTCAATGTTGTTCGAGATGTATTTGTATTCCAATGTTACACAGGAATGGCCTATATTGACGCATATCAATTGAAAAAAACCGATATTAAAAAAGGCATTGATGGGAACTTATGGATCATGTCTGAGAGACAAAAAACGAATTCCACCACAAATGTCCCACTGCTTCCTCAGGCTCTCAAAATTATTGAGAAATATAAAGACCACCCTCTGTGTCTGCAGCGCGGTACTGTGTTACCTGTTTCTTCCAACCAGAAAATGAACGAGTATCTTAAAGAGATCGCAATTCTATGCGGTTTCCCTTTTACACTTAACACTCATATGGCACGCCGGACTTTTGGAAGTACAGTTACATTAAACAATAATGTCCCTATCAATGTTGTTAAAGAAATGCTTGGCCATTCGTCTGTCAAACAAACCGAAGCCTATGCTATAACAGAACAGGCAACAATTGGAAGAGAAATGTCACTGCTTAAAAAAAAGCTAAACAAAGATGCTCCTAAGATATCCAAAACGGACATCGCTGTACTTAGCAGATTGGAAAAAGAAATACAAGCCATTAAAAAGAAGTATAACATTTCATCTTAATTAATAAACTGATAATTCTAAATAGATGGTAAAAAAATAGGTTATCTCACAACTCTTGAGATAACCTATTTTCATGTAGTTCAATTTCACTTTTATAACCTGGATGATAGGAAGGCCGGTAAATAATGTATCCAAATATTTGAAGTTGTTTAAAATATTTATGATATGTAGGTATTGTATTTATATGGGACAATGCCATAATCTTACTGCGGCTGACTTTGATTATCTTCTCCTCCCCTTGCCTATATCCTAAACTTAGAATTGCCATTAAAATGGCCAGATGCCAAACGCTCAATCTTGAATCATCCATATAAATTGATAAGTAATTCATTACTTGATTTTCAGTGGGCTCATGGGTTCGATTCATTACTAAAAAGTTTTTGAAGATCTTCTTTACTATAATAATACGAGCCCAAGACTTTTTTAAAGCGGATTTTGCCAGTCGTCCTTAGGTTCTGCACAGAACCGGCAGAAATATCAAGTAGTTTTCTCACTGATTTGCTTTTAAGCCACTCAGAATCCATCGAACTCTTATCAGCAAAATTTGCGTTGGCAAATGCAGTTTGTATCTTGTCAAAAAGCACCAGTCCAAATTGTCTTAAATCTTCTTTCGTTACTGCTTTACTCATAACTTAATTTTTTAATTCATTTTACTTACTGCTCGGTTAAAAAATAAATCTTGCTCTTCTGCCTTCTTTTCTTTACCGGCACATAAACTATATAGCCGTATTCATTAAGTTCACCTATACACCTTAGATATACTTTCGATGAAGAAAGTTTCGCAATCGGTTTAATATCATCTGCGGATGCTGCAATAGGATTAATAAAACCCATATCTGATCTAAATTTCAGCAGTGCCGCATAAATGGCGATATGCGTTGAACTGATGCGAAAATCTTTTTCAACAGCAGAGAAAAAATCAGATAGGGGTTTTAAACTGTCCATTACTAAATCGAATGCGATTTACTTTTTTTATTATTCTTTTTATTTTCAGGTTCAGAGTCTGAATCAGCGTCAATATTCTTTTTCTGTTCTTTTGAAACAGATTTGTTTTCAGCTTCACCTTGTTTCTGCTCCTTACTTTCACGGTGATTAATTCGCTGAAGATTTCCGTCATAAACATTCACCGTTTTAAACTGCGGATTTGCTTCTACATACATTTTACTTTCAACACCGCTGACCACGAAAGTTACCGACTGCAGATTTCCTTTTTTCAGCGAATTCAAAAGATCTTCCTTAAACTTCGGTGTCTCAAGTTCCTTAATAGAATGTTTTGACAGACTGGCTTCCAGATCATATCCATAATTTTGATGATACTGATTCAGTTTAAAGTTACCCGCACTGTCGGCGTCAGTTTCTTTAAAATCGAATTTTAACCAAGCGTTGTAAACGTCACCTTCTTTATTTTTTAGGTCTTTATTGACAGATCGGCCCTCCATTAAATTATAAGCCTCTTTCATAGTTATGCTACTGCTGTCTTTGTTGATATAAAAGGTTTGCTCCAGTCCCGGCTTATTTTCCTCTTTCTGCAGATTCACATGATAGGAATTAAAAAAATACATATCAGTCTGGTCTGACTTCTTAAAGTTCAATTCAACTGTCAAGGTATCTTTGTTTGGGACACCATTATTCATAATGCCGGTGTGGATAATTTTAAAATCCTTATCTCCTTTGAGCATGTTCTCTTTCAGTTCAGCTTCGAACGTCTCACCAAATCCAGTATATTTTAACTGGTCTTTCAAGTATTCTAAATTTTTCTGATTCATTGTGTTTATATTTAAGTTATTTTCTAATAATTCCTTTTTCTCCCTTTCCAATCGGGCAAATGCAGTAAGATCAAATGCCTCATTGCATGAAGTATTAATCCCGCTCTTCATAAGTATGTTTAAGTCGCCTATGAGCGATTCAATCGGCATATTTTCAAAATAGTCCGCATCATTAGTCATCACCAGACAGTATTCCTGTGCATCCAATGAGGTTCTAAAAAACTCAATCGTACCGGAATCAGTTATCTGATCTGAAGGAAAAGCTGCGAAGTGATATCCGTAAGAAGCCATTTCCTCAGCAAACGACGACAGCATTTCAGCATCTGCAATATTTATAGTCATAATTGATTTTTTAAAGCTTAATAAGCACTACTGCTGTATTCCGCAATTGGAAATACTTTATCGGTCAGATTATTATTAATATTAACCTCTAAATGCCTTCCGCCATTCTTTTCGATGAGCTGAAGTGTCAGATACTTATTCTCAGGAATCGTAAATTTCTCTAGTGCATAGACTTTTATTACTTCAGACTTATAGGGAATTACAGCAGATGATGAAGTAGTATACAGCGGTAAGATTTCTATTTCCTGTGACGCAGTTCGTTTCGATTTTCTCTGATCCCTTATAAAAAAACGCAGCTGGTCGATATCATAATTAATTTTGGATTTATTTTCAAATACGACCCTCAAATACAAAACATCCTGATGAATAAAAATACCGTTTACCTCAAGCCTAATCTGAAACTTCGATTTTTTTAATCCGCTGGTCTTTTTCTTTTTTGATAAGACAAGTGAGGCCAGCTGTTCTATTTTCTTTTGATTTTCGTTCTCCATTGAAAATAAAACATCTTTACTGGCAGCCGCAGCATTTTCTGCTTTTATGTTTAAGTCGGGACAGTCTTCATTATAATTCAGTACAAATACGTACAATCGGGCGTCGGTAGTGACCACTGTCAGATTGGTCTGGAAAAAATACTGTTTAGCTGCTTTCAACAGTAGTATATTCTCCACTCCTTTGGCTTTCTGAACCAGCACATCAGCGCTTCCTTTATCTACACTTTTAATTGAGTAAGGAAAAACGATGCTTGTTGTTTTAGAGTACCCGATCTGAAGATTCTCATACTGATCTTCATTGACAGTTTCCCTGCTATTTAACTGCGGATAAACTAGAACAGAAACCAGCAGTAAACTGGTTAAAAACAAATAATTAATTATTTTCATCTTCTATTTTTTTTATGGTTTTAAATTCTTTTGTTTTTCATCATACAGAAGCACTTTATATCCTGCTTTCACAACCACTTTTATGAGTTTTACTTTTTTACTAATAAGGCTCTTAGCTGCTTCAATTCCCATTCCGGCAGCCTGCGCTCCCCAGGAATCTGTTAGCCCTGTCATTCCAAAGGTCTGAATAGACCGGTCCGCCGAAGCTTTAGCAACATCCCTGCTGAGGGCACCTGGAATATAAATGCCGTCAATTCCGTCGATATCATAAACTGTTAATTCAACAGGGAAAATTGAATTTCGAAACTGAATGTTATCGATTTTAACTTCCAGTCTCTCTCCTTTTAAAGAAGCCGTACCGTACAAAAAAGTGTTCTTGGGAATTATAGTGCCCATCAGCATTACATCGATAATGAGTCTCAGTTTTACCACTGAACCATTTACAATGGTCTGGGTCTCGTGTATTACGGCCTCAATCGAATTCTGAAAGAGACCGGGATCTATAATTTCATCGATACTATAAAATGAATTTGATTGTATAAAATTGGCGGGGACGTCATTTTGTTGTAGCGAAGTGATATTATCCTCTTCTTTTTTATGTTTAACCGTAAAGATTTTACCTTTTTTACTATCTGAGGACTCTTTTAAACGCTCCTGTACACGGGACGGATGCTGAATATCCAATATATTCTCAAGCATTCCACCAAGCTGTTTAAGCTCTGGGTCAGGCTGCTGAGATTCTCCCATCGTGGCCATCATTTTCTCCAGATTTTTAACCTCATCGGCGACTCCTTTTGAAGAACCATAGTTTTCGAACTCCCTCATATCCTGACCGTAATTGCCAGGCAAAGCAGGCTGGCTGATCGCTTTTTGAAGTGCCTCTAGTTTTTCATACACTTTTTGCTCATTTCTATCTTGAAATGATGATGAATTAAAAGCCATTTTTCCTTTTTGAAAACGCTCTGCTGTAAAATCGGTATCTGCAAATTCTCCTAGGGATTCTTCTGCTATTTTTTGATTGGAATAATTAGGGTCTTTTTTAATCTGCTCCTGAAGTTTAATAGAATCTACTGCTGCCTGATCATAATAACTCATTTTATCAAGCGCCGAATCTTCTTTAAATTTTGGAATAGGAAGGTTAAAATTAAATCCCTTTTTTATATCATTTTTAGCTTCCATTGCTTCCGCTTGTCCTCCTCCCAAAGTGTAAAACAGAATAGTGATAAAAGGAAGTGTTATGACAGGAAGAACCAGAAGCAATTTTCGCTTCTTGGTTTCTTTAATTGATATTGTTTTTTGCTCCATGACTTTACTTTTTAATATTGATACTTTTAATTTTTGAAATAACAGCTGTGTTATTGACTTGAAGAGAATTACTCCTTGAAAGCGCTGCATAAATATTGTAAATGAAATAACCGGCTGTCAGAACGGTAAATAAAACCAGCAGGTACATAAGCTTTGCTTTGGAAAGACCACAGGTCATTACATTCATTTTCTCAGCCCATTTCTCTTGCATAAATGTGTAATATTTATGATAAGTAAAAGGCGTTTCACGTTTTTTGAATAATGATTTCATAATGGTTATTTTCTATTCTCAACAGCTAAATCTTTGTTTTCAATGGTATTCCATCTCTCGATTAAAAAACCGTGCGGATTGTTATCACTTCGCGATACGTTCCTAAGGCCTCCTTCTGTAAGAAGACTCCTTTTTAAAATACTGGTAGTCCTTATGATATTCTGTTTTGCAAAACATTTAAAGCGGTAGGGATATTCACGGGTATCGATTGCGATACTGTCAATCTGAATGGTTTGGCTGATATTTCCCGAGATAATTCCGGAATAAAAGCCATTTTCTTTCAGGTCGTCATAAATCCGTTTGGCACTGTCATCAGCCAGATAAAGCGCTTTTGTGACATTGGTTTTAATTACCTTATCATCGGGATCAAGGGTAAAGAAAAACTTGTGAAACGTTTTCACATGATCCCTTGCTTCTACCGGTACATTATCCTTTCGTTCTGAAGCGTAAGCTTCGAGTGCTTTTCCGTTGGCCAGTATATAAACCTTATCCTGCATCTGGGTTACAGACTCAAAACTTTTATAAAGAGTATAACAGCAGATGACAATACACCCCACAATAACGAGCATTGTAAATCCTCTTACATACCGGAATGCTGTATCTATATTTTTCATTTTGGTAAACATGGGCTTATTCTTTTTAAGTTTATTTCGAGTTTCCTTTAAGCTTATCGCTCATATAGTTTCCTTTCTCTTCAAAATAGGGAGAACTCCCTGCTGATGAAGACATACTCTGTGACATCCTCCCTGCTGCATTGCCCATTGAATCCAGCACCATGCCAGCTCCTTGTGATGTTCTCGAAACAACTGAGCTGGTTGAAGTGCTTAACAAACCAGTAACTTTTTGTCCTAAAGCACCGCCTCCGGCTGCATGAACAATGTAATTCGCCACCGACGGCACAGTAAAATATCCTATTATGCCTATAATCATAAAAATGAGATACGACATATCGGTCCTGCTGAAAAAGGTATCTCCTGTGGACTGTACCTGGGACAGGTCAAGTTTGAGCATCAACTCCTGAATCTTGCCGATAATACTTCCAAATATATTGGCCACTGGAAGCCACAAGTAAATATTTATATATCTTGCCAGCCAGACAGTAAGCGTATGCTGAAAGCCATCAAAAACAGCTATTCCAAATACAAGAGGCCCCAGGATAGAAAGCACCACGAGCTGAAATGTCCTAAGCGTATCAATGCACAAGGCCGCAGCCTCAAACAAAATTCTGAGTACCTCGCTCATCCATTCCTTGACAGAATTTCTAAAGTTATACGAAGCTTTTTCCATCGCAAATTTGACATCGTTTCCAATTCCCGCCAGCATACTTTCATTGGAAGGATCTTCATCATGGGTATATTTATACCATCTATCCCGATCTCCAGTTCCCGCCGCCCCTACGTACATTTTCCAAGCATTTGTTTCTTTGATGGCTTTTTCTTTCTCTTCAAGAAGGACTGCAACAGCATTATTGGAACCGGTTACCATTGCCGCCGTTGCCGTAACGGTAGGTTTCATAACCCCGTTAATTAGTGACAATACTGATGGAAAAATCATAATGCAAAATCCGATTACAAAGGGCCTGAACAGTGGATAAAAATCAATCGGCTCGGCGTTTACAATATGCCTCCATACGCGGGAAGCTATATACCAGATTGTACCAAATCCAGCTATCCCCTGCCCTACAGCTAATAGATTACTGCACAAAGGCATCATCTCATCGTAAAGCTGATCCAAAACTGAGTGAAGGCTCTGCATATTATCTCCGAATCCTTGTGCCTGTACCATAAAAGGCGTCAGCAGCGCTCCAGTTATAAAAAAAACTGTTTTAAAACATTTATAAATATTCATCTTGCTAGTTTTTTAATTCCTGAAGTTCTTTGGAAGCATAAACATCCTTTGCCTCTTTTGCTCTCTGAAGTACCAGAATACTTGATGATTTATTAAAATCTCTTAGAAACAAAAGCTTATCCTGCATCTGTAGATAGATCTCATCTATCGCTTGGAGTCTTTCATCATCAGACATCCTGAGTTTATCAGCGGTAATAACCATAGTAAGCTCATCGAGATTCCTTAAACTCTGGCTCAGAAGATTTCCGTAAACCTTTTCAAAATATTTGATTTCCTGCGAGCTGAAACTGTCACTCTTCACAAAGCGGTTCAATCCATTTTTGCTTTCCCTCACTAGCAGCATCTGAAAATTAACGATATCCACTACTCTTTTATAATTCTTCACAACTGGACTCACCTGCATAAGAGCGTCGAGGAAAGTTTTATGCAGATTGAAATTTCCTTCTGACATATCTTTAACTGCTTTATAGCCTCGTGAAAGCAGTTCATATCCTTTTTTCATATCGCTTAAAATCTTTTTGAATTGGGATAATTTTTCAATGTTTAAGATTAACTGCTGGATTTCCGCTGACTGCGCATTTGCCTTTTTAGGTACAAATACTAGAAATACTATCAATATTAAAATCACTAATTTTTTCATAACTATCATTTTATAAGCCGTATATAGAATTTATCCGCTCCGTATCACTTTTTTCGCGCGATTTTGACAAAGACAAAAGCTTTGCTTCACGACTGAAAGACAAACAGAAATTATAATCCTCCAGCATGGTTTTATGCAGTGCATCAATCCGCTCTATTCTCTGGTCGTCTTTGAGTTCCAGTTTTGAATCCGTTGTTAGTATCAAGAGCTGGTCAAGGGTCGCGCTGCAGTTCTCAAGCAATCGTTGAAAAGAACGCTCTATATAATCCAGTTCACTCCCGTGGAACAGATCATTTCCTTTTAGATCGGCATATGTCCTTTTATAGATTTTCATGATTTTAAACTGCATAGAAAGAATTTCTGCAGCCTTATAATAATTCTTAACCTTCGGATTAATCTTCAAAAGTGAAGTAAAATAATCATCATGCAGATTTACTTCCCCTCTCTTCACGTCACCAATAAAATTCAGTCCTTTTGATACCGCTGAATACCCTTTTTTGGCGTATTCAATGTAAACCTGAAGCGCTGCAATCTGCAAGAGCAGTTCCTTTCGCTGCTTTGCCTGTGCTTGTATTTCTTGATTTAGAAAAAGTCCAACAAGGAACAGTACAATAATTTTTTTCATGATATTTTTTTTGAATTACGGAATTCCGTAAAATTGTTTAACTTGATTTACATCTGCTTCTGTTTTGGCTCTCTGAAGGCTAAGCATTACATTCTGCTGATTAAAAAGAGTAAGATCATCGTAATTAGCATCAATCTGATCTGCAGCCTTATTGATTATTTCGAGTCTTTTCAGATCGCTCATCTGGGTTGTGAGGGAATCCAATATTAAAAAGACCTGATCAATATTCTTAAGGCTTTCTTCCAAAATACCCGAATAAACACGCTCCATATACTGAATTTCACTTTCTTTAAAATGACTGTCCTGCTTGAACAGGTTCCAGGCTCTTTCATATTCGGCAACGAGTCTGCTCTGCTTTTTAGTAATATCTTTTATTCGTTGGTAATAGGTAATAATAGATTTGACTTTAGCAAGTTCCTCGTAATAACCTTTATAAAGATCTTTCTGCTTCTTTGTCCAGTCTGAGATTTCATCTAGCTTTAATTTAGAAAGCGCATTTTCAATTTTCTTTTGGGCATTCTGAAGCCAAATAGTTTTATTCTGCAGTTTCTGAATTCTAAGGTCAATTGCTTTAATCACTTTTTTGGTGACCGCTTTTACAATTTCAAGTATCGGCAGTACAGCCGTTTTTTCTGCAGGTCTTGCCGGAGTGCTGACAAGAAGCAGACAGATCAGACAGGTAATTATTTTTGCTTTCATTTTTCATTTTCATTTAGGTTCCTTCTCTTATCTCCTGAGCCATTGCTGCGATGCCTTTTTTGATGTCACCTCCAAATTTTTGGGCATAAGCATTCATTTTTACTTTTTCGCTTTCTTCCGTTGTATAAGCAAGATATTCCTCCAAAGAAACTTCTGTCCTGTACACTTTTGAAAGCATCCCTCCTAGCGAAATAAACACTTCCTTGTATTTCTTATCAGGATCATTAGCTTTATTAACAGACAGTACAAGTGCCTTTTCCTTTTCAGTGAGACCAAGCAGTTCCTGTATCTGATCAAATTTATTCTGGTACTTACTTTGATCCAGCAGGATCTTGCAGTCACTGTTATTGATAATGGCTTGTTTAACAATTGGTGATGATATAATGTCTTCCACTTCTTGGGTAACCACTATGGCCTCTCCAAAGAACTTACGGACAGTCTTGAAGAGATACTTGATATATTCGGACATTCCCTCCTTGGCGATTGCTTTCCATGCTTCCTCAATGAGTATCATTTTTCGAATACCTTTTAGCTTTCTCATTTTGCTGATAAAGACTTCCATGATAATGATCGTCACAACAGGAAAAAGAATAGGATGATCCTTGATATTATCGAGTTCAAATACAATGAAACGCTCTTTTAAAAGCTCCAAATTCTCTGTAGCATTTAGCAGGTAATCAAATTCTCCTCCTTTGTAGTATGGTCTTAGTACATACAGGAAATTGGTAATATCAAAATCTTTCTCCTTCACCTTGTCAGTTTCCAAAATCTTTACAAACTCATCTTTTAAAAAATCATAAAAGCTGTCAAAACACGGAAAGATTTCCTGTTCTTTATCCAGTTTTTCATAATAAAACTGCAAAGCATTGGAAAGAGCCACATACTCACTTCGGTTAAAAGTTTCGTCGTCTTTTTTCCAAAGCGCCAGAAGCAGTGTTTTAATGCTTTCTTTTTTCTCGGTATCCAGACTGTCTCCTTCTGAAATATAAAACGGATTAAAACGAATCGGGTTCTTCTCATCATACGTAAAATAATACCCCTTAACCATATCACAGAGCCCCTTGTAGCTATGTCCAACATCTACCAGTACAATATGGGTTCCCTGTTCATAATAACTCCTGACCATATGATTGGTAAAAAATGACTTACCGCTTCCTGAAGGCCCCAGTATAAACTTGTTTCTATTGGTGCAGATACCCATTTTCACAGGCTCATCACTGATATCAACATGAACAGGTTTTCCTGTAAGGCGGTCTCCAAGCCTTATACCCATCGGACTCAGCGAGGACCTATAGCCTGTTTCCATATTTAGAAAACATACTGCCTGCTCGGTGAAGGTGTCAAACGTGTCATTCATTGGAAAATCAGCCGCGTTTCCCGGCATACCTGCCCAGAAAATCTGCGGAGCACCAACAGTTTCCTGCTTGGCCGCTGCATCCATCTGAGCAAGAGCTGATGATACTTTGTTTTTAATTTCCTTCAGTTCTTCCTTATCTGTGCTCCAAGCCAGGACATTAAAATGCGCTTTAACAGGCAGTCTCTGCTGGGATATTGCTTCATTGAGAAAATCATTCGTTGCATCCCTTGCAATCATATTCTCCCTGCTGTATGCCGATAAAGACTGAAGTCGTAACCTTTTGCTTTCGAGTTTTTGAATAGTTTTCTGGGCGTCTTCAATAAACAGATACTGATTATAAATATGATTACAGGATAAAAGCTGTCCCAAAGTGGATGCAAAACCGATACTGAATTTGGTTTTATCAGTCGAATACCGATCAAAGTTGATTCTCGAACCGCACAACGCCGGCAGATCAGCCGCATCCCCAAGGGTAAAAAGCTGACAGTGTTTATCGCCGACCGCTAAACTTTCATCAAACCTGATATCTTTAAAAACAAATGAATCATCCCGTTCTGATAGAAAACAGTATTTTTCAATCAGCCCCAATTTTCGGCTTTCACTTTTAAGTAAATTGTTCTTTAGTCTTGTAAGCTTTACAAAACCGCTGTCCTCCATAATTCTTTTAAACTGGCCGGTGCAGTCAATAAAATCCTGCAGCATCTGCGCTTTTAAAGTTTCTTCAGGTACTATTGAGTGTCGAAGAAGATTTGAAAAAAGCGAGCTTGAATTCTTTCTTCCCTGAGGTTTCTTGGTCAGCATAATGTAACAGGAATGATCCAAAAAAGGTCTTTCATTAAAAAACCGCTCACTGCTTCTGGTTAGAAAACTACTGTCATCACTTGTAAAGTCAGCTCGGTAGCCATTTTCTAAAAACCAATCTTGCTTATGAAAAACACAGAACTTTGGAAGCACTTTAACTGCCTTGATCCACGACTGATGAAATGCTTCATACTCCTGGTCCGATAAGGTGAAAATCTCAGGCAATTCAGCCTTAAATACCACTGTTACATCGCACTGCTTTGATAAAATACAATCATGTTCCACTGCCATGATCGGCAGTAAATCTTCCATCCTCTTCTCCATCTTCTCTTCATTTTTATATTTAACGCTCTGTAGCTATATCTTTATAAAAATACCCCTACTGTAAACTTTAATGCATTTTGGAATCTGCTTCTTGGCCACTGCCTTCATCATGCCGTACTCTCCATATTGATTACTCATTTTGTATATTTTAAAAACAAGAAAAGCACCGGCTGTTCCAACGAGTCCAACACAAAAGAGAGATGGTAAGCCAACTATGTACATCACAGCAAAAAGAATCATAAGTGCTACAACACCTCCACCCAAATACCAGATGTACTGAGCTTTTAAACCTTTGAATTCTATGCTCTGATTGATTCCTTTGTTGATCTGGTAAACACTGTTACTCATAAGATCTTTTATTTAAACCCCGAAGAAGGATTTAATTACTGTCGCTACCACAACTAGAAATACACAACTTCCAAACCAAGCTGCCGCAACTTTTCCGGTATCTGGATCTCCTGCATTCCATTTCTGGTAGACTTTTACCGCTCCTATAAGGCCAAGTATAGCACCAACAGCATACATCAATTCCGTACCTGCATCAAAATAACTTCGCACTTTTTGGTTGGCTTCATTAATTCCGGCTACTCCGTCTTGGGCAAAACCGTTTCCGTTTATTAATACCGCTAAGAGAAAAGAAGTCATCAGCAACTTTCTTTTCTGTAATAAACTTTTTAATTTCCATCTGCATTTTTTCATCATTCATCATTTAAAGGTTACATATCGAAATAAGAAACAGAGGAATACCGCCGTCACATCAGCTATTCTCCTTTGTCACATACTACCATACCGCACTAGAGCGGACGGGGAATATTCCTCTGTATTTTTTTAAGAAATGGTCTCATCCCACAACTCATCCATTTCCGGGTAAGTTAAAGTCAGCTGCGGGTGCTTTTCGCATTCTGAGACCAAAAGGGAGTTAATTTTTTCCCGAAGAGAAGAATTCTTTACATAAGGATATTCCTCCAGGATACATTTGATATAATTTTTGAATACTTCCCCAGAAATATGGGTCTGCCTTGATTCAACAACTGCCTTTTCTAATCTTGCAGCGAGTTCTCTGGCATCTTCCAAAGTATCGAAAGGTTCTTTGAATTCCGAAAACAGATCTTTAATCTGATTATTCTCCGTTTTAGATTTTGTTTTAAAAAAGTAAAGTTTTCGTCTTCCGTTTAATAACTCTTTTAAAGAGCCGGAATAGAATTTAAACATTAAAAAAAGGTACCAAAAAATTAGTAATACTACAACTGTAACTGCATAGTTACTCCAGGAAATATTTGAAAGCATAATCATCTTCATTTATAGTTACACATCATCTTCTGCTTTATAAACTGTTTCTAACAAGGTTTACGGTTTATTTACATGTCAAAGGAACAACTACTATGAAGTTTCTACAAGTACAACTTTTGTTGTACCTTTTTGTACCCCTAGTAAATACTGAGGCTACAGCCTAAAAAATGCTCGCTAGAAACAATAAAATTTATTATTTCTAGCGAGCATTACATTTAATTGGGCAGTATTCTGCTATTTTCTCATAGCTTTAATTAATTTATTATTGCGCCTGTCGGCTCTTGAATTCTGCAGAGATACAACTGCCCATATTGCCGCAGGAATCCAGCCTATCAAAGTAATCTGTAAAATTAAACAGAGTAATGCTGTCAAAATCTTTCCTCTTAAAAGAAAAGAAATACATGGAAAAAATATTGCTATTAAGGTCATGATCTAAGTTTTTTTTATAATGTGTCGTAAATAATAAAATTTGTTACTCATTTATTATTAATCTCTCCAGATTAAACAATTGATATTGTGACTAATATGAATTAATTTTTTTAATAATTTTTTCTAAAGTCTGAATTGCTATGTCTTTATCACGATCTTCAGCATTATATGATTTGCTTCTAACCGATTGATAGGAAAGTTCTTTCTTAAAAGGAGTTGATAAATAAGGAACTATCATTTTAAAGAAATGATTCATTGACCTTGCTTTGACAATCCTTGATTCATCAGCAGCTCTAAGAATTAAAGCAATCTGATCAGCAGATAAATCACATTCAATTTTACTTTCCGGTACATTGGAAGGTTTTAAAATAATTTCATCATCAGGATTTGTTTTGACATTAAATTCAAGGTTTCTTTCAAAATAATTAATTTCCTGTTTAAACCAGTTTTGTAAAACATATTTTATATTATTCCTGCACGGATCAAACGATATTTTTTCGTTCGAATAAATCCTGTCAAATTCTTTTTGATAGAAAAGCAGTTTTGTTATGCGATTTGGCAGAGATTCCTCAACCTCAATCTCCTCTTTTACATGTTCAATTATATAATCTATATAATCTCTACTGTTAAAATTCTTTTCAATTAGCACTTTATCAATTTCTGAAAATAGATTTACCTCTTTGCTACTTTCTATATTTTTAATTCCTTTCAATAGGTCTTTATGATATAATAGCTGACGGTAGGTTATTTTTTTTTTCGAGAACGATCCGAGAAAATGGATAACGTTATGAATTACAATTTTTAAACTAGTGGTATTTAAATTTTCGGATGCCTTTGCAGAAAGTCTTTTTAAATTAACTTCCAGTTCATTTCTTGAAAGCATCAAATAAGTTATTGGAACTCGTTCATCCAGACTTAAATAATCTGAAAATCGACTTTCAACAATTAAAAGTAGTTCTTCTAATTTATTTTGTAGTAATTCAAAAACGCTTGAGAACTGGCTATCTTTATCAAACTCTGTTTTTTGATATTCTATAATGGTATCTAAAAGGTAGACAAGATTCGAATGGTATTTTCTAACCTGAAGACGTACTTCTCTTTTTCTGCGTAGTAGAAAAATTTCCTTTTTCAGAGAGTTTTGTATATTTTTTGATTCCTTTTCAATATGCTCTGAAATAATCATAAAATCTTTTTTAGAGAGCTTATCAATAATAGGATTAATTGGGCTTAGTGTTTGTGATATTAATGTGTCAAACCATTCTAAAGGATATATTTTATTCATCATAGTATTGTCTAATTTTAAAAATTAATACAAGGAAAACTAACGATGCTTGAATTTCTCGATAGAATTCGAACGATACTCCGTAGGTGCTAAAGCAGTATGTTTTTTGAAAAAAACGCTGAAACTGGAAATACTGCCGAATTCTAATTCTTCAGCAATTTCACTAATGCTTAAATATGAATCTTCAAGAAGATTCTTCGCCTCTATAATAAGTGCTTCTGTAATTAGATTTTTGACTGTTTTACCTGTCATTTGTTTAACAATTTTATTCAAGTGTCCAGGTGTAACAAATAAAATTCCTGCGTAAAAACTGACATAATGTTGCTTCTTACAATGGATTGATAGAACAGTAATAAATTGAATCATTAAACTTTCTTTTCTGGAAAAATTTAAAAATGAATCTGAAGTATATTTTAAATATATTAGTTTTAGCTCATAAAGAAATAAATTAAAACTGATCCGTTGCAATTCATTATCAAATCCTTTCTTAAGGTTATCTTTATGAACAAAGTAAATAAGCTTATATATTAGAGATAATACTAAAAACTCTTTTTCTTCCAAAGCTATTTGAATTGGTGTGTTTCTAATAAAAAAATAAAAAGATTCAACTAGTTCCTTTTTTAGACAATTTTTAAAAGCAAATTCAGAAGAAAACAAAATTATATATAATTGAAGCTTTTGATTTACTTCCAGTACAGTACAATCTGAATTTTCAGGAATAATCAATATGTCCCGAGGAGATAAATCCTGAACTATATCTTCCAACTGAATTTTAAAGGTTCCAGTTTTTATTAAAATAACAGATAAATTTTTAGTTTTAAAACTTTCATCAAAAGATGTTTTGATATCATACTTTTTAATAATATAAATATCTAAACCTTCATTAAACACTTCTTTTAAGTCAATATTTAGCAAATCTTTAATCATGATGACTTCGTTTTTAATGATTCAATAGATTTCATTAATAAACTGCTTCAGAATCGTAATGTCTTAATCTTTGAAATAATTTTCAATCAGTATTAGTGATAAAAAATACAAATTCAAAAGGCATGTCAGAAAAAACAAATAAGCCAGTTTACTAGGATCAATAATTTTCTTGCCTCCTTTAAAAAGGTAACCTACTATTTCATCATAGCCAAAAAGAGCTATGATGAAATAAAGGCTGACAAGATTAAAAATGATCAAGAGAGTATAAAGAATAATTCGTGGTTTCATTTTACAATAGCTCATAGTTAATCAGAAAACATTCTAAAGGATACTTTTAAGTAAAGCAATTATGGAAATAATAGATGTCTCATTTGATACAAAGAATTTTCTTGCAGGTTTATTGCCTGCAGAAAGATCCCAATCCTTATCTTTTCGTTCTGTTTCGGAATAAAGTGAATATCTGGAAATGGAAGTGATCGTTAAGATCGTTTCAGTTTCTTCTTCATCAAAAGAAGTATCGTCCGTAATTGTTTCTTCAAAGTTTACTATATAGTCGTATGTAATAGTAAAATCTAACTGTCGGTGATTGATTACACCCTGCAGAAAATTTATTAAAGTACTTTTCGCATTAGATGCAAGCTGGCTATTTTGTACAATGTTAATCATACAGTTATCCGGATCGCTCATAATTGATTCAACAATAGAATCATTAAATACTATTATGCCTTTTTGGGTAATATTTTTTTTCCCAATCTTACTTGAAATATATCTAATTTGTTCTGTTATTTCTTTTATCGAGTTTGGAACCTGATTTTTACTTTGATAATCTGCAAGAGCACCATAATAGAGTGCCCCTTTCTTATCAAAAGGGTTTAACTTATTTTCTGGTCCAATTTGAGCATTTCCTAATTTTTCGATTGATACATTGTTAACTTCAATTGGGTTAGAATCCGAATCAGAGGTACATGAAGTTAAAAGACATAATAATACATAAGTGATTAATAAATTTTTCATAATAAGTTTGTTTGAATGGTGAATGAGAATTTCTTCTCAGTTCGTTTCATCCGGATAAGCAGAACTTTTATTCAGCACGATGCCGAACAATTTGCTTTTGAATTCAGGACAAATCTATTCTCTTGAAAAGTCTCCTGCAACACGTTATGTATGGGTTTTCAGAAAAAAAGGTATGGATTTTCCGAAAATCCACACCCTCTTTTTTACTAGTAATACATTAAAATACAATTGTTTATATTATATTTGAGTTAAGAAATTGTAAATTTATATTGTCTTTACTTTTTTTTATTTCCTACGGTAGTTTAAATTAATTATCCCCAAAACTTCTCTTCGTATGAAACGTATTGAATTGCTATTATCCCTATTATTTATTTCTCACTTTGTCTTTTCTCAAAAAGGCAATTTTAAAATACCCGATTCTTTGCAGACAAAGAGCTACAATTATTTAGAAGAAAGAATTGATCAATTTGAAACAGACAGTTCAAAAGCTGCTGTTTATTTGTATAGCTATCTCCATAAAGCTCAAAAAGAACAAAAATGGAATGAAATTGTAAAAGGGTATCAAAATCTAATGCATGCGTCCCCAGAAAAGTTGAGAACTAAATTTGCAGATAGCATGGTATACGTAGCTAAAAAATCCAATGATAACAAACTAATTGGATCTGCTTATCTAACAAAAGGAATTGTGTACTACAGCTTAAAACGGCACAACTCAGCTCTTGATAATTACTTAACTGCAAATAATTATATTTCCAGAACAAATGATGATTACCTAGTGTACAAATTAAAATATCATATTGCACTGGTCAAATATTATTTGGGTTACTATGATGAAGCTATCTCTTTGCTTAAAGAATGTATCTCCTATTTTAAAAAAGAGCAACCAAGACCTTACCTAAATTCTCTACATTCATTAGGATTATGTTACAACAGAAAAGGAAATTATGGTCTTTGTACAGAAACAAATTCTTTAGGTTTAAAAGAGTGTAAATCTTTTGGAATTAAAGAAATGGAAGTATATTTTATTCATTCCGAAGGCATCAATGACTATTTTAAAAAGAATTATACATTATCTATAAAAAATATTCAGTCTTCAATTGACGAAATGAAGGAGAAAAAAGACTTTGGAAATGAGTCCGTTGGGTATTTTTACATCGGAAAAAGTTATTGGGAACTTAGAAAATTTGAACTGGCTATTCCGTATTTCAAAAAAGTCGATTATCTTTTTAATACTAAAGGCTACCTGCGCCCAGATTTAAGAGAAATGTATGAACTACTTATCAACTATTATAAAAACAACGAAAATCCAAAACTGCAGCTTTATTACATCGACCAGCTTCTTAAAGCTGATCGTGTCTTAAATGATACCTTTAAATATTTAGTTGGAAAAATAAATAAAGAATACCAAACACAGGAATTAGTATTGGAAAAAGAAAAAATACAGATTCAGCTTCAAAATAAAAGTTATAATTATTCTAAGCTGGTTATTTTTACCTCTTTATTATTTCTCTGCTTTCTTTTTATGACCTTTCGTTATTATAGAAATCGAAAATTATATCAAAAAAATTATGACGAATGGATGTTGAATAGCAATGACGAAATTAATAAACCCCGTCAAAAAAATGAAAAACCGGCTATTCTAGATATAAATCCTGATACAGTTTCTTTCATACTAAAACAATTAGAAAAATTTGAAAGAGAAAAGAAGTTTATTCAAAAAGACTGGAATCTTTCTAAACTTTCAACAGCTTTTAACTCTAATCCGAGATACTTATCAAATATAATTCGCCATTATCGTGATAAAGTTTTTACGGAATATATAAATGATCTTAGGATAGATTACATAATTTCATTGCTTCAATCTAACGAAAAAGCAAGAAATTTCAAAAATAAGGCACTAGCTGAAGAGGCAGGTTTCAGTAGTACACAGCTCTTTGCACAGGTTTTTAAAGCAAAAACAGGAATGCCCACCGCATTTTTTATAAAGCAGATACGAAAAGAGAAACATTTATGATATTTATTTATCTGTCTATTTTAATTCTGACTTAAAATTTTACTTTTGCCCCGTAATTAAAAAACAACATTTATCATGAATGATCTTATAGCAAAAATTAATGCTGAAATCGAAACGTTTAAAACTGAATCAGAATCTCTATCAGAAAAAGGAGTTAAAGCTGCTGGTGCAAGAGCTAGAAAATCTTCTTTAGAAATTGAGAAACTTTTAAAAGAGTTTAGAAAAGTCTCTATTGAGGAATCTAAGAAATAAATTTATCTTCACTTTTACTTAATTAGCCTTTCAGAATCCTGAAAGGCTAATTTCATGTCACACTTTAAAAGTTTTTTCGCCCAATTGCCAGTACTGAACTTGATGCAAAGCACAAAGCTTTATTAAACCAATGTAATGCCTATTTCTTGTAAGTGCTGTTATATCCAGTGCTTTAATTAGTTTGCTAACCATTCATGTGGGATTAATTTTAAACCATCCCTCCAAATTTCAGTTACTGATTTTTCAAATCTCTCGTTTTTAAGATAGGCGTGGTCTGTAATAATAACTTGCAATCTTGGTGTCAATGATTCAACTACATTAAACATAAAATCGAACATTTTATTAACTGCTATTTCATCTGCACTTACTTCAACGACATTCTCATTTTTTTCTGGCGGATAATATACTTGTGTAGGTTGGTCAATAACTATAAAACTTGGCACAGGTCTATTGTTTTGAATGAAATGTTTATGAAGTGCAAATACAATAAGTAAATGATAAGCAACCCAATTCGCACCACTCCCTATTTGAGGTAACGCAATTGGTTTAGTGTCAGAGTCAATAAACATAGTTAATTTATTTATATCAAACCTGATTGGGTTATTTTCATATTCAACATCTAAATCTTCAACCCATTTACTCATTTGTAAATTAATTTTATTTAATATTGATAACAGGATTTCTCTTTCATTATCGCTGTCAACAGTTTTTTCTAATTCAGTAATTCGAGATTTTAGATTTTCTATTTTAGAATTAATATTTTCTGTTTCTTGCTCAACTAAAACACTCTCTAAAAACAAACTTACTCGACCAATTATTTTTCCTCTTCGTAAATTTAAATCTCTTATAGTTCTAGCTTTTTCATTCTCAACATATAAAGCAGATATGCTTTTTTCAATTCTTTTTAATTCTGTTTCTACAGAATGATATTGTGTTTCTACTGAATCTATATATGATTGAATTCTAGGACTTTCAGCTTTTGTAAATTTTAAATCTTCTTTGATATTTGCTAAAGAAAGATTTATGTTTTCTATTGTAGGTATTGAATTAGTAAGTGGATTTTCACATAAAGGACACAATGACTTATCGTGATTTGAATTATTATACAAATTGATTGATTCAAGCCTGATTTCTTGTTGTTTTGCTTCTGACGAATATCCAAAAGAGCTCTTTAGATAGTCGGTTGCTGCTTTTTTATTATCAGATATTTTACCTAGTTCTACTTTTAATTCACTTCTTTTATCGATTAGTTCCTTTAATGCAGAATTTTCGGCCTTTACTGTAAGTGGTTGAAACTCCCAATTTGAAACATATTCAAGGAAAGTGTACGCCTCTCTTTGATTTTGAGGATTAACAGATTGTTCTAAAATTCCAATTTCTTTAGCTTCATCTATTAAGGAATATGCTTGACTAGTTCCTTCTGATTTTATTTTTTCTGACTCTCGATTTTCTCTAACTAATCGATTAAGATTTTTTTTTAATTGAGTGATTTCACTTTCAATTGCTAATGAATTTTCATTGACAGCTCCTAAAAAGTAAGGAAGCGTATCTTTTATGGATTGCGGAACAAATTCCTTATTTTGGTTATAAAAAAGTTGGTATGGGTCCGCAACTAAATATTGAGGCTGGTAGCAATAAAAACGTGAATGTTTAAAGTTAGCTTTTAATGGTTCCCTTGTTAGAGAATCAGGAACGTGGACGTTCTCAGAAATACCAATTTTACGGGTTAAAAAATCTTTTAAAGCATCTACATTTAAATTAGAATTTATATCTTCTAAATTAGGAGGAATTTCTCCAATATTCCGAAGGAGGCAGACAGTAGTTGAAGCTTGAATACCTTTGACATTCGGGTTTTCACGAGCTATAAATGCTGTCTCTGTATCATTAAAAATAATTTGGATTGCAAAATACGATACGGTATCACGTATAATACCTTCTGGAATATCACAACCACTTGAAGCTAAACAATAATTAATTATTTCAATTAAAGCAGATTTACCCGATTTAGATTCTCCAGTTATAATATTTACTTTGCCAAGTTCAAATGGCAATATTCTTTTTTCACCACTATGGCTATATAATATGATTTTCTGTATTTGCATAATTATGGTGTTATTCTTAAAAATGAGTATATTGATTTAACATCACTTGTTGAAGACAACCATTTACCAAGCATTTCTGCTTTTTTTAATATATCGTTGTATTCTTGGTATTCCTCCTTATTTATTATTTTTACTTTTTCATCAGTTGCTAGTATTTCAGCCTTTTCATTAAGTTCAATTTTGTTATGGGCAAGTAAAAATAATAGTGCTTCTTTTGTATATTTTACCATACTTCGTGTACGTTTGGGAAAATCAAAAAACAAATCGTCATTTTGTTCTACCCAAACAAAATAGTATGTTCTAACTGACCTTGGCATACGTTCTCTAGTAGCTTTGTGCAGTACTATTGGTAATACCAAAAAGGCAAATGCATACGGAAAGTTAGTATTAGTATGTTTGTTATATTCTTTTGCAGTTGCTCTAATAATTTCCCCACAAAACGCAGGGTTAAATAAATTTGCAACAATTGTATTTCGTTCTGTCCAACCTATATTCATATATCTTTTTTGTAATTTGGATGCCAGCCAATTTTTTTAGAATCTGAAAGCATTTGATAACTTCCTCGTGTCAAATAGTCCTCATTGAACTTTTCTCGAATTTTGATTTGTGGACAAGTTTTGGCAAATTGTTCGATATAAAATCCTCTTCCTAGTTCAATGACTTCTTCGATGCTTTTTTCTTCTGCTTCGTCACACATTATATCGAAGATGTTTTGCCAATAATCGTATAGTTTTACATCATATTGTTCTTCTTCATCGGGGTTTAATAATTGAAGCCTTAACCATTTAGAACGTTGTTCAAAGGCTCTTCTGAAATCACTGATTGCTCTTTTCAAAGTTTTTGAATTAGCATTTATCTTTATTAGGTCCAATTGTTTTAAAAAATTTCTCTCCTTTAAATTTTCTACATCTTCGTCTGTTATTTCTAATTGAACAGAAAAATGATTAGGTAAATTATCTGCTTGAAAAGAATCACTGATATTAGCTATTTTTAGCTGTAATTCACTTGAACTAATGGAGTCGATTCGGGATGTTAAATTGTCTATTGATTTTGCAAACCACCATCCTTCTAATATTTCAAGAAAAGCATCTAAAGAACTAGGGTATGTTGAATAAATAAGTTCTTTTTTTATTTTACCATTAATTTCGGTGATTCCGATCGAATTATCTAAAATCCTAATTCTTTTAATTAAACTTTTTTTATTATCGACAGATAAACTTTGATAAGCTAAATATGCCTTTTCGTTAGTCTTGTTTGAAGATTCCATTGAAATTTTGTCTAGACTTTTAATTATTTCTAAAATTTCGCTGTCTAAAGATATATTAGATTTGAATTTATAAAGCAAACTAGAAGTAGGAATCTCTTCGGTAGTAATTAAATTAAAAATTGTAGTTTCTAAGTCAATTAAGCCATTATTTATATGCTCAGACCATATTCTAATTGTTTTCCAAAAGTCTACGCTGGCATCAGTTAAATTCGCCTTGTTTTTAATATGTAATTTAGTTTGTAAAAGTTGTAAAGTATTCACATCCTCAATTTCAATGTCATCTAGATTTTCAATTCTGACTTTTGGGTTGTCAAGTTCTTTAGAGTACGTAAGTAAAATTAACAAAGCATATTTAATTTGGTAGAAGTAACCCAAAGATGGTTCTTTGGCAGAAAAGTCAGTAATTGTTTTTGTCATATATCTTAATTTTATTCAGGAGGTTTTTCTACATTGTATACAACTAATTTATTCCTGCCATAAAATGGCTCCAACTCATCAGTTTTTCAAAAACTTTATGCTATTAATCTATTTTTAATAACAAACCTACAAAACCAATTTTATTCTATTTTACGGTTTTCCATAATGGGATTTATTAATGGCAAATTAGTTTTTTAATAGATAAAACCACACAGTATAAATACCTGTTTTAGATTATTATTGAGCATAAAAAAAGATGCCGAAGCATCTATAGATTTTTTTTTTCATTTATTCTTCAACTCGATATTTCTTTATATCAAATTCGAAATCAAACAATTCTTTAGGATGTACTTGTAAAGCACTAGCGAATTTCATTAAAGTTTTTAATGTTAAGTTTCGTTTACCACTTTCGTATTTACTAACCTCAGCAGAATCAATACCGGTCAAAAATTCAATATCCTGTTGTGTTTGGTTATTTTTTGATCTTATCTCAGAAATTCGTTTTCCTATATATTTTTGCAAATCTGCATTTAATTCCATTTCATTAAGTTTTCAAGCAATTTCCGTTTTATCGATAAAAATATCATTGGGATATATGCCAGTATTTGAAAAATATTTTTATATTTGTTTCATATTCAGTAATGAATTGTATTTTTGCGATCCTTCATTTAAAATATTTGAAGCATTCGCTTTGAATCTCGGCTCGAAACTTGGCAGTTTAACCACGAGATGATAAGTATGATGCTCACGTCTATTGGCGTGGGCTCACTTATTCGTGGAGGTCATGCCAAGTACCAGAGACGTTTAAGCTGAGTACCACGCTTTTTTATGCTCAAAACTCTCTTATTATTCTTAGCGGTATTTCTTCTTTTTTTTAAGTTTCGCCTTTACAAGTCAAACCTTTAAACTATTTACATGTGAAGTAAAAACTCTTAATTATGATCATTAAGCCGTCTCCTTAATTCATAAAAATGGCCCTCTACCACAGCGACTAAACTAGTATAGAGGACCATAGCTAATCAAATGCATATTTAACTAACCAATCCCAATATTATGAATTATTTTTCATTCTACAAGGATGGAAGAGCGCTTTATTGCCTAATTTTTGCTGGCTTTCTTCTGTCTTTTTCATCATCTTCGGCCGCAGTTTCTAACCGGAATTTTAAAACTTCTTTACAGTATGCCATTCAGGGAATCGTCTCAGATAACATTTCTCCGCTTCCAGGCGTTTCGGTCTGTGTAAAAAACAAATCACAAATCTCCGCAATAACGGATTATAATGGTCAATTTTCCATTGCGGCAAGTCCAAACGATACGCTCGTCGTATCATTTTTAGGATTTAAAACAGCAATAGTTCCTATTGAGGGAAGAAAAAAAATTGATATTTCTCTTCAGTACGACACCACCACTCTGCAGGAAGTAAAAATAAATGCGGGGTATTATTCCGTTAAAGAAAAAGAGCGAACAGGAAGCATCGCTCGTATCACCTCTAAAGATATAGAAACTCAGCCCGTGACAAATGTTCTGGCATCAATGCAGGGAAGAATGGCCGGAGTGAATATAACCCAGAATACAGGTTTACCTGGGAGTGGATTCGAGATTGAAATCCGTGGGCAGAATAGTTTGCGTTTCAATGGAAACAATCCATTATATATTATTGATGGTGTACCTTACTCTTCTCAGAGTATTGGAAGTAATATGACCTCCGGTAATATTCCTGCTGAGAATAGTCCTCTAAATAGTATCAACCCTGGTGATATTACCGCCATAGAAGTACTTAAAGACGCCGATGCGACTGCAATTTATGGATCTCGGGGCGCCAATGGAGTCATCCTAATCACAACCAAAAAAGGCAAAGAAGGCAAAACGACTTTCTCTACAACTTATTCTTATGGATTCGGTCAGGTTGCTCGCTTCATGGATGTTTTGCAGACTCCAGAGTATTTAACCATGCGCAGGGAAGCTTTTGCTAATGATGGTTTAACTGAATATCCAGATTATGCTTATGATATTAATGGTACTTGGGATCAGAACCGTAATACAAAGTGGCAAAAGGAGCTGATCGGAGGTACTGCAACGTATACTAACCTGCAATCTTCACTTTCAGGGGGATCTGAACAGACACATTTTTTGCTAAGTGGTAATTATAGCAGAGAAACTACGGTCTTTCCAGGGAGTTTTGATTATATAAAAGCAGGCGGGCACTTGAGTCTAAATCACGAATCAGAAAACAAAAGATTTAAAATTAACTTTTCATCAATTTATACTGCGCAATCAAGCAGTCTACCAGCTATTGATATCACTTCTACAGCGCTTTTGTTGGTTCCCAATGCACCTTCCCTATATGACTCCTCAGGAAATCTAAATTGGGAAAATAACACCTTTGATAACCCAATAGCTCCGCTGGAAGGTAAAATTAAGGGGCAGACTTATGATTTGCTTGCCAATGCACTTTTATCTTATGATATCGGAGCAGGATTTACTGCAAAAAGCAGTTTTGGATATACTAACCTCACTCAGAAACAATTGAATTTGCGTCCTTCCACTGCCTTAAACCCTGCCTATGGTTCAGGAAGCGAAAATTCTATTGTCTTTACAAATAACCTTAATCGGAGTTCATGGATAATTGAGCCTCAAATAAATTGGACTCGTAAGATTGGCAAAATGAATATAGATGCCTTAGTGGGAACAACTTTTCAACAGCAAAAAGGAAGTAAACTGGTGAATTATGCCATCGGATTTCCCAGCAACAGTCTTATGGAAAATCCTGCATCAGCAGCCCGAAATACAGTTTTAAGCAGTGATGAAAATTTATATAAATACGAAGCTTTTTATGCAAGGGTAAATTTTAATTGGGAAAGTAAGTATCTACTTAATCTGACCGGCCGACGTGATGGTTCCAGCCGTTTTGGGCCTGGCAATCAATTTGCCAATTTTGGAGCCTTTGGCGTTGCATGGGTGTTTAGTGAAGAAAAAGTGATTAAAGAACGGTTATCTTTTTTAAGTTTTGGAAAACTTCGTGCAAGTTATGGCGTCACAGGAAATGACCAAATTGGTGATTATCAGTACTTAGACACTTACAGCACAACACCAACCAAATATCAAGGTGTTTCAGGGCTGCAGCCAAGTAGGTTATTTAATCCTGATTTTGGATGGGAAACAAACAAAAAATTGGAATTTGCGCTTGAAACCGGCTTTTTAAACGATAAAATATTTTCAACCGTTGCATGGTTCCAGAACCGTTCTTCTAATCAGCTTGTCGGAATACCGCTTTCAGGTACAACAGGATTTTCCTCTATGCAGGCCAATCTAGATGCGGTCGTGCAAAATAGTGGGTTGGAATTCACTGTAAGAACGATAAATATTAAAAACAGCGAATTTAGCTGGACTTCAAGTTTTAATATCACTAGTACTAAAAATGAGCTGATTTCATTTCCTGGACTCGAAACATCATCATTTAAAAATCAGTATGTAATCGGACAATCTTTAAATATTATAAAAGTTTTCCATTATACTGGACTTGATCCTGCTACGGGTACTTATCAATTTAAAGATGCAGATGGAGACGGCTCGGTAAATTTCGGTGATGACCAAAAAACCATTAAAAATCTGACCCCGAAATACTATGGAGGACTACAAAACCAGTTTCGTTACAAAAATGTAGATCTCGATTTTTTGTTTCAGTTTGTTAAACAGGAAAATTTAAATACTAATTTTTACACTCCTATGCCTGGTACAATGACAAATCAGCCATTGGCAGTCCTATCCCGTTGGCAAAATCCAAATGATTTGGGTCCTTATCAGGCTTATAGCGATAGCGACGGAAATCGCACTCTGGCCTATTACCAGTTTTCTTCAAGTGACGCAGCTATAAGCGATGCCTCTTATATTCGTTTAAAAAATATTTCTTTGACCTACCAATTACCACAAAATTGGACTAAAAAATTCAGTTGTAAAATTGGTCTTCAAGGTCAAAATGTTTTCACCATAACTAAATACAAGGGAATTGATCCAGAGTTTAAATATTCGGGCTATCTACCTCCGCTGCGCGTATTCTCAAGCATAATACAATTAACTTTTTAATTTATCTTTTATCATGAAAACCGCCAATTTTAAAATATACCTTTCTATTCTGCCGTTTGTTCTGCTATGCCTTCTGTATGGCTGCTCAAATTTTACAGAAGTGGATCTTCCTTCATCTCAATTGACCTCAGGTACTGTATTTGAAGACAAAACTACTGCAAACGCAGCAATGGTAGATATTTACTCTAAAATAAGGGACACTGGTATACTGACCGGTTATCCATCTGGAATTTGCAGCCAACTAGGCTTATATACTGATGAGCTTAAATATTATGGAGTTTCAGGGACAGGACCAGCAAATTACTACAACAACACTCTTTTAGCCACAGATCCTCAAATAGCAGTATTATGGAACAGCAGTTATACTCAAATTTATTCGGCTAATGCAGTAATAGAAGGAGTGGAAAAAGCTAAGTCTTTACCTGTTGATGATAAACGGCGACTCACAGGTGAGGCGCTTTTTGTACGGGCCTTAATTCATTTTTATCTATTAAACATTTATGGACCAATTCCTTATATCTCTACAACTGATTATAAAAGCAATAGTACGGCACATAGAATGCCCGAAACAGTAGTCTATGATCTAATTCAGAAAGATTTAGAACAGTCCGTTGATCTTTTACATAACGAATACAATGGAAGCAATAGGGTTCGTCCAAATAAAGGTACCGCTCAGGCACTACTGGCAAGGGTTTATCTCTATTCAGAGAAATGGGAAGAAGCCTCAAATATGGCGTCAGCAGTGCTAAACCAAACTGATTTATATGTTTGGCCAGCATCATTGGATCTAGAGTTTAAAAAAGAAAGCAAAGCTACGATATGGCAGCTTATGTCTAATCAAGAGGGTGCTAATACATATCAGGGCAATGTATTTATTTTTATTCAGGGACCTCCGCCTTCAGTGGCAGTTACAGAAAATTTAGTAAATGCCTTTAGCAATGATGATTTACGAAAAACGAAGTGGTTAAAAGCCGTAAGCAATGGAACATCAACCTGGTACCATCCATACAAATACAAAGAAAAATCTAATACTGCTACATCATTGGAATATTCGATAGTCTTCCGAATGGCAGAACAGTATTTAATCAGAGCGGAAGCCCGCGCCCGTACCGGTGATCTTATAGGTGCCAAGGAAGATCTTAACAAAACCAGAAATCTTGCAGGTCTTGGAAATACTGCTGCAACAACTCCGAATGAAATTATGAATGCTCTACAAGCCGAACGTCGTCTGGAATTTTTTACTGAATTCGGCCATCGCTTTTTTGATCTTAAAAGGTTTGGCAAACTGGACGAAGTGCTTTCACCTGTTAAGCCACAATGGAAGACAACGTATCGATTGCTTCCGTTACCGCAAACCGAATTAATGTTAAACCCTAATCTTTCTCCTCAAAATGCAGGCTATTAATTTAATAATTGACCGCTTTTTAAGAGCATCCATTTTTATTTTTGTTTTAGTAACCTGTCCCCTATTATGGGGGCAGGCTAAACAAAAAAAAATCATGACCGTAAAGGATTATGATTTGTGGAGTACCTTGATTCCCGATCAGATATCCAATGATGGAAATTGGTCCAGCTATATTTTAAATTATAATAACAGGAATGCAGATACGTTATTTGTCCAGCAAAACAGGTCCGGCAAAAAGTTTGTTTTTCCAGATGGGACAGGCGGAAAATTTAATGGAGAATCGAATTTTGCCTGCATTGTACGGGACACACTTATTGTGCAAAATCTTAAATCAGGCGTAGTTTATAATGTGCCATGTAATAACGATTTTGATTTTTCAGCAGATCATAAGTACTTGGCAATTTTTACAGGACAAATAAACAGGAAACTCAAACTGGAAATTAGGAATGAAAAGGGCAAAATTGTCCGTGAAGTTTTTGACATAACCAATTACTGTTTTGATCCGGCTAAAAATGGCATTGTGTACTGTGTTGCAAAACATAATACTTATGGCATTGAAATGCTGCAGTTAAAAAATACAATCGAAATTAAAACAATAATAGCTAATCATGCAGCCCCGTTTCTTGGTCTGGAATGGAAAGAAAATTCGATCGTTTTTAATGAAAATAAAGTTTCTGATTCAATGCTTTTTAATTTCAATATAACCAAGGATAAACTCAGTATATTGGATTCAAAGATCGTAGATGGTTTTCCGTATGCCATGAAAATCTCAAATCCAATTTACAAAAAACCTATACTTTCCAATGATGGCAAACGCGTAATTTTTTGGTTAAAGGAAAATCCAGCCGATTATGATATTATTAATCCCAATTCAGTGCAAATATGGAACACAAAAGACAAGCTTTTGTTCGATTTCAAAAAGCATAAGGGGGATTATAAATTAAACGACAAAATGGCAATTTGGTTTGTAGATAAAAATAAAGTCCAGCAAATAACAGATAAGCATTTTCCTTCCGGTTTTCTAAGTGCTGATTACAAGCATGCCTTCATTTATGATCCTGCAGCGTATGAACCTAATACGAATCAATCAGAACCTTTTGATTTATATATACTAGATTTAAATACTGGAAAAAAGAAACTTGTAATAGAACATCGAACCGGTGATTTTCTGCCTCTAGGATCACCTGACGGAAACTACTTGTTTTACACGAAAGGTCAGCAGTGCTGGATATATGATATTTCTAAAGATACACACACCAACATATCGCAGGGTTTATCAGAATCTTTTTTTCGGGAAGATTATAACATGCCTATTGATGCTCCTTCATATGGAATTGGAGGATGGACTGAAAATGATGGAATTATACTTTACGACCGGTATGATTTGTGGCAACTTTCACTTGATGGCAGCGTTAAAAAAAGGCTTACTAAAGGACGCGAAATACAAAAATCGTATCGAATTAAGGTATTCAATTCAGATCCATATTACAGTAGTACGGAATCCAAGAAGTATTTTCTCAATCTTAAAAAAGGCTTCCTTTTACAAACTGCCAACCGAGAAACAGGTCAAAATGGACTTAGTCATTGGAGTTTAAAAACTGGAATGAAAGAAATGGTTTGGGAAGACAAGAAAATTGATGAGATTAAAAAAGCAACTAACAAAGATATTTACCTGTATACAGATCAGAGTTTTGAATTGGCTCCAAGGCTAATGTTATACAAGGATAAGCCAATGGAGATAATGCAAAGTAACCCGCAGCAGAAAAGTTTTTATTGGGGTAGAAATGAGCCTATTGAATATAAGGTAAATGGTTTAAAAATAAAAGGCTTTTTATGTTATCCTTCAGATTTTAAGGTAGGTATAAAATATCCGATGGTGGTTCATCTATATGAACGTCAATTTGCTTATATAAATGATTACGTAAATCCTTCCCTATTAACCGAGGATGGATTCAATGTTACAAATGTTATTAATAATGGTTATTTTGTTTTGTATCCAGACATAGTTTATGACTATGGTAATTTGGCGGAATCAGTAACTAAAAGTGTGCTAAGTGCTGTTGATGCAGTTGTTGACAAAGGTGATATAGATTCCAAAAGAGTCGCAATAATAGGACATTCATTTGGAGGTTATGAGACCGACTTAATCATAACACAAACCGATCGCTTTGCAACAGCAGTTGCCGGAGCTGCATGGACAGATTTGGTTAGCAGCTATTTGTATGTAAGCGGATCTAGAAAACAGCCGGATTTCTATCGTGCTGAAGAGAATCAAATCCGGATTGGAAAATCATTATTTGAAGATATGCAAAGCTATCTAAAAAATTCTCCTGTGCTTTTGGCACCGAACGTTAAAACACCATTATTAGGATGGGTAGGAGAAAATGACAGACATATTCACTCTTTGCAAAGCATGGAGTTTTACCTGGCTTTACGGCGTTTAGACAAAGATCATACATTGCTGGTCTATCCTAATGAAGGTCATGAAATGGCAATTAAAGAAAATGCAGAAGATCTGAATGTCCGCATTTTGCAATGGTTTAATCATTATTTAAAAAATGAGAAAAAACAAGACTGGATGAACAGCGATTTCAGTAAATAGTATCATAAATATCCAAAAAAATGCCGTCACCTATAAATAGATGACGGCATCATTTTTACGATTTAATTTACTGTACTTCTTTTCAGAGGTGTTACACAATTAGAATCATAAAGTTGTGGGCCATTTGAGCCGATTTTACAATTAAAATTACCATTTTCATCACACTCCTGTACAGCGTTACAGCTTTCTGGATTTGCAATGTGTCGGTAGCCCAATTGAGCTACGGATTTTGAACTTCTATTCAGAGACGAAGTGCTTGCTGCACTTGTCAATCCCACTGCAATTACTGCTAGTGGTAAAATAGTTTTTAAAAAATTAGTTTTCATAATAATATAATTTATATGGTTAATGATCTACTCTTTTTTACAGGTTTTCGATCAGTTCCCTGCTACTTGGCCAATAGATTATTTACATTTTGATTTGTGTAATGTGATGTTATTTTTGAATCCAGTCTATATCGAATAATATGAGTCCCAACAAGCACATACATTTGATTATTTATTACTTTAAAATAGCGCATTTTTTTTCCATCATGATTGCTAATACAGAAACTTAAAACATAACTTTTATTCTTAAGATCATAAACGTCAATGATGCTAGAATCTTTCCACATTTTATCATCTTCATACCGGCCAGGAATAGCGGAATGGACAAACAGCAAGTTGTTGTAAACAGCACTGTTTTTATTAACAAATAATGGAGGTTTGGAAAACTGCCTTTGATGATATTTTTTGTCTTTTTCAATATGTAATTGAGCTCTTGTAATCGTATCTATTGTGTTTCCTCTGTAATCAATTTTCAGGCGATTATCAGCAAGTGTAAATTGATTGCGATAGGCATATAGATAAATGATTTTTTTCATTTCTCTACTGTATAATAATATACCATCTGTATCAAAAACACCATCAGTTTGTTTTTGCAGAATCTCTGGATTTAGTATCGTTAGTCCATTATTTTGTAATTGGACAACAGCAAGAACATTGTCACCGTTAGTTTTATTAGCAGACACAACAGCTATTGTATTGGAATCGATGATCTTGGCTGTTGTGAAGTACTCTCCTTTTTTATGAATCAATTCGGCTTTCCAATTGTTAATTTTACCCCTAAAAATGCACGGCACTGTACCGTCTACAACAAAAAAATAAGGAGGTTCTATCATGACCGCAATTCCTCGAAAGGGGAGTTCTTTATGATCTAGATCAATCATATTTTTCTGCGTTTGCAGCAGTTTAGAATTCAATGTTGTAATCACTAATGGAGCTGTGGTATTTCCTAAATAGACATGCGTACTGTCAATACCTGCAAAATAAAAAGAATTAAGTTTTAAATCTGTAATTGCAGTTTGATGGATAGGAGTCTGAGGGAATCTTCTGGTTAGTTTATTATGATAATGTACCAAGTTTTCAGAAAGCATAAATAGTGCAATCACTAAACTTATCCCGCTTATTGTTACGACGGAAAACAGTCCTATTAACTTTCTGTTTTTTATAAAATGGCTCTTCGCTTTAGTACTACTATTATAGAAAATAATTCCCAATACGCCAAGAAATACAAAGACCAGATTAAAAATCATATGAGATTTCCAATCAAGCTTTTCCAGAACACCTCCACAGGAACATGGCACAAATGAAGTATAGTTGAGTATTATAAAAATATAAACGGTAAACATTACCATTAATCCGTAAGCAGAGAATAATCCTGCCAGTCTGTATTTGGGAACAATCAATAGTAAACAAATCATAAATTCAGCTAAAGGAACCAGCACAGCGAGCCACTGAGCAAAAGCACTTAAAAGCGGAGACTGTCCTAATTCAATCCTGAAATGCTGAAAATCCATTAGCTTACTGGCTGCTGCATAAACAAACAACAGTACGAACAAAAGGCAAATAACCTCTATAATTAGATTTTTATATTTTTCGTTTAATTTCATGGTAATTAAATTTTATAGATTCCATCGGTCATAATCAGAAAAAAAACATAAACAAATGTAAATCAGCAGCTTCAAATTCCACTTATCCAAATCAAGCCAAAGTTTTTCCAAATCAGGCAATTTTTCATACAAAAAATGCTTAATAGATACACAATTATCTATTAAGCATCAGAACTTTATAACTAACAGCAATTTATTGTTTCACTGATTCGCTAAGATTTAAAAGCTTTTCATTAAGTTCTACAAGCCCAGCTTTTATTAGGCATTCTTCAGAAATGCTTTTAAGGTCCTGCTCGCTATCGATAGAAATACTTTCTAGAAGCATTGAATCTTCTTTTTTTGATCCCAGCGACATTTTAATTATATGGCTCAAAAGCAACACATTTTTTCGTGAAATTTTCAAATCAATCTTCACCGTCTCACTCATGCCGGGGGTACTCAAAACTGTATCAAACACCTTGGCAACATCATTTTTTGTAATCATAATTTTTCACGTTTTAAATTAATAATCAAGACTCTAAAGGTAGAAATACCCTCTAATAGTTTGATAAGTATAATATACTCATCATAGGTGTATCTCATAAGGCTTTATTAACTTCGTTTGCCTCTTTAAAAGTTTTAAGAGGAATTCCAGAAATTTTTACCGCTGCTTTGGAATTTTAAATGTTGTTGTTTTTTAAACAGCTAAAAGACTGCCGTTTTTGCGCAGTCGGCCAGATGTCCGGTTGTATCACAACCGCTATCTGGCTGCCTTTTGGCTCGAAACTCGCCGGCAGAGACCCTATTATGTTAAAACTGTATTAGAAAATGAAAAGAAGAATAAATGAAAAAGGAAAATACAAACCGAAACAAATGGATTCATTTGCGATTAACCCCAGCAGAGATGGATCTTTTGAAAGGCAGATTTGAAAAATCACTCTGTCCTAAACTCAGTGATTTTGCCAGAAAAAATCTGCTTGGTAAACCTGTTGTTTTAAAATACCGAAACCAATCCCTAGATGATTTTATTACAGAGATGAGCAGGCTTCGCTGTGACCTTAATGCAGTTGGAAACAACTATAATCAGGCAGTGAAAAAACTGCACACTCTCAATCAAATTCCTGAATTTAAGGCTTGGATTTTGTCATCCCGGGAAGAGAAAAAAAGGCTCTTCGAATCAATTGAGAAAATACAAATATGCGTTTTTAAACTCGCAGAAAAATGGTTGCAATAATTAAAACCGGACAATCAGTCCGTCGGATATTTCAATATAATGAAAACAAAGTTGCCTTGGGTGAAGCCCTGTGCATTGGTCAGGGAAATTATCCTGCAGACCATGATCAGTTAAGCAATTCGTTAAAGATAAATCTGCTGCTTAGACAATTGGAACTCAATGAAAATGTGAAACGCGGAAGTGTACATATTTCTCTGAATTTCCATCCATCGGAAAAAGATTTGGACCATGAGAAATTAATGAATATTGCCTCTAGTTATATGACTGGAATCGGCTTCGCAGAGCAGCCTTATTTGGTGTATCAGCACTTTGATGCCGGACACCCGCACATTCACATCGTATCGGTTAAAGTAGGGCCAAGCGGCAAAAGAATTGACATGCAAAATATCGGGCGGAATCAGTCTGAAACTGCCCGGGTAAAAATTGAAAAAGACTTTAATCTTATAAAAGCCCAAGGAAGAGAAAAACAAATTAATTTCGCAATTCAGCCCATTAGTGCCTCCAAAGTAGGATATGGAAAAATTCAGTCCAAAAAAGCAGTCTCGCAGGTTCTGGATTTTGTGCTAAATACCTATCAATATAAAAGCCTGCCACAGCTCAATGCCGTTCTTAATCTTTATAATGTAGCAGCTGACAGAGGCCGGGAAAACTCCCGTGTTTTTAAAGGCGGTGGACTTGTCTACCGAATACTCGATAAAGATGGAAAAACCACTGGAGTACCTATTAAAGCAAGTGATTTCTACAACCGGCCAACACTTAAGTTCCTGGAGAAAAAATTCGAAGAAAACACCCTTAAAAATTCCAGGCCAGGGCTTAGGATAAAAAATGCCATAAGGGCTGTATTTCAATCTGAAAGACCTTCAATAAAGGAACTTTCAAAGGCATTGGAAGAGCAGGGAATTACAATGATTAAGAGGCATGCCCAAAATGGATCAATCTACGGACTAACATACGTGGATCATGTTTCAAAACAGGTATGTAATGGAAGTGAACTCGGAAAAGAATTCTCAGCTGCTGCTATACAACAGAACTGCAGGAAGTCGGAATCAGAAATTATTCAGAATATTATCTCTGGCAAAATTTCACTTCCGTCACCTCTTAAAACACTCTTTGAAATACAAGGGATACTCGAATCAAAAAACCTTTTTACACCTCTATTACAGGAGCTCATTATAAAACTTTTTAAAAGAGAATTTCCAGGCAGTACTCTTCCGTCTGACCTGAAAAGAAAAAAGAAAAAAAGGAGAAGAAAAGGGCTTTCAAATAATTAACAAACTTAAAAAATTCAGTTATGCAGACCGGAGAAAATGAACAGGCACTGAGAAAAATTTTAGATATGACCCGTCTTATAAGCATTGCGCTTCTGGTCATTCATTTTTATTATTACGGTTACACTCTTTTTGCTGAACTCGGCTTTACATCAAAGTTCAGCGACCGAATTCTGAAAAATATTTACAGAACAAGTCTCTTTAGTTACTTTCATAAATCCAAGTTGCTGGTTCTGCTACTAGTAATTATTTCCCTTCTTGGTGCCAAAGGACGTAAAGATGAAAAGTTAAAGCTAAAAACCGCATTATATTTTATCTTGGCCGGGCTCTTTTTATACTTTGGAAGCTTTTTTATTCTATGGATGAAATCTAAAAACTTAGCCGTTTTCGTGTTGTATATTTTTGTTACCTCCCTGGGTTATCTCCTCGTGATCTCTGGAGGAACACTACTTAGCAGAATTATTACCAGGACATTAAATGGTAAAGACATTTTCAATAAAGAAAACGAAACATTTCCACAAGAAGAAAGACTTTTACAAAATGAGTATTCCATCAATCTCCCTGCTGAGTATCATCTACGTGATAAAGTCCGAAAAAGCTGGATCAACATTATAAATCCTTTTCGCGGTTTATTAGTATGCGGGTCACCGGGATCCGGTAAATCCTATTTTGTCATTCGACATATTATAACCCAGCATATCTCAAAAGGCTTTACAATGTTTGTCTATGATTTTAAATTTGATGACCTCACTAAAATTACATACAACGCTTACCTAAAATTCAGGCATTTGTATGCTGTTCAGCCAAAGTTCTTTGTCATCAATTTTGACGACCTTAACCGCTGTCACAGATGCAATCCATTGGAACCTTCATCAATGACAGGCATCACCGATGCTGCTGAATCCGCTCGCACTATTCTTCTGGGACTTAACCGCGAATGGATCAAAAAGCAGGGAGATTTTTTTGTTGAATCTCCCATTAACTTTCTAACTGCCGTTATATGGTATCTGAAAAAACACAACAATGGAGAGTTTTGCACCTTGCCTCATGTAATCGAGCTCATGCAGCTGGAATATCATAACCTCTTTAGCCTTTTGCGCTCTGAAAAAGAAATTGAAGTACTTATTAATCCTTTTGTCAGCGCCTTCCAAAATGAAGCGTCAGAGCAACTGGAGGGACAAATCGCCTCGGCTAAAATTGCCATGTCAAGACTATCATCACCTCAGCTATATTATGTATTATGCGGTAACGATTTTTCCCTTGATATAAATAATCCCCTTGAACCTAAAATCATATGTATGGGAAATAATCCGCAAAAAATACAAACCTACGGAGCTGTCCTTTCACTATTTATCAATCGCCTTATTAAACAGGTAAACCAGAAAGACAAACTCAAAAGCAGTCTGATTTTTGACGAATTCCCAACCGTTTACCTCAACAATATAGACAGCCTCATTGCTACAGCCAGAAGCAATAAAGTGGCTACATGTTTAGGCATTCAGGACCTTAGCCAGCTTAAAAAAGATTATGGCCGCGAACAGGCCGATGTTGTAATGAACATCACCGGAAACATTATCTCAGGACAGGTTTCAGGGGATACTGCCAAGCAGCTTTCGGAACGTTTTGGGAAAATTATGCAGGATCGCGAAAGCCTTTCAATTAACAATTCTGATACCTCAATCAGCCGTTCGCGTCAGCTTGAATCTGCCGTTCCTGCCTCGAAAATTTCCTCTCTTAGTTCGGGTGAATTTGTTGGTATGACTGCCGATAATCCCGACTGCCGAATTGATCTTAAGACATTTCACGCACAAATTATAAACGATCATAAATCACTGCAAAAGGAAACAGAAAACTACATAGATTTCCCCCCTGTTCGAACCCTAAACAATACAATAGTTAACAGGGTCTATGATCAGATTAAAATGGATATTCAGGAACTTGTAGAATCTGAAATTAATGCAATCTCTGAAGACCACAGCCGTCTGCATCTACTTTTGAAAAAAAAGAAAACCTGATCTAATTTTCTTTATCCTCTCTTATGATTTTCAACTTCTGGGGGCTTAATTTTTGTACTAAACTTTTAACTTAATTTTAATTCGATTTCTTTTATCATCTAAATCGATGACCCTTAGACAGGTGAAGATAACACTGCAGAAATCCAGCGAATTTTAAATCCAAAAACGGGCTTGACACTTGCCCTGGTTGGGCTTTTTACTTAATTTTGCAGTATGACTCCAGATGAAATAAAACGCTACTTTGAAGCCACTCCTCCACCAGAAGAAGTGGATTGGAAGCCTTGGGCAAAAATCACAAACTCTCAGGTTTTTCTCAAAAGCTGTTACTCAACTATAAACAATTATAAAGGAAGTCTTGATATGTGCCCGGCATGGTGGCATTTGAAAGATTTTTATCTTCTTGTTAGACGAAATTCACAGGAACCTAAAAGCGAAAATCAAACCGAATAAGGCCAAAATTTCATCCTCTTTTTTAAGTGCGTCTTTACACTTACACCCTTATATTTTTTACTTTTTGGTTATCTTATTTTGCTACCGCCTTTTATGAGATGGGTCAAACTTACTTTGTCAAAACACTGGAAATAGTTTTTTCGTACAAGGTCACCTATCCTTTTTTATTATAAAGGCATTTTCAGAATATTTATCAGAAACACTCCTACTTTCAATAATATAGAGATGCTGCTCAGTATCAATCTTAATTTTCGGTATACAACAGAAATTTAAATTGTTGAACGTTGCCATATAATACTGTATCCTAATATTAAGAAGCATCTTTTGAAAGGTGACTTTTCATATTTTTTTTTCGAATTTCAAATCCGACAAGCAATGATTACTTATAAATTGATACGCTGTCAGTGAGGTTTTCTTTGGCAATAAATGCAGTGATAAATTCTTGTACTTCACCAGCCGTTCCCATTTCAATATCAAAAGAATTGATATGAAATTCATCATCCTGATCCAGAATATGTATGATCTCTGTGTAGCCCTTTGAGATCAGACTTCCTTTTAATTTAATAATATTTGACTGCTGCCTGCCGTCCAGTTCTTTTCGAACCTTAAGCTTCATCCCCTTTTCCATTGCAATTAATTTAAATAATATTGATGCTGTTTGATATCAAATATAAAAATTATTTAATGATATCTAATTCAAGATTCAATAAAATATATTGGTACTTTCATTACCAATCCTAGAGGCTATCAGCTTGTTATTTCTAAAAACAGGACAGCTTTATTCTAATTATTATGGAATAAAAAGACAAAAAAAATCCCATTATATTCTAATGGGACTTATAAAGTAAGAGGCATATATAAATTGAATATCAAAATTTTTAATTTTAAGTATTCCTGTTTATTCGGTTTATACATCTTCATAACGAAGAAACCTTTTGTCTATTATATACCTTCCCTTATTAGTTCTCAGGATTCTCCATCCTGCTTATGATTTTATTAACTTCCGCTTCTGTGTTTTTAAGCTTGGTCTGGCAGAACTCAATAAGCTCTGATGCCCTTTTTACCTTTGAAGCCAATTCGTCAACTGATATTTCTTCGTTTTCTATTTCTTTTGATATGGCTGTCAGCTCGGACTTTGCCGCCTCATAGGTCAGTTTCTCTTCCATCATATTGTATTTTTTCTTTAACGGTACTTTTAAGTTTAGCGTCTTTTAGGATCACTTCTATCTCCTGCCCTGCCTCTATATTTTCGGCGCTGCTGATAATTTTTTCATTTACCTTCACAATAGCATAACCTTTGCGAAGGATATTATTCGGGGACATCATTTGAATACTTTTCTGGTGGTAGTCCAAAGTGAGCTTCTCATGGCGAAGATACTCACTCGCTGTATTCTTTATACTATTTTTTATATTCACTAAATCATTTTTATTCTGCTGTATCAGCATTTTAGGGCTCTGTGCCAGCTGATGTACAGTTAAAATAAGTCTCTTTTGGTGTTCATACAATACTGACTTGGCATTGCTTATAATCCGATGATTAGTTCGGGTCAGCTCTTCCCCATGCATCTGTATGAGTTCTTTTGTATAACGAGTAATGTCGTTCTTGAGCTCGCTTAGTTCTTTGTAATGGACATGAAAAAGTTTCTGTGATTTTATGATTATATTTTGCTGCAGTGAGAATATTTCAAGCTCAAAACTTCGGTTATGTGCAATGATAAACTCAGCCGCCTTGGTTGGTGTTTTGGTATTCGTATGTGCCATCAGGTCCGTTATACTTACATTTTTCTGGTGTCCTATACCCGTTATGACCGGAATGGGAAACTTGGCTACTGCCCTTCCAATATTGTAATTGTCAAAAATCAGAAAATCAGACTGTGAGCCTCCTCCCCTGTTAATCACAACAGCATCATACGCTATCCCTGTATTATAAATTTCAATGAGTTTATTTAAGAATAATTTTGCATTGTTATCCCCCTGCACGACGGTATAATAGTCATCAATCTGGAAAACATATCCAAAATTATTATGCTGCATCGTGTGCCGGAAATCCTCATTCCCTGCCGAGCTGCTCGAAGATATAACAGCTATCCTCTGAATTACGACAGGAAGCTGTAGCCTGCTGTTATACGTCGAGTAACCATCTCCTTCTTTTTGGATATACTCATTTTCTCTGACCAGGCGCTCAAGGGTAGCATTTCGCTGCTGCTCGAGTATTCCCAGCATAAAATTACTGTCGATATCCAGCACACTAACTGATAAACCGTACAAAGGATGATAATCCACGCTCACCTGAACTAGGACATGAAGGTTGTTGGTAAAGGTTTGTCCTGTATTTTTTTCAAACTCCTCAATACGAATAGCTCCTCCTCCCCATGATTTTCCCATCATCTTAGCTGTAATGGCGTTACCATTCTGCGCCTTCTCCACCAGCTCAAAGTAATGAATCTTTTTATCGGCTTTAAAGGAATGATTGGTGATATCGGCAAGTACCCAGAAACGCTGTCCTTCAAAACGCGAGCTAATCGTGTCATGGATCATATCATTTAGCGCTGATAGTCTGATATACTGCTGGGGTTCCATTGATCGGGATTTCTTACTGCCTGCTAAGGTACAAATATTAGGACGGAATCTCAAAAAGGCTAAAAAAGGACAGTTTTATTTTCATTCAAAACGGGTTAAAAGGGCAGCTAAAGTAGTGTCCGCCGTCACCTGCATGCGCATAACGGCTAGCGCCACCCTTCGGGACTTATAGCACTCCGGCTTCCTTATCCGGACACTTTACTCGTGCTTTCTTTTTTCCCGTTTTTTCTTTTGAAAACAATTTTTGAAAGGCAGGGATGAAGAAATTAAAAAAATCTCTAATCATAAAATTTTTCAATCATGGAAATCACAGGACGTATTACAAAAGATGCCACCGTGCACAAAATTTCAAATGACAAACAGGTTGTTAATTTCTCTATTGCCATAAATGACAGCTACAAGCCAAAAGACAGTAGCGAGTACAAAGAAATTGTAACCTATATCGATTGTTCGTATTGGCTAAACAGCAAATCAGCTGACTATCTAAAAAAAGGCGCTCTTGTTCAGCTTTTTGGTCGAATCGGTCTAAATGTTTACACATCCTCTGACGGAAAGGCTTTAGGCAGTTTGACTTTTCACACGAACAATCTTAAGATTTTGGTTTTTGCCAAAAAAGTACAAACACCTGAAATCACTCCAAATCCTAAAGCACAGCAAAACGGCAAGGATGAACCCGATGACCTCCCATTTTAAATCCTACAAGCCAATATTGAATATCAACGCCAAAAAATCAATAGTTATGAAAGCCTTAGAAAAATCAATTTACAGAGAGTACGCAGTAAGCGCAGAGTTTGACAAGATAATCTTAGCCAACATGGAAGGCTATGATGGAAAAAAGAAGGAACAGCTTAAATCATTCTTGGAAGATATGCAACGTGGTGGCTGTGTTAGCGGTATGATAGGGGAATTTATTTATCACTCTGACTGCAAAGATTTTTACATCAATCATCTTGACGATCTCGAAGATATAAGAAAGGATTTGGAAGATTCCCTTGGGGAACCAATTGCAAACCGTTACGAAAGTCCGCACTACACCTTTATGTGTTGGCTATGCTTTGAGGAATACTGTTTTGACATCTACAGAAACAGTTTTGAGTAAGCACTTTTTCAATCTTAAATCTATCCTTATGAAAGCTTCCGAACAATTTAAAACCGCTATAGAAAATTATCTAAGCGACTTGGCACAAACGGACTTAGTCTTTGCGCCAAACCTCAGTAAAGTATCCAAAAACATCGAAAGCTGTATCAATTATATTTTCGGTGAAGTCAAAAAAACAGGATTATGCGCCTTTGACAATCAGGAAATCTTTGACATGGCTGTCAAATATTACACCGATGACACTATTGTCGCTCCTGCTCCTTTTAGCTGTAAAGTGGTCACAAATCCGCCTGTAGTGGCTGATTTATTCTCGTCCGCTCCCTTAGACACTCCGATTACTCAGTCGAAAACTATAGTAAAACAAGTGACAAAACACGTAGAGAAAACCTTAACACTTTTTGACCTATGAAACCTAAAACCATTATAGAGAAAGAGATAGTTGATTTAAGTGCTACACTTAAGCCTATTAAGACTCAGGTGTATACTTGGGCAGAAAAAAACATTTTCCTTAAATGGGGTGTACTCTCTCGTGGAAAATTCAATTGCCTTGAATGCACCCACTCTTGGAAACCTCAATCTCAAAGCAAATCCTGTGATAAATACATAAAATGTACTGTCTGCGAAGGAAGGCTTAAAATGAAACAATACAATCAGGTTCATTTTAAGGAAATTGAATATTCCGCCGTTTTGGATGTATGTGGCGGATTTCAGGTAGTGCGAATTATCTGTTCGCACAAACACATGAAAAAAAATACAAGTCCAACTTATTTTCACAAGGAAGTAATGCAACATTGGATAAATTTTAAAGGCGAAGTACGTACAATGTCCTTAACTACAAATGTATTTTCAAATGTTTACGATGCATGGCAATATTATTCCCCTCTTGAAATCCGTCCTAGAGATTTTCAGGACTCTCCAAAATTTCGCATTAATCCTTATAAAATTTATCCAAACATCAAAGTTCTGCCTGTACTCAAAAGAAACGGATTTAAAAGTGGTTTTTATAATATCGCTCCGCAGATTTTATTTACTTCACTCTTAAAAGATACAATCACTGAAACGCTTTTAAAGTCATCACAGACTTCACTTCTTTCTTACTACCTTAATGTGCATTATCAGAATATTAAACAGAATTGGCAAGCGGTTAAAACCTGCCTGAAATCTAAGTACCAAATTGAGGATTTTAAAATTTGGGAAGATTATATTGCTCTTCTCAATTGGTTTAAAAAAGACCTCAGCAGTCCCGCTTATGTCTGTCCTATAGATCTCCATGATGCTCATGACAGATTGGTTGTCAAAAAAAGGGAGTTGCAAAGAAAAAAATATCTTTTAAAAATGCGTTCTGAAATCGAGCAAGCACAGGTAAAATATATGAAGGAAAAAAAGCAATTTTTCGGACTTATTTTTAAAGATGAAAACCTAACAATTAGAGTATTGGAAAATGTACAAGATTTCCTCGACGAAGGAGATATTTTGCATCATTGCATTTTCACAAATGAATATTTTAAAAAGAAAGATTCATTGATATTATCTGCAAGAATTGATAATAAACCAATTGAAACACTAGAGGTTTCTCTTTCTAAAATGGAAATTACTCAATGCCATGGTAATAAAAATAGTTATTCACAACATCATAAAGTCATTATGGAACTGATGTGTAAAAACCTTTACCAGATTCGTTCAAGAATGAAAAAGAAAAAAGTAGAAAATTGCTAAAAGCGGAAAAACCGAAGAAATTTCGGTTTTTCCGCTTAGTAATACCCAGACATGTTTATTTCTCCGAGAGGTGAAAAATCATAAAGAGTTCATAAAATAAATATATTGCATCTCGTCAACTTATAAAGTAAACCAAGTATTTTTACCTGATTCCCCTATTTAGGAAATTATTAAATTTGCTCGTCTTAGACATAATTCCCACATCAATCATTTATAGTATACAATCAAAAATATGATACCAAAAGTAACTGGTTTTGCAGGAGATCTTTTTGTCCCTTCAAAGCAATATTTAAAGCTTACAGGCGGATATTCGGACAGGCCCGAATTGAAAGTTTTAGCAACAATTGCAGATTTGTTCTTAGTGCATGATAATGTTAGTATAAGGGCAGATGCATGGACTCTACAAGAATTATATGGGTGCTTTACCAAAAATGAAATGGCAGAAATGCTGGAAAATAAAAGAATAAGTTTCTATCTGCCTCTATACCAAAATGGGTACAAGCAGGATTGGCTTAACCATATTGAAAAACATTTTTCGAAATTTCCCAAACATGTACTAAAAGAAGACATATCTGGTAAAATTATCGCAAAACAGATATCAGACAATCTTTTACAGCCTACAGTTACAGACAATGAATTTTCAATTTTTGAAAACGAAATAAAAGATCTATTTTATAACCACGGAATTCAAAGGGACTCATTTTTTAGTATGGATGTTCAAATTGGGTTCAATCAGGCAATTGACAAAATCCGAGAACTTTGGAATTGTGGACTATTATCAACAACATTCGATGAAGAAGTGCTTTATTATCTCGATGTATGTGATAAAGCTTCATTTCTGAGAGAAAGTAAATTATCCACACCTGTACTCAATAGTGGTTCAGGTAAAATGATAGATAAATTACATAGTTATAAAAATTGTCCTAGTTTAATTAACGTATTAATGGCATCTTCTGATCCGACTAAGAAGATGATAGATATCGTTAATTCTCACGAAGCATCTGATTTAAGAAAGTGGCTTCAGGAAAATATAGAAAAAGATGTTGATGTCAGGGATGCCTATGAAACGACGCTATCAAAACTTCCGTCAAAAAATGAATGGATTGACTGGCTAAGATTTGGTGGTGTCTCAGTGGTAACAACTATAATGGGTACAATGTTGACTTCTGATCCAACATTAGGATTTCTAATCGGTACCGCAGGAGGGGCAATTGACAAGATTTATGGCTCTAGTGCAATTGATGAAACTATGGAGCAATACAATCCTGAAGCGTGGTTTGGATTTATGAAAAATCAGGCTACATAGGGGAGTTTAATCCCAAAATGCACCATTACAAAAGACTTCCTCTTTATCTTAATAATTTCAGAAATTTTAACCTGTAATTAATCCCCAGATTTTCAATGATTGTCTACTATTTTTCAACTCCAAATCAGATCCAAATGATGCTGACTTCCAATAGTATTTTAATATATTTGAGAGAAATTTATTAAATATGTCAAGTCAGGAATTAGGTAGTAGCTTTGAGAAAATTACATTGGATTTTTTTTTGTTTTTATTTAAACAATTAAATATTCAGGTAAATAATAATTGGATACAAAAATCCGGCTATCAGTTTGGATTTGATGTGGGATTTGAAGTTGCTATTTTAAATGATGATTTTTTTAAAAGAGGCATTTTTATCGAGTGCAAAAATTACCATAAATCTAAGCTCGCACAGTCACAATTACATGAAAAATTAATACAATTTGACAGATCTGACTATGATAAAAATAATTCAATATTCATTTTTTTGTCACCAAAAATTGATTTGAACAAATGTACGCAGGATTCAAATCCAAAGCATTTGGAAGATTACTTTAACCAGACTAAGCCATTCAAAACAATCATTTTAACACCTAACAATAATGTTCAGGATATTTTGTCGCTCAATGAGGAAATATTTTGTAAAGTATACGGTGAAACATTTACCAAGCCTGATCTGGACACCCATAATAGTATTTTGGAATACTTTCACAAGTTATTATTTTCTAAAGGTGAAATTCCAAATTTTAGTTCCTTAAAAAAGAGAAAGGAATATTTAGAACAGGCATCTAACCCTAAAAATAAATACTACTTAAAAAGGAAATTAAAAACAAATAAGTTTTCTTTTTCATTCCAGGACAAAAGTCTTTTGGACTTAATCAAAACCAACGACATTGTTTTATTATTAGGAGAACCAGGAAGCGGTAAAACAACTGAGCTTATTAATATTTCCAAATACTTCGAGGAGAAAATTATTGAAAAGGAAATAACACCAATTTTTATTAGCCTGGCAAATATCAATAAATTTAATACATTTCAGGACGTTTTACCAAGTGACTGGAGTTCCAGTCAGAAGATTGTATTGCTGCTTGATGCATTGGATGAATTTGAATTTAAAAGTCAGCTTAATAAACAGATTACAAGTTTACTGACATCTACCGACATTAGTTTCAAAATAGTTATTTCATGCAGGACATATGCTTACGGGGATGAGCTAAAATCATTGAATCCAGCAGTTTTTTATTTAAATGATCTAAGTACGCAGGAAAGTTTCGACTTGTTAAGCAAAAAGTACAAAATTCCTCTGGAAAAATTTGATCAAATCAGCCCTGTAAAGTTTAAAGATGTTCTGGAAGATCCCTTTAAACTTGAAATGCTGGGCAGATACTATAAAAATCATACAGCATTGCCTGTTACACCTTCAGAAATTTTTGAAGATATTAAAGCAGAACTTCCACCGGAGAATTTTGAACTTTATAAAATTTTAGCCCTTGTTTTAGAACTCACAAAAAAGACTTCTGCAGATAAAAAAGAATTGAAAAATCTCTTTGGGATCACTTATAAAAAATTCACAAAGTTAAGCTTCATTGAAAGTTCATTTGACAACAGTAGCTTCAAATTTATTCATAAAAATTATCAGGAATATTTTGCCGCAACAGCTATTAGTGATTTAGATTTTCAACAGATAATTAATTTCATTTCCATTGAAGGAGTTAATAAAACGCACCCGACATTATTCAATACAATTACTTTTTTGATTAATATTTTAAGTAGTGATAAGTATAATTTACTGATCGACTGGCTCTCAACTCACAACCCTGAATTACTAATTAAGGCCGATAAAAATAGGACCGAAAATTTCCGGGTTAAAGTCTTTCAGGAATATTTTAAAACAGAGTGTATTGAAAAAACTTTTTGGATCTCATCTGCAACCTTTTCAGTAAAAGAAATCGCAGAATTTGGTGACTGTGAAGAAAATTTCCATTTTTTGGTTTCAATAATAAACAATAAGGAAAGTCATTTTAGGGTAATCATTTCTGCTCTGGAGCTTTTAAGTTATTTTTCTATTCCAATGGGCAGTAAAGAAAATCTTAAAACAGCTTTTTTAAATTTTCTAAAAGACTCCCAGATCTCAGAAATGATTAAATCCCATATAATAGATTGCATTGCCGATCAAAAGCTTTGCGATCAGGACGAACAATATTTACGAAATATTTTTGACCTTTTTAAAAGTGAAACAAATAAACAAGTAAACAGAGCTCTACTTTCCTTAATTCACTATTATCCGCAAATTGATAGTTTCTTTTGGTACATTAAGGATGAATTTTTAAGGGAAAACGGATACATTGAACGAATTGTTAAGGATGAAGTAATACGAGGAACTAGTTGGATACTGGAAGAACTAATTCTGAGATTTGAAAATCATGCCCATTTCATTGCCCTGATTGAACACTATTTTGACGAGACTAAGGATAACTATAGCAGTAGTGACTTTATAGAAAAAATAATAAAAAGATGTCTATATTTTGAAGATGTCCATAAAGGTTTTATAACTGACCTACTCTCTTACTTTTTTGAAAATGCAAATTTCAGTATCAATGATGATGCTCTTAGGGTTTTGATTTTAAGACTGACTCCGGAGAGTCAATTAAAAGGTTTTAAGTACTTGGCTGATAATATCCATTTCGACAGGATTGGCTATTTCTTAGCCTCTATAGCCGATGAGCAAAATATTAATCTAGCCATTGAAAAATTTGCCGATGGTTCAATTGAAAGTACTAATTTGGACTTATACAGAAATGTAATAGCAAATCACGGGAGAAGAAAACTGGCAGAACATTTTAATAATTCTATGCTCGAGAAAGGCTTTGTCTTTAAGGACGTTCTGTTATCAGAAGAAGAATATGAAACCCGGGTGACAAAATTCAAAAATCTGCCACAAGACAATTTTGATATATTGTTTAACGAAACCAAATTAATTTCAAAAATAAAAACTGTTTTTGCAGAGTATGGTGCTTCAATTGATTCCGCGTTGATAAGAAAAATTCAAACGGATTGGTTTCGTAAAAATGGCGGTGGTAATAAGCTAGATATTTGTATTTCGATATTAAGAAGACTTATACACATTCATGACAAAGCGGTACAATTTAACGATATCACTCACATGCTGAAAGATGATTTTATAATAATTAATGAAATAAAATCCCAAATTCATTCCTCAAACGATACACATAATAAATTTAATATCAGCAGTAGTCAGAAAACATACCTGGACAGCTGGTGCAAAAAAGCCTCACATAAAATTCGCTTCGACAGAATAATAAAGTATGTCAGCAGTGATCGATACGGAGGCCTTGAGGATTATGGCAAACTCAAAGCAATATTATTCTTTGTAACACGATTTGATTTTAACCTTTCGCAGGATTTTCTTTTAAATTGCATCGAATTCATTGACGTAAATAACTCTGACGAAGAAGTTAAAAGACTTGAATGGCTAAAGCTTAAAATCAATAATGACCATCTTTTTAACCAAAGAATTATAGAGAATCTTAATACCAAAAACCTGGTGTTTCTTCCCCTGAATATCCATATTCAATATGCGTTGGACAATAATCTGAGTGCTGCATTTCAAAAAATCAGGGAACATTTTTTGATGCCCGATTACAATTATAATATCGACAAGAAATTAGAGCAGTACATATCCCTGACGGGAGATTATGAACTGCTTAAAAATCTATGTTCAGAAGTTACTAGTCACAAATACTGGTCAGCCATTCAACTGTTAATGAAACTGAAAATAGAGCAAGCTTTCTGTCAACAGAAAGCAGTTGAATACCTTGAAGAAAACATAGAGGATGAAAAGAATTATTATAGTTCAAGTGCTTTGTCGGTCCTGTTTGAACTAAACTCCTTATTTGCAATCAATTACGTTTCTGATTTTTTAAGTAAGGACAAATTACCTTCGCTAAATCAGGTTTCGTATTCGAATTATGATGCTATAGACAATTACGAAATTTTAGGAAATCTTTTGGGTAAACTTAACAAGAGAGAAACTGAAAAGTTAGGCTTTGATGGACTGGAAAATTTTATAGTGACCTATGTTACTAATTTATCAAAAAATAAAGAAAGTTACAATTTAACTCAAGATGAGCTAGGACTTCTAAAATCCATGGCCATAGTACAAAATTCTGATAATGAATTATATCTCATCAATCACCTAATTGACAAATCGAGAAACAGCTACATCAACTCGCAGTCTAAAGCAATGAATTTTAAAGAGGCTTTACAGAAAGTGGAAGAAATTATAAAATAGTTTAAAAGTATATTTTTTCGCCAACACCCGTAAGCATTGAAGTTGAGCATTGCAAAATCATGCTTTTTGATTAACTTTGCCTCATGGATTCTTTCTTGTTATCATTTAGATAATCTATAATTTTAAATAATGCTACGACTTGTTTTAGTATCATTTTTTTTTAGGTGAAAAATTAGTTGCATTATATTTTTAAAAGAATAATATAAATGAATATTTCTAACATGAAATTATTTTCTCATTTATATATTGCAAATAAAACTTCAATATATAATCAGAAGAATACTTGCTAGCTATTAATTTAGAATGCAGCACTTTTAAATGAATTACATCCAAATTAACCCTGTTTAAACATATTGCTAACAAAAATTCATATATTATATTATCTCCTTTACTTAAATCATTAACTAAACCTAAAATTATGTTTAACATTTTTTCACTTGCTTTAAAATCTAAATCATAATTTAACTCTTCTTTAGTGCAGCATCTTAAAAATGTTGCTCTAATAATACTATCATTAAATCGAATAAAATTTTCAGGATCTAAAATATATCTTTCATATAACGTTTGCTTTACCCCTTTTATAAGTCTGTAATTATGAAGGACACTCAAAATTGTAAAATACACTTGTGACTGATTAATATCTTTAGGCAACCATTCTGTATCCTTAAAAAATGCAAAATTTTTGTTTAATTCAAATGATTTCAATTTGATAGAAGGCAAATAAAGTTCATTAATTAACCCATTACCATTTAACACATTTATTCTCTTTTTAAGATATTTAATTAAGGGCAAGCTTCTATCTATATTTAATTGTGAATACTGATCATTCAAAACCTCCTCAATTAACTTTTTCTCTCCCTCCCAAGATAAAGAAGAGCTGTCTTCATTTGGCAGGTAAATTTCTTCAATTGCATAAAAACTATATGTACTAAAGCTATATTCCCCGTAAGTTAAATTTGCCTTTATATTTCGAAGAATAATTTTATCATTACATCGTACAAAACCAGATATAAAATTAATATTTGCGTCTTTAAATTTTCTCAAAAGCATACTACATTTCGAAACTTTTTTACCATTGGAAATGCAGGAAGATATTACATAAAAATTGTATTTGCCGTTTTCATCTAAAGTCTTATCATTTTCGAATTCACTTATTGATTTATTAATTATATTTCTTTTAGATTTTCGTATAATGTAATCCGATAAAGCTTTTGAATTTTCATTATCAATATATATGAAAATTAATTTTGTACTGGGCAGCTTATTAATTACTTGTTTGTGTAGTTTATTTGTAAAATAATTCTCTCCATCTAAAAGTTTAGTAATATCAAAAAACAAATCTCTTTTATTACCTATTGCATTTAAATCATTAAAACAGCTTATAATATTATACTTACCATAGTTACTATGAAATAGATTTACAAAATCCGGAGCATCTTCTTTCGCAAGTAAAAATTTTGAAACCATTGGCTGAGTCGGAATAAATTGTTGATCCTCAAATTTTATAGGGAATATTTTGTGAGGGTATTTTTTTTCAAACTCTTCTTTAGGTAAAGAATAAAAACTTTGATCTATTAACTCGTTTCTTTTATCTTTAAATAAATACTTGTACCGAGGTTTTTTAATTTCATCAAAACTAAACAAAACAATAATATTAGACCAATCAATACCAAATTCAACAATTCTTGTTGGTAATGTTCCATTTATCGAAGTTGATATTATATAGATACTATTTTTAGTTTTATCAAAGTCTTCAGATTTTAAATCCGAGGACGAATAAAATCTAATTTCTGGAATTTTGTAATCCTTGTTTTCTTTAAGTTTGTACAGTAGACTTGAATAAATTAACGAGAAGATAGTTGGAGTATCACAATAAATATAATCAATATTGTTAGTAATATACGGTAGTAATAAAATTGAAATAATACTTATCTCATTACTATTTTTAAACAAATTAGCAATTCTCACAAAGTGTGTAGCGAATTTTCGTGAAGCGACAACAAAATATGATTCGCTACTAGCTTTTAATATACTATCATGTTTTAAAAAAATACCTTTTAAAACTTGTTCTTTGATTTGCTCAATTATTACTTTCTCTTTAATTGCATCAACTGTATTTTCAAATTGAAAATCCCCATTCAAACTATAAGTAATAAAGACTTTTACCGTTGATGAATTAAACCTATCAAAAACACTTTTATCAACATTACTGATTTCTGAATTAAAAATAATGTACGCTATTTCTGGATTAATATTTTCTGACAAATAATCTTTAATAGGGGTATCTATATCTATATTAACCTGCTGTGTAGTAAAGATAATACAACAATTTTGTTGCTTGCTATTTATATAAGATGTTATAAACATTTACAGGCTATTTAAGAGGTATGAAAAAAGTAAACAAAGTTCCCTCATTAAGATATTTCTTGAAATTATAATTTACTTCATTTTCGAAATAGTTATCTAAAACATAATTATTCCCTTCAAATTTATTTTTATTAAAGTCTCTGTACAATTTTAAGCCATTTGTTCGTAGCTTCAAATAACCAGTCTTCTCACTTAATAATTCCATTATTGTATGCAATCCAAAACCTCTTGTATATGGACTCTCTTTTTCAGAGGAATGAAACTTTACTAAGCAATTTTGAATCTCATCATAAACCTCACTAAAGTTTGCAAAATTTTCAATTGCTTTATTTGAGTATTTACTTGCCAAACCACAACCAGAATCGATTACTGATATTTCAACTATATTTGAATAGCCTTGATTTTTTAAATTGGATAAATAAGCAGAGAAAAAATCATCATCTTTCGCACCTTTAACTAATTCTTCTAAATCACCATGATGATTTGATATTAATAAATTTCGCAGGCCATAACCGTCACCTATTTCTTCGTTATTAAAATCAGTTAAAGACCAATAATGAGTGTTTTCAATTAATTCATATACAATCTGGCCTACAACTGGTAAGCTGTCGAGTAATCTATTATCATCTTTATTGGAGAGGTTCTTGGTTTGTATTGAAATTGAAATTAAATAGCTAGCAAGATTCTCGAAATCAGCTTTTGACTTTAATTTACCATTATGATAAAATGCTTTCGGATATGGGTTTAAGGACTTCTGGAGAGCTATGATATAACTATGATCTCCTTTTCCCCAAAAAAGATTTGATTCAATTTCATTTAATTTTCTCTTAATAAAGGGTACAATTTCATTACTAATATTCAATTTATCCAAATTATATATACCTCTATTAAAAGCTAAAGTTATTATTGAAAAATTATAATGTTTATTAACAAAATCATCCAATGCGGAAGATTCAATGGATTTTGTATTCAATATTAATTTACCATTTGATTTTCTAAACCATGTAATAAATAACAATATCAGTTCGCTCTGGATACCAAATTTATTAATTTGTAAATCCTTAGAAATAACTAAATTGACATTCTTGAATTTATTTAATATTTTATAATTCAAATCAATATCTTCAAAACTTATATTTTTTTTTATTTTTATATCCATTAATCAAATATTTTTTCCCCGTTATTATTTAATTCACCTAAATATTCTAAAGGATTAACACTGTAATTTATTAATTGATATGGCAGATTTTTAAGAAATTTATAATCTGTAAAATATCCTCTTTCTACCCAATCAATTCCCATATCTGTAATGCCGTTGAAATACAAGAGAATTAATTCATAATTTGAAAGTTGCGCCCTCAACAATTTAATATATTTATATTTGGTTTTTTCATCAATAATTTCGCAATCTACGATATAGGATACAGTTTGAAACAAATGGCGAAAGTAGTGCCCTAATCTCGAAATATGGCCTTTAAAAGGAATGTAGTGAAAATTATATTCTCTTAATATATTTCGATCATCATAGAAAATAATCTTATTTTCCATTATATGCTCACCTTTATACTTTTCAAGTCTCGTTATTAAATTATCTATATTATCATTAATATTGATATTTTGGTACTTTGCATATAAAATTTCTTTAATATTATTACCTACACCAAAATAAAAAATGTAGTATGAAATCTCATTTAATAGGATCTCTTCTAATTCTTTATCTCTAAAATAATATTCTGTCTCATAATAGATGAATTTAAACTCATCCAACATTCTAGCAAAGCATTTTCTACCACTAATTTTCCCAATACTTATTTCTTCGACATTATTTCTATACAAGCGAATCATTTCATATAATTGACTCTCAAACTGCTGAATTTTAAATTGATATTGAACTTCTTGATTTGCCTTAAATTGCACCCAAAAAGCTAGAAACGTTAATATTGTTGCAGGAACAGCAAAAATTGGGCTTAAAATACCACCTACTGTATCACCAATAATTCCAATGCTTTCCAATTTATCATTAGAATAAAAAACCATTGGCAATATAATTAACACAAAACCAATAACACCTAATATTATATAAAGGATGCTTAATCTTGTACCAAACTTTATTGCTTCATTTTCTTTATTCACAGTACTTATTTTTTTAATTAGACCTTAAATTTTGAAAGAATATTTCTGGTAAATATAATTAAAAGTGTCTCATCTTTTTTTATCTAAACTTACTAAAGTTGATATTATGAATAATTATATTCTTATTTTATCAACTGGAAAAATTGGAATACTGCTAATACCTATTAATCTGTGGCAAATCAACATTATTCAAATATTGCTACTCTAATAAATTCTTTATCTTCTTCAACCAAGCTATCACCAAAATTAAATACTATGTTAAGACAAAATTGTTCAGTTGGTGATATGGATTTATCAAAATATGCTACAGATTAAGATTAGGAGTTTTATGAAATAATCTTCTAAAATCAGCGAGTTCTTTATTGAATTTTGATCCATATTTCTTCCAGCACGAGCAACCTATAACTAGATCTTTATGCCTAGTCCCCTTATCTATTTTTTTATAATGTGAATCTAGAAGATATGGCTCAAAATACTCCTTTATAATATTAATGAGATAAATCTTTTGATTATCTATAGTGACATGCACATCTGGATTATCGAGAATAATTCTTGAGCAGTAAGGTACAATTGGAAGTTTTCCATTTAAGTTTTGCAGAATAATCATTTTTCCAACATCTGCAATTTTATCACCTTTCATATAGTCAGCTTTAAAATCCTCGATATTTGAATAGTACCAATCTTCTGTTCTACCAGCAGGATCCCAATTCGCTGGATTTTTTTTAGTGATCCTCACTGCTTCAATTATACCAGAAACTAAAATTTCGATATCGAAAATAAAGAGAAACGGACCGTAAAAATTAGGTCGAGATAAGTACGAATGAATATCAACCATATCAAGAAATATATTATCATAAATACCAAGGGCTTTATCTTTCTCGTCAGTATACTGTAAAGTCTGATACCAATTATTTTCTTCTACGAACTGTCTGGAAAGCAGGCTTTTTTGCTCCAAGTATAATAACGAAGTAGCAACCGTATTTGCATGATATAATTCTAGTATTTTTTTTTCCTTCAAAAAATTATATAATTCTGCTGGATTCAAATCATAGTTAGGTTTTCTATTACTATCTTTCATTTCAAACCCAAAAGCTTTTTAACGATATCCTTCTCTTCGAGTTTTGCAGCTTCAAAAAGTCTTCTCTTAACTTCATGATTAACTTCTTGTATTGAATAATTCTTCTTGAGATTATATCCACCTGGATATCTATGAGCATCATATTCATGAAGTATGGAGCCATCTTCAAATAAGGTGTAATCGTCATCGAGATCTCCTTTCATATTAGGAGAATAAGCTATAATTCTTTGTGACATATAAAAAAAATTAAGATGCAAAATAGTACATCTGCGTTTTACAAATACAGGTATAAATACGGTTTTTTATCATCATTTTTAAAAGATATTCCAAGATAGTGTATATTGCATTTCGTAATCATTTTTTTTATAAAATAGTGCCGTGAATAGATAGAATCTTATTTTTAGCATTAAGGTCTAGAATAAAACTAAAAGCAAATTAATTAAAATAATTTTGAATGTACTTATCAAAGATTACCATCAACAACTATAAAGGTATACGCCATCTTGAAGTCAATTTTTCACAAAAGATCAATGTTATTATCGGAGAAAATGGAGCACGTAAGTCAGCACTTATTGATGCTATACGTCTTTTATATAATATCGGCGAGCCTATCAGGGAACTGACCGTTTCCAATGAAGATTTCCATGAAACTATTTCAATTGATACAGCAGGAGCACTACTAATAGATACAACTGATCTTATAACCATAAGTTACGAATTCCGAGGATTAAGCCCGCAGCAGCAAGGTGCATTCTATGAATATATGGTAATTGACCCTGCAGATAGTAAAAACGATTACGCCAGAATAGAACTGCGTTACAAAAAGGATAAAAATAATCCAAAATTTTCATTTTTTACAGGAATTATTGAAGGTCAAAAAGCCGATTATAACACCTTTCAGCTCTTCCAGCACTACTATTTGAGTGCTATACGAGACAGCACAAGAGACCTATTGACTACAAGAGGAAATTTATTGGGAAAGGTTATCAAACGGCTTGTAGAACAGAAGAAAACTGAGGAAAAGTTTAAAGAAATTATCAAGGAAGCCAATGATAAGTTATTAAAGAGACCAGAAGTCCAGGAAACAAGGGATAATATAAACAGTAATTTAAAAAGTATATATAAAAATACCAATAATAACCAGATCGGTCTGCATGTTGAACAGTCAAGAATCGAATATATTGTAAATGTAATTAAGCCCTACCTACCTCATGATATGAAAACCGGTTCGGACGAGGGTTTCAATCTGATGCAGAACAGTCTGGGATTCAACAACCTTATTTATATAGCTACCGTGCTGGGAGATATCAAAGAACGTATCAAAGAGGACCCGATTCCTCATTTTGCGTTGTTAATCGAGGAACCTGAAGCTCACATACATCCCCAGCTTCAGCTGAGCCTTTATAATTTCCTAAAAGAGTCCAACAGTTCTGAAAACAGCCAGCTCTTTATTACAACCCACTCACCGACACTTACTTCAAAAGTGCCTTTCTCCAATCTTATTGTTTTGGATAATGATGCTTATACTGTCGAGGAGATTTTTAATGACCGCGAGTCCGAGAAGATAATTCAAGATACATCCAAAACAAAACCACTTCTGCAGGATGATATAAATTTCAAAATGAAGCAGTTACAGCGTTATGTAGACGTCACCAAATCCCAGTTGTTTTTTGCTAAATCCTGTCTTTTCGTAGAGGGAATTTCGGAAGAACTGCTGCTTTCTGCATTCTGTAATGTCGAAGGTTTTAACCTTGAAGATTATAGTATTGAAATGGTGAATGTTGGCGGAATATCTTTTTATCCTTTCATGTTCTTATTCAACAGTACTGATAACAAAAAAAAGCTTCCTAAAAAGATAGCTATAGTCACCGATGATGATCGGTTCCCGAAATCAAAAGAGGAAATATATAATATCGATAATCTTGTTGCAGACAGCTATAAAAACCATATAACGCTTCACAAATCTTTAATTGCGCCAAATACCCGTAACCGTATAAAAAACCTAGAATCTGTGGCAAATAAACAAACGAATATTAGTGTAAATGCAGCATTTCAGACTCTTGAATATGATCTTTGCTACAGTAATATTCCAAACAATCTCGCCGATCTGCAAAATAATTTCCTCTACAAATATTTAAAGGCAAATTGCGCAGATGTTGCCCTTCATATGGATCCTTACCTAAGCTCCCTAAAGTCAAAATTTAGTGAAGAAGAACAGCAAAAGTTAGCAATCCTTATGTGGAAATGTATGCCGGGAAAAGCAGTATTTGCACAGGATTTTGCACTTCATATCATCGAGAATATTGCTGAAGCAAAAACTTCATTTGTTGTACCGCCATACATCGTGGAGGCATTTAACCACTTGAAAAAATAATACAATGACAATTGACATAACTTTAGAGCGAAAGGCATATTTTGATGCGAGGGGGAAAATTATCCTGAGCGCCTGTCCTGGAAGCGGAAAAACGACATGCCTTGTACATAAACTTTCCTTGCTGAAAAAAGAATGTCTGGATACTTATGGAAAATATTCCGGTATTGCATGTCTTTCTTTTACAAATAATGCCAAAGACGAAATACTTGACAAGTACCGGAAATCTTATAGTGATCAATTGGAATACCCACATTTAGTATCTACACTTGACAGTTTTGTAAATACTTATATAACCTTACCCTTTTTCTATTTGATGGAAACAGGCTGCCTGAGGCCGAAAATAGCAGAAAGTGCAGAACAAATTGATAGTATCTGTAAAGTATATTATTTCAAGGATGGGAAACAGCAGGAAGCTTTTTCACCGGAAATACGAAGATTCACAACAACAAGTGGCACTCAGCTTGCACGCTCATATACACCAAGTGCTGTGTGGATTGATGCCACCGGAAGATATAATTTTAAGGGAACTGTTCCAAAAAATGTCGCTGATGCAGATTTTCAGGCTTACGGTGCAGCAATTATGAAAATTAAAAAGAAGAAGGGCCTAATATCAAACCTTGACAGCGCCTTTTTTGCACTAACCCTGCTGAGGGATATCCCACGGATTGGCCACTTACTGATTCAAAGATTTCCATACATACTGATTGATGAAGCGCAGGATAACTCTGATATTCAGCATGAAATATTTAATGTACTGGTATCTTTAGGTCTTTCCAATATAGAGATGATTGGAGATCCTTATCAGAGCCTGTACGAATGGCGAAGCGCTAAACCAGCTCTTTTTACAGCGAAGTATACTGCAGCTGGATGGACCGGACTGCCTTTAAATGAGAACAGGAGATCCGTTCAGCGTATTATAGACTGCTTTAGTATAATGAGAACTGCCAAAGATCCTAAAATTAACTCTCTTGGAGTCGAAGACAAAAAATTACCCATTATTGTCTATAAATATAATGACACAAACCCGAAGGATATATTGGAGCATTTTGAACAAAAATGTATCGATCATGGTCTTTTAAATTGCCATGTGGTAGTACGAGGCAACACCCTTAAGGATAAAATGACAGGAAATACAACTGATATTAATCCGTGGAAGACATTCATTCCAATACTGATATTAAAAGCTATCTTTCACTTTCAGTCAGGGCATGTTAGGAATGCCATTACAGAGATACGAGCTATTGTCACAACTTTAGAACATCCAAACCTGTCATATAATGACAGGCAGGAATTACTTAATGAAAGAAAAACAGATTCAAATTTCAACTCACTGCTTTTGATTTTTTTCCATCAATTGCCAGCCACATCACATTCTTTACAAGATTGGACAACACTTTGTTTGAAAGCGTTTGTAGACAAATTCGGTGTTGATGCTTCGGAAGCTTTTACTTTTAAGCAAAGAATGGATGGGTTTACGATGAAAGACTTGAAAAAAGAACAAGTGGATAACTATTTCAATAAACCCGCTTCTAAAAAGGCAAATATTCCTATTACAACTGTACATCAGGTTAAAGGCAGTACCATGGATGCCATGTTGTGCTTTTTTGATAAGGTTAGCGGCAAGGAAAGCATTACGTTCAAGGATTTTAGCCAGACAACTACATTTCCAAGCGAAAAACAAAGAATAATTTATGTTGCCTGCTCCAGACCGCAGCATCTGCTGGCAATGGCATTCCCGGACAGCATATCCGATGTTGAGCTGAAAAAAAAATTTGGTGTTGATGTTGTAATACAACCAATTCCGGATCCCGCAATCGCTGGTTTAACCCCATAGAAATTGATGGCTTCTAGCAATTTTAAAGAGGACTAAAGCCTTCTAAATCATCAACAGCAAAATTAAAACGATGATTTAAAAAATCTTTCATGGCAGGAAAATTTGGAAATCTACTTCTGTTTTCCAGATTCAATGCTTTTAAAACTAAGAATACAGTCTGATGCAATTGAAACTGAAACACCTCCCCTTGAAAATAATCTAAATGAAAATCAACATAAATTTCACTTTCATCTTTCTTTTTTAAATTATGAAAATTGCTGTAAAAAACTTCCTGCCTTTCCAAATCAGATTGAAATGTCATTCCCGAAATAAATCTGGAAGTCTTATAGCTTATCACATGATTATGCATCGCCAATAAAATCTGCCAGTCCAGCCATCCCTGCTCCCTTAGGCCGCTAAGCCAGCTGTCATACCCGTCTTGCTTTTTAAGTTTTTCAATGGTTAGATACAGCGATTTTATAGAATTTTTGTATCTGCCTTCTATCTGTTTTAGAGATTCCTCTTTTTGATAAAGCGGGCTGATTGTATCATTCCAGCGGAGTACCTTACTTTCTTTATGTTTAATTTCAAAACCACTACCCGAGAACAAATTTTGCATTGATTCTTTAAAAGATTCTTCCGAATAAACATTTCTGTAAATTCTCTGATAGAGATCATTAGTCAGTGTTTTTCCCGCTAAAGATTCATTCTTATAAAGACCATCTATAAAATTAAAAACCTCGTCATCTTTAATCATGCTGAGATCCCGCAGCACATATTTTATACTTTGAATAACACTCGAACTCTGCATTGTTATTTTGTCGGCTCCAGGAAGATTTACAGTACAGCTATAAACTGTCCATTTAAAAGATTGATTCGAAGCATGCTGCTGAGGCTGTTTTGATTTATCTGACTCTAATATTTCAATTTCAATATCGGTTCGGAAAAAGTGCAGGTCTTTAACAGCTGTTGCCAGTTCAACCAATAAAACCTGTAGTACCGCCGTAAATTCTTCACCTAATGCGTTAGAACGCCATGTATTTGGAAATGAAATGATCCATAAACTGCCTAATGCCTTAAATTCAATTTTTCTTATGTCTCCTATATCATTAATTGGCGGACTGCTTAATTTATTCTCTAAATGTGCCTTTAGTCCCCTATCCTGAATTATCTGTTGGTATCTCTTTATTAAAGGTTCCATGTAATGAGCAAAGAAATCGCTCATTTGATATTTTTGAGATTCAATAAAACCATTAAGTTCTGGAGAAATCTTAGGTGCCATTGTTAATATTCCTGCAACAGTAATAAATGATTTTCCCAGTATCTCGTCTAGTTCCTCTATAGATCTTGGATCAAAATTTACCCTTACCCTTACAAAAAATTCAAATATTTCCAATGCATGTATCCAGGAACCCTGAGTGAAATCATAATACACAAGCATTCCAAACGCATCGGTTATTTTCTTTACCAATTTTTCAGGCTTGTTATTTATGCTAAACCAGGCCGCACTAAGTGCATAATATTTTGCAGCAAAATTCATATTCAGAGCTGCATACAGCTGGCTGATATTTAATAATGACAAAACGTATCCTTCCTTAGTTTCTTCCTGGAAAAACATATCTTTTGCCTTATGAAAATAATTTAATGCCCTGGAGATATCACGTAAATTGGTTGAGTTTAAATAATTAGCACCTCTTTCGACATAAGTCTTAGCATATTGATAATTACCGTTTCTTTGAGAAACAAACGACATTAATTTATCTGCAACACTTTCCAGCTTTTCAATGTAATCACGGCTGGCTTCTGCTCTTAACAGTTGTTTCACCGCTTCGTTTAAAATATTGCTGAGCCTCGTTACATTATATAATGCTGCCTTTGGAAGTAATTCCAATAGCTCATCATAAGTATCAAAGACAATACTGCTTTCTAAAACCTCTTGTGTAAAATCTAAATTAGTACTGTAAAAAGCAGCACGCAGTTCCAGCCAATAGCATCTTTCGTTAGGTCCGTGCTTCTGTTGCAATTTTGCATTAACAACTTCTTCTATATCATTAAGCCACTTCTCAGTTTTACTAATATCCAGATCCGATTTATCATATTCTATCGAAAATCTAATAATATGCAGTAAATATAAGCTGTCTTCAACGGATTCATGGTCATCAAATTTTGTGGATTCTGAAAAATATAACTCTATTAGTTCGTTACACCCAAAAAGCGTTCCTTGTGGTTTTCTCCCCGGTATTGGACGCAATGAACCCCACAAAAACTCATATACTGCCATGTGCCTATATCGGTCTGGCGTTTGGGCAAAATGAATAAATTTACTTAACAATTTCTGCCAGATAGCAGCATGCGTTTTAAGATACGCTGATTCTCGGCAGTGTTTTGCAGAATACAATACTTCTAAAAATTCAGCAAGATTAAAATATTTTATTTCCTCGGTATCTTTCCAAGCTTCCAATGCAATATTATACTGCTTATCGGCTTCATCACCAAGATTTAATATCAGCCCATCCATCCTGTGGATTGTCAGGCATCTATCCTCTGGTGTATTTTGGAACATCTTTACTGTCACTTCATAATATAAAGTCGTAAACACAGTATCAATTTTTTCGGCAATAACTGGAAAAGACAACTTTTTGATATACTTTTTAATAGAACTGACAACCTGTTCAACAGCTTCATCAGGAGAAATATCATTAAATATCCATTTTATTGATTTGACAAAATCCTCCCAAACTGAATCAGGCAGTGCATTGAAATCAATCATTGCGGACTCAGCTGCCGCCTTGCTGATTTTTTGGGCCTTAGGAAGCTCTTCGTTTATATACTTAACAACTATTGACTTAACTTTCTCTGTGATTTTCTTAAGCAATATTGCATCTATATTATTTTGGTTTTCAAACCAATCCTTTAGTAGCGCTGAATCATTATCACCATATTTAGCAGCAATTCCTGTATTTGTTTCAAAAACAAATTCAACGGAATCAAAGCTATATTCGCCTTTAACAAACAGCATAAAAAAATTGGTTATAGCCTTAGTAATTTCTTCACTTTTAAAACTAAAAGGCCTAGATCCATATAATTTTATCTGCGTAAATTTGGAAACACCTGCATTAATATTCCTCTCAAAAATGTCATCCTCATATTCGCAGTAAATTATTTCGTCACGATTATGGACTTTATTGCTGAGCCAATTCTCAAGAGTCCTCAACTTTTGGTACTCATATCCCTTTACAACTTCATTAGCATCTGTTTTTTTCGAAAAAATTGAAAGTTTTGATAGTGACATTTAATTTTGGTAATGTATAAAATAGATATTTTGTCTTCTTACAAATCTAGAAAAAACTGACAAGTTAACTACTCTTTTGGTCTAAAATGATTTTCCCTTTAGCTGAAATCTAAAAAATCAGCTAATTTTTCTAATTATAAATTTACGTTAAAAAAAACTTTATTGTATAAGCATAATAAAAGATTGTATAATAGATTAATAACTAAATTTACTATCGATTTTCATAAAAGACTAAATAACTGTCATTTTGAAATGATAAATACAAATCTTTAATAAAAACGATTTTGATGAAAAATAAGAACTTAAAAAGTACAGAGGAAAATAATATTGTCCTTTGCGAGGATTGTAAAAATCTTGTAGGAAAACAAAGGTACACTTCTCCTCACAAAAAATTAGTAAAAACTAGTTATAAAGAAGTAAAATCAATGTTTGGAAATGTCGATGAACATTATTATAAATGTAATACTTGCTCTAAAACATGGGTACATGAAACAGGTAGTTATGGTGAGGGTTGGATTTAAAACTGAGAACAAAAAATAATAGAATAAGATTCTGGTCAATATGAAGCATTACTAAAAAGTATCGATGAGCAAACCTTAACTTAAGCAATAACTACAATTACCAAGGTGTTCAACTGTCGAACACCTTGGGCTATTCTTATAGATCAACTTTTAATAAAAAAAGGTCAGTTTTATCAAAAAAAATATTCAAAATATAAAAATGAGTATAGATATTAACACAAGATCATTTTTTAACAATCCCTTTCAACATAAGGCTTCAGGGCTTTTTTCAAGCTTATCTATAAAAATTAATATAGGAATTAGGTGTTAGATTGTAATCCCTGTGACTCCAGTATGAAAATTAATTTAACTTGAAAATTTTTTCTAAATCGTGAGAACAACAGAAGATCTACCTTTTTTATAGGTAGCAAAGCTCCGGAAAACAACGGGTTTAAAATCAAGGTTCTATATAATGCTAATCAAAAAATAATACAAAAAATTAGTCTTTGAGTTTTGTGGCAGAATCGTGGCACAAGGCAATTTACAAAACTAAAATCCCTGAAAAATCAAGTCCTAAGAAGTTTAGGTTCGAATATATTATACGCTATTTTTAATTTAGCAATTTTATTATGCTAACTGGTTCGAGTCTCGCTCCCTCTACAGAGAATAACCCATCAACTTTTTGATGGGTTTTTTGTTTTTTACTACCTCTCTCAATACCTGTAAACGTTGAGGCTAAGCCAAAAATAGAGTTTACTCTTCCAGTTAGATATTCCCTGTTTTCAGCCCTAATTGACAATCCTTCTGGAAATACTAAATTCTGGATTCTTATTTTACTGTCAATATCTCCATCTCTCCAGTATTTATTGATATTTGTAACCTTTTCGACCACTTTATCAATATGTCTGCTGTGGTTAGATATTATTTTTTTATTTGAGGCAATCTGAAGATCAACATCCTTTAATTCCGTATCAAACTGAAGTGAGTATCTATTGTATTTTTCATCCCCAAAATTCGGATTGTCAAAATAGCGTTTATCCAAATTTTCAATTTTCGATTCTAAATCTTTTTTCCTAGCAAGCAGACCTTTCATCTCTTCCCTGCCTTCATTTTCCACAATCTCAAAAAGTTTATTCAGCTGAAATTTAAAAGGTTCTACAAATTGAGAACTTAATGTATATTTTGATAACAGTTTTTCAAAAGAATCATTCAATCCTTCCGTTTTTGAATGTGATGTGGTTAATGCGTTAAAACTGGCATTTCTGCATTTCTGGCATTTATAGTAATGCGCATTCTTTTTTCTTACCACATAACTTGTGAGAAGGCTTCCGCATTCGCATCTTAAAAAACCTGTCAATGGTCTGAACTCATTGATCTTGCTTTTGGAGTATTCTTTAACTGGCACTTTACTTTCAGAGAGCATCGCGTCAACTTTCAGAAAATCTTCCTCACTTACTAATCCTGTCCAGTTTCCTTTCACTGGCTCTTCAAGAAGTGCATTGACAGATATTCCGCAGTAAAATGGATTTCTCCACATAGAGCCGAGTGATTGTTTTGTAATATTTAAATTAAGTTTTTCTAGTTTCTCTCTTATTACAAAATCCCTCTCTCCTGCGAGCTTCCATTTCCAAGCTTTTTTTAAAATCTCTCCCTCCAGATTTATCGTGATAGACTGCTTTTCCTGCATTAAGGAATAATCTCCAACCTTCTTTCCTCTCATGGTGTAACCTCTGGGGGCTTTGCCAAGCCAGTTTCCTGATCTGAGCAGTGCTTTCATGCCTGGGATTGTTTTTTCGAGCCTGTCCATGTTTTCCCTTCTGGCATCTAAAAGCTTGCTGTAAATATCAAGTTTGCTGTATTCGTCATTAGTGCAGAGACCTGAAGAAGTTTCAATTAAATGCACGCCTAGTTTATCCACCAGTTCATGAACAATACTAATAGCGTTGCCACCAGTTCTGGAAAACCTGCTGATAAATTTGATAGCGATTGCAAAAGGTTTCTGCTTTGCGCTTTTAACCTCTTCTAATAATCTTGTAAATTCTTTTCTGGTAAAATCCCCTGATGCACTTTCGTAAGTACCCCCAAGTATGTTTTTGAGTGTATATCCATTTTTAGAAGCAAATTGTATTATTTCTATACGCTGTTCTTCAAGGCTGTTGTTTACCAGCTGTAATTTGGAACTTACTCTAGTATAACCCCAGATTTCTTTTACCTCAGCTCTTTGGGCTAATTTCTCTTTTTGAAATTTTTTAAAACTTTCAATTCCCATAATTTTACATTTTAAAATTATAAACTATCATCGCTAATTGAAATAAGCTTTCAATTATTTCATTTCCATCTGATTCTGAAATTTCTTCAAAACCTCTGCATCTTCTTAATTCTTCAATTGTTAATTTCCCGTCATTCGTTTTGGGCTTTTTTTCTGCATCACAAACAATCCTTCCTCTTTCATCAAACCTAACCCCCTGTTTTTCAATTTGTAAATTTACAAAAGTTTTTCCTCGGGTGATTCTTCTCTTCTCATCCGTTGCTCCGTTTTTCATTATAAAATTCCTCTTCATTAAAAAAAGACCATCACTGGTCTTTTTTGTTCAACTTTCATTTATCGCTATAAAGCTACTCCCTATTTTTCATTTTATCCCCATCAAAATATGGTGGGGATACTACAAAGATAAAATCTAAAATACTGATAGTCATAAGTAAAATTTACTCATGATAAAAGTCTATTTTCTCAATTATTAGCTCTCGGCAATTGAGTCAAGCTTTTGACTTAGATAAAACTGGTGCAATTCATCAAATATTTCAAATTCTCTCTGTGGCATTAACTGAAGAGCTAATTCTATTATTCCCAATACATTTATCTCGGGATTTCGTATCAGCTCTGAAACATAAGGAGGATCACTTTCTAAAGCCAGAATGCTTACTTTAAGCAAATCTGCTATCATTAAACTTAGTTCATTATAACCTGAAACTTTTAGTTCTACAACAAACGAATTTTCTTTCTCTTGATCCGGCTTTAACTTTGTGAAATAATTAATCCTGTTCATAAGGCTCACAAAATCCCTGCGCAAATCTTTTTCTTCTGTTTCCATGACTTTAGTTTTTAAATTTTAGACTTTCCAAGCGATTTAATTCTGCTTCTGCCAATTCAATTGCTTTTTGTTGAAAGAGATTACATCTTTTCTGCAATAATTCCGTATGAAGAAAATTCATTGTTTTCAATCTAGTCCAACGAAGCTTGCTAGGATGCGCTTTTATAAGATCAAAAAGCTTTTTATCTTCCTGAGTATTGCGGGGAAATGTCTCGGAAGTTAAGTCTGTGAAAATTTCACATAGGTCAAATAAATAGGCAATAGAAAAATGATTGGGATTATATCCTAGAAAAACATCAATCAGCCCTAAGCATAATTGCTCAACAGCAATATGCATCATAGCTTCCTGTATAACTTCCGTGTCGCTTCCATCAATCTGATTTTCACTTTCAAGATATACCTCAGCAATTCTTTTTCTATTGTTCCAATGCGAGCGCATAGATTCTAAATTGCGTATGGGTATTTCATCAAAGGCAATATTTGGAGGTACATTCACATGTTCATAAACCATCTGGCTTTTAGTTAATACTTCATGAAAGAAGAACATTTTATGGGGTGCTAAAAATCTTACTGACGTAGTTTTATGAAGAAGTAGAGTAACAGTATAACGTCCGTCTGTTTTTGTCTTAATTGTATCGGCAATATCACATGAAGCGTTTTCAATAATTTCATTAGTAATAACTAATAAATAAAAATGTGTGTGCTCTTTGTGTTTGGATAGAGATTCCTGAAATGGATTCTGAACTGCCTGAGTTTTCTTTTTTTCTCCAAAGCAGTAAATCCCGCTTGTTGAAATTCTTTCGATAATAATGGTGCTGATTAATTGCAATCCTGTACTGTCAATTGTTTTCATAATTTTACTTTTTTAATTAATACTTGTCTGAAAAATTGTATTTTTGTTTAATACATAGCAAGTAAGCAATTGATTGTACCGTACCGAACTAAAGGGAATTGTATAACACAAATGAATGCTTGTGTTTTACCAAAACAGAAAATTTTAAGGAAATTTAAATATCTTTGAATCATGAACACAGCTACAAAACCAAAACATATTGGAAGAAATATAAGCCGAATCAGAGAGCTTAGAGGAATGAAGCAGGAAGCTTTAGCTATTGCTATTGGTGTAAGCCAGCAGTCTGTTTCTAATATTGAAGGAAGTGAAACAGTTGATGAGGATAAATTAAAAGCTATTGCTGAAGTATTAGGAGTATCTGCGGAAGCTATTAAAAATTATAGTGATGAAACTGTATTAAACGTTATCAACAATACTTTCACAAGTCATGATAGTTCAACAATTAACGCAATTAACATACAACCCAATTTTAACCCACTTGATAAAGTAGTTGAATTATATGAACGTTTAGTTCAAGCTGAAAAAGATAAAGTTGAATACTTAGAAAAATTACTAAAGGCAAAATAACCTTCATTTAAGAAGATATATTAATTCAAAAAAAAGAGACTCCTTAGAGTCTCTTTTCTATTTAAAAAATAGTTATCTTAAGGTTTTAAATCAACGGTAACCTGATTAATTTTTCCCTGAAAAGTAAAAGGTACTTCATAGGTTCTGTTTACAGGTGTACCGAAATCTTCCCCAACATCCAATGTTTCATCTGCTGAAAATCTACTTGGAACCGTTCTTGGAATATCTCCGCTTGCTACTTTTTTACCATCAACCATTAATGTAACTTTTGCTGCTTTCCCAACACCACCGCCGGCATAATCAAAATTGACTACAATTGTGTGTTTTCCAACTGTTAGCGCTGTAGGCGATTGTACAGTCCATTTATGTTCAGGATAATGAGAAAAAGCATATGCGAAAGTTGGCTTTCCTTTTTGAAGCATTAATGCTAATCCTGCAAAATAGCCACCTTGTGTTATAATAATTCCTTCCTGACCAGCTTTTACTTCAACATCAGCAGTAATGGTAAATGATGTGTTTTTCATGTTTGGTGCCATTCCTTCTGTGATACGCGAAACGCCCTGATGAAAAGTAAATTTGGTTCTGCCTTTATTTAGATTTGGGCGATTTTCAGGATTAACCCTGTCGATGTAACGATCATCAAACGGAAATACTTCATATTTCTGTGCTTCTTCCATAAATGCTTTTTGCATTTCTTTTAGCTTTTCCGGGTTTTTTGCAGCAATGTCATTTGTCTGGCTGTAATCTTTTGTCAGATCATACAACTCCCATTTATAGTCTTTTACCGGATCTTGAGAAGGTACAGGATGTCCTTGCCACGGAAGGTTTCTTGGTGTTGTATTTGCCATCCATCCATCTTTATAAAGACCTCTGTTTGCAATAACTTCAAAATATTGTGTTGTATGGGTTTCAGGAGCATTTGCATTATCAAAGGTATAAACAAGACTTTTTCCTGCCATAGGAAGCTGTTCAAAACCATCAACTTTTTTAGGTTGGGGAATATTTGCTGCCTCCAAGATCGTAGGGACTATATCTGTAAGATGAGAAAATTGGCTTCGTATTTGACCTGTTTGTTTGATTCTTGCCGGCCATGAAATAACCATTCCAGTACGGCTTCCTCCTAAATGTGATGCTATTTTTTTATCCCATTGAAAAGGAGTATTCATGGCATGCGCCCAGCTCATCGAAAAATGCTCAGCCATCCATGGACCTCCAAAATCATCCAAATGTTTTACCATATAGTCTTCTGTATCAACAAGTCCATTTACCAAAACACCAATTTCGCTTGTTAATCCCTGACCTGTTGGATCTTCGGCGCTCGAACCGTTATCACCCATTATAAAAATAATAAGGGTATTGTCTAATTCTCCCAAATCTTTGACAGATTGAATTACCCTTCCAATTTGATAATCACAATGCGCAAGCATCGCGGCATACACTTCCATTTCTCTGGCAGCTACTTTTTTCATTCCAGGAGATAGTGCATCCCATTTTTGATATTCCGGAGGTGTTGGCGCTAATAACGCATCAGCAGGAATAATACCTAATTTCTTTTGATTCTCGTAAGTTTCGATACGTTGTTTATCAAATCCCTGATCAAATTTTCCTTTAAATTTTGCAATCCATTCTTTTGGAGCCTGATGCGGTGCGTGAGCGGTTCCAGGTGTGTAATAGGCAAAGAAAGGTTTGTTTGGTGAAACATTTTTTTGTGTCTGGATCCAGTGAATGGCATGATCTGCCAAATCTTTATCTAAAATATATTCACTATCTACTTTTTCATCTTTTAAATAAGGATCCACGGGTTTTGTTCCTTCAAACATAGCCGGTCTGAATTGATGCGCATCAGCACCAAGAAATCCATAAAAATATTCGAAACCTAAACCTGTTGGCCATAAATTAAAAGGTCCGGCTGGCGTAGTAAGCCAGTCCGGAACATTATGATTTTTACCAAACCATGAGGTACCGTATCCGTTATCTGTCAATATTTTACCTACGGTCGCCACAGTACGCGGCACTAGGCTGTTATAACCCGGATAAGGCGTTGAGAATTCCATAATAATACCTGTTGCAGCAGTGTGATGGTTTCTTCCGGTTATTAAAGCGGCTCTTGAAGGAGAACAAACAGCTGTGGTATGAAAACGATTGTAGCGTAGTCCATTTTTGGCAAGCGCATCGAAATTTGGTGTCGGGATCGGGCCACCAAAAGTCGAGCTCGCTCCAAAACCAACATCATCAATCATAATTAGCAATACATTTGGAGCTCCTTCTGGTGCGCTAATTTCCTTAGGCCATTCGATTGGATCAGAATCCTTAATAGTCGGGGCTACCTTGCCCACTTTTTGATAAGGCTCAATTGGTAAAACCGTTCGGTCAGGCCAATTAGCAGGAGAAGATTTGTCCTGTGCATTTGCTAAGCCAAAAGCAAATATCGTGATTATAGCTGCATGTAAAATATTACTTTTCATAGTCAAACTGTTTTTACATTGATTAAATGTAGGTGAGACTATAAAGTTATCGCATTATAAAACAACAACTTAGGTCTTAATATTAAAATAGGTTTCATTTTATAAAATGCAACATAAAAAACAATCAAATGAATTAGAATTAAATTTTTGTCGTCAATAAAAAGATAGAACTTTTAATTTTCGCATCCCTTTGTATAAAAATACTTATTACGTTCCTCCTTGAAAAATATGAAAGTATATCTTCCTTTAGATTAAACAAGGCTCTAGATTTATAAGTTGGCTGCAATAACATCTGAATAAATATGATAGTATTAAAGAATAAAAACAAAACCAAAATTATTAAGTATCAAGCAAATGAGGTGCGCATAATGACAAGTCTCGTTCCTCGACTTGCCACCCTTCGGGACTTATAGCACCTCAATTGCTTAATACTCATTTTTTAACTGCTTTCTTTTTTTCCTTTTTTCTTTTTTATAATATGTTTTTAATTTTACCATTCACGGCTATCATAGGTAAAATATGGTCAGGATAGGAATTGTCAAAACTTCATTTTAATTTAGTATTAAACTTTAAAAATATCTAAGACCACCTCGTTCCTGTGGTCTGGCAAGATGAACGGTTGTTAAACAACCGCCTATCTTGCCACCCTTTACCTCGGAACTCGGTGGTGGAGACACTAGAAAGAAAAGAGTTTGAAAACAATGAAAATGAAACATGATGAAAAGAGAAAATTCAAACAGAACACGAATCGTGGGACTGCGATTCACTCCTCTGGAATATGCCGAACTGGAAAAAAGATTTAGAGCAAGTACCTGCCGAAAATTAAGTGACCTTATAAGAAGGCACTTATTTAACAAACCTATTGTAACAACTTACCGCAATGCCTCTTTTGATGATTATATAGAAGAAACAATAACGCTCAATAATGAGCTTAATTCAATAGGGAATAACATCAACCAGATTGCCAAAAAGATGAATTCTTTTAAGACTATATCCGAATTTAAAACACAGGCATTCTGGTTTGAAGTAGATAAAAAAAAGCTATTCGAAAAAATGGAGGAAATTAAAATACACTCTCAAAAATTCTCAGAGCAATGGTTGCAGTTATAAAAACCAGTAATTCAGTACAGCGTATTTTAAACTACAATGAGATAAAAGTAAAAGAAGGAAAGGCAGAATGCATAAGTGCTATTAACTTTCCTCTGGAACTCAACAGACTTAATTTTACTTTAAAACTCAACCGTTTTATAAAACAGGCTTCGCTTAACGAAAACGTTAAGCGAAACGCTGTACACATATCATTAAATTTTGATCCTTCGGAAAACCATTCTAAAGAAAAACTTAATGAAATTGCAAAGGTTTACATGGAAAAAATCGGATTCGGTAAACAGCCTTATCTGGTTTATCAGCATTATGATGCAGGACATCCTCATTTGCATGTGATTACAAATAATATTCAGAGAGACGGCAAAAGGATTGATCTTCATTTGTTGGGGATTAGAAAATCAGAACCTGCCAGGAAAGAAATAGAAGAAACATTTGGACTTGTAAAAGCAGAAGGAAGAAAAACAAAAGAGCAAATTTCTTTACAGCCTATTGCAAACCGCAAAGTAGAATATGGAAAAGCAGAGTCCAAAAAGGCTATCAATGGAGTTTTAAACAAAGTTTTATTTGAATACAAATATTCAAGTCTTCCGGAACTCAATGCCGTTTTAAACCAATACAATGTTCATGCTGATAGAGGAACTGAAGATTCTCGAGTTTTTAAAAACAACGGACTGCTTTACAAAATACTTGATGAAAATTCCAAACCAGTTGGAGTGCCAATCAAGGCCAGCGATTTTTACAATAAGCCGACTTTGAAATTTTTAGAAGAAAGATTTAAGATTAATGAGATAAAAAAAGAATCACATAAAAACCATGTAAAAAATGCTATAAGACTCGCTTTCTATGATAAAAAAGTCATAACTCCAGAAAAATTAGTAAACTCTATTCAAAGCGAAGGCATTCATGTTGTTTTAAGAAAAAGTAAAGATGGACAGCTTTATGGAATAACTTATGTTGATCATAAAACAAATTGTGTTTTCAACGGTAGCGCGCTCGGAAAAGAGTTTAGCGCGAAAGGAATTACGGAAAAATGTATAGTAAACAAGTCATTACAAAACCATAATCATCAGAAATCTGTACACTTTTCAGAAATCTGCGATACTCAAAGTAATTTAAAAAATAGCACTACCGATATTCTATTTCGTATCGAAAACATAAATGAATATATACCGAAAAAAATTAAACAAAAGAAGAAAAAAAGAATTCGAAGAGGAATCTAAAAACAAAATGTCAAAAAGTTCACAATAATTTTTATCTAAAAGATGATTAATAATAACATTTAAAAAAAAATCTTTGTTGACTTCGTTTTCTAAAATTTCCGCTAACGTTCTGGCGCTTGGCGAGGTTGCGAAGTTCGGAACTGCTTATTTTCTGTCTAAGATATAATTTCTTGCGAAACGTAAACGTGAATTTACCACACAATTCGCAATCTTGCCAAACGGCTGTTAGCGGTAGTTATTTTTACTCACCAACAAGTTGTCCCTCAGCATATGTTTCTGTTTTTGTCAGTTTCCCATTTTCATCATACCAATTGCAAATTCCATTTCGTTGGTCATTTTTATAAAATTGTTCGGTTTGAAGATGGCCATTTTCGTAGTAGACAGTTGCTTCTCCGTTTTTTTTTCCCGAAGAATAATTTGCGTTTATTTGAATTTTACCATTAGGATACCATTGTTTATAATTTCCATCAATGAGTCCCGATTTATAAAATTTAATGTTTTTATTTTGACCATTCTCATACCAACTTTCGGTTTTCTCAGGTTTACCAAGCGACCAATTTGTTTTTTCTTCTAGTTTTCCATTTTCATAGAAGAATTGAAATAAACCACTTTGTAAGCCATTATCCCAATGTGAAATTTCTTTAATTTTACCATTTTTATACCAAGTTTTAACTTCACCGTGGGTTTTCCCGCTTAGATGATAATTAAGATCTGACATTTGTCCATTATCATAATACCAACGGTTCCAACCAGTTCCATTTATAAGCTTTTTAGTCCACTCAATTTTACCGTTGTCATAATATTTCGTCCATTCGTTACCAATCTTATGATTTTCGACATTTCCCTTTTCTAAAATTTTTCCGTTCTGAAGATATGAAATGTAAGGTCCGTCATTAATGTAATAATGAAGTAAAGTGTCAGGTTTAACGATTTCATATTCTAAAAGATTATTGTTGAGATCATAATCATATATTGTGTCAATACCCTTACCATTTTTCAATTTACCTTTTTGATAAATATTCCCATTATTATAGAATGATGTAAAACTTCCATCTTCTATTGTTGTTTTATCACCAACAGGGATCCAAGATGCTTCACCAGTCTTTGTGTCTATCCAATATACCCAATTTTCATTTCTTTTTTCTTTGTCATTTATGTCTGTATTATTACAGCCATAAATTAGAATTGTGATAAATATTGTAAGTAGTTTTTTTGTCATATGTTTTTCTTTCTCGGTATAGTTACCGCTAACGTTCTGGCACTACAGCGGGTTTGCTACTAAATTAAGCCCATTATTTGGATTTGCCAAATCGTCCCGAATACAAAACCAACTTTCAATTAAGCCAATTGCCCAAATCCGTTGTAGTAGCTGTTACTGGTTGTTTATTTTTCTATTCCTAATTGCTTTCTAAAGTCCAAATTCAGACTGTATTGTTCTTCAATTGGCACATCCTTTTTTGATGCTTTTTCAATATTCTTGCCTTCTTTTGTCCATAAATATGGAACGAAATTGAAAACTCTATCACAATCTAATTTTGCTACATCATCTTTCCAAGTTTTCCACCTATAACCTTTATAAAATTCGTCTAAGTCATTGTTGAAGCAAAAATTTAAAAAGTCCGTATATGTTAAGTTAAGAGGTTCAAATTCTAAATTGTCAGGCGCCAAATAGTAAATTTTCCCTAAGTCTTTTCCAAGTCCGCCACCGTTCAATAGAAAGAAACCGCCAATTGCATCGTCTGCAACAAGTAAAAATGATGATGGTTGTCCAAATTCAGCAAAACCTTTTCCAAGATTCCATTCAGGCAAACTTCTTTTTAGTTTCTCACTTCCTGAACCAAGAATTCTAATCCAACCATTATCAACTAAAATTCCTCCTGTTTCAAATACGATTGAACCCATTGGCGAACGAGTCGTAACTTGGGTTTTATATAAAGCGTCATTTGCCTTTTGTTTGTCAACTGATAAGATTTCAACTTTATTTTTTGCTGACTTTATCCATTCTGTTACAAATGGCCAACCAGAATCATTTTCGTTTATTAGTTCTTCGATAGGACGCATTTTTGTCTGAGAAAATGTTGTTAGAGAAATCAGTACTAAAATTATAAATGTGAATTTCTTCATTTGCAGTTTTGTCTTAAATAGTCAGTAACGTTCTGGTACTACAGCGGGTTTGGGACTAAATTAAGCCCAATTTTCGGATTAGCCAAATCATCCCAAATACAAAACCATTTTCCCATTAAGCCAATTGCCCAAATCCGTTGTAGTGGCTGTTATGTGAAGTTGCTATTGCAAACCTATTATTTGCACTACCAATTTATTTTCTGTTAACTCTTTTAATTTATATTTCTCAGTTAAGTTTTGTCCCCAAAGAGGATGTTTTAATTCAATTATAGAATCAGAACTTATTGTCCAAGTTCCCTCAACTATTTCATAATTAATCTTTTCGTTAGCATCCATAGTTCCACAGGTACCTGTGCTTTGTTTAACCTTTAATTTTCCATCAGTAAAAAATTGAATACCTGCGCTTTTCTTTTTAAAACTTGAACTTTGGCTATATGTTGCGATTTTAGTTTTTTCATCAAAATACTCAGGTTTCCAAATTCCAATTAATGTTGCTTCACGTTTTTTAAAAGAGCTAAAAACAAAAATCATCACTATAATCAGAAAATAACGATTTGCATTCATAAGATTTCATTTTTGCGATTTCACATAACGTTATGGCACTACAGCGGGTTTGGGACTAAATTAAGCCCTATTTTCGGATTTGCCACCCGAGCCGAAGCGAACAGACAAAGTAAATCATCCCAAATACAAAACCATCTTTCCATTAAGCCTATTGCCCAAATCCGTTGTAGTAGCTGTTAGTGGCTGGCTGTTATTTGCCTTTCTATATCTTTTTTGATTGATTTGTCTGAAAATAAAACAGGCATTCTAATTTTAGGATTGTCCGACATCACATTTACGAATAACTTTTTATCAGCGTAAATTATTATTACTTGTTTTCCCCAATCTGCAAGACCCATACCAGTAGTTGCCTGCAAATAATTTGCATTATTTCGATAAATTTTCCACCCCCAAGATTCCACAATATGAACTATTTCTTTTCTTGCTTCAATCTTATTCAGATTAGTTTCAATAATTAAAAGTCTTTTTTCTCTAATTTTCTTGTAGAGACTAAATAAAGTAAAAACCATTGCAAAAGGTAAAATCCAATATGCAACAAAACTATCATTTGGACTGTTCAAATCTGCTTCCCGAAAGATTAAGATTAAGCAAACTATGAAAAAACACGACATTACAATAACTAAAAATGAATCTATTAAATCAAACCATTTTGATTTGAAAACAATAGATTTTTTTCTTATTGTATCTTGATAATTTACTTCGTTGATATATGCCATATTTTCTGTGCTTGCCACTAACGTTCCGTCGCTTCTCGTCAGTTGCGAACTTCGGAAATTTTTATTTTCTGTTAAAGATAAAAATTCTTGCGAAACGCAAACTTGAACTTACCACAAAATTCGCAATTGCGAGAAACGGCTGTTACCTGTAGTTTTTTATTCTGTATATCCTTTCGATTTAAGTCGAATTTTTATTTGCTCATTTAGTTTGTTTTTTGAAGTATAAAATCTAATTGCTTTAAGATTAGTAGGTAAATCTTGCTCAATGAAAGTTTCGAAATTAATATTTGTTTGATAAATACCTATTCGTTCGAGAGAGGATAAATTGTCAACACCTTTCAGGGAACTTAATGACTTACAGTTTGATATAGATAGTATTTTCAGCATAGGCATTTCAGTATTAAACTCAACCTTTTCTAACTTAATATTATCTTCCAATAGCAGAAACTTTAATTTTTTGAATTTTCCAATATTGCTAATATCATTAAAACCTCTTACCCAAACAACTTCAAGATGCTCAATTTGGTTGTCGTTGATTTCATCGATATTTTCACGACCTCCGAGTATAAATTTTAAAGTTTTCAGATTTTTTAGGTTATTTATAAATTCAACAGAAGTTTTTTTTATTGAATTTAAGGACAAATATTCTAAGTCTATAAGATTTCCTAGTGCCTGAATATTTTTTGTATGGCCTCCAATTATCAAATATTTTAAATTTTTGTAATCTTTCAAATAATCCAGATTTAGCGCTTGAGTCTTTGTCTCCGTTAGAATCAGTTCCGTTAGCTCTTTAAGATTCTCATAATTTAGTATCTCTGTCTCTTTTAACTCGTAGACACCTAACGAAAGTTTTTGTAATCTGTGAAGCGAATTTAAAGCAATAATATTATCAGCTTCTAATAAGCAATCTAAATAAAGACATATTACTTCTGGAATTTTCAGGATTGTCTTAAAATCAAAAGTGCTCGAATAATGACCATAGAAACGAATGCCAAAATTCACATCATATTTTGCACATAGTTTATTTAGTATATAAAGGTTTTCGTCTGAATAAACATTCTCTGAAAATTGTACTATAACATGTTTTCCCTCGTTTAACTCCTTATCAATATAATCAAAATCAATAGTTTTAGGATTGTCAATTCTGTTTTGCTGTAACATTTAAATTTTTTTATTCATTCAAGGTTTATAAGGTCGTATATAAAATTACAGGTAACGTTCTGGCACTACAGCGGGTTTGGGACTAAATTAAGCCCATTCTTCGGATTTGCAAAATCATCCCAAATACAAAACCAACTTTCCATTAGCCAATTGCCCAAATCCGTTGTAGTAGCTGTTATGCACAGGTATTTGTCTATTTATTAAAATATTTAAAGTCAAATTGCCTAGGTAAAGATCAAGTTAATTAGTGTGAGTTCAAAATTTCTTCGATATCTTGTTTTGTAAGCGGTTTGTGATAAAACTTCTTAATCACAGGATACGATTGAGCTGTTATCTTATCGCTTTCATCGATAGAGGAAGTGACAATGTAAAGTTGAAATTTATTAAAAGAATCAAGATTTATTTTTTGCAGGCCGTCTAAAACCCCCCATCCATTTAATACGGGCATATTTATGTCCAATAGGACAACAATAATATCGGTTGAGTTTTGTAGTGTTTCTAATGCGGTCAAACCCACCTCTCCGTTAACACATTGATGACAATTAACGGAACTATCCAAATTATGAATCATATTTTGGATAATTAACCTGATAATTGGATCATCATCTACTATAAGTACTGTTTTGTTCATTTCTTTATGTTAAGTGTTGTGCCTTATCAACCATGTCTTTTATAATTTCATCCAATTCATTTGCGGAATCTCTCAAATGTTTTAACCACATTAAAGTATCATCAAGACTTTTATTATTATCCTCAATAACATTCATAATCCCCAACATTCTTGCAAGAGGAGCCCGTACTATATGTGACTGAGTCCAGGCAATATTTTTGAGTTTTTCATTCTGTATTTCAATTTGTTTCGCATATCTATCTCTGCTTATTTCAAAATTCTTTCGCTCCGTGATATCATTCATGGCTCCTACCATACGGATAGGATTTCCTCTTCCATCTCTGATTACAACACCCCTGTCAATCACATCGGCAAAAGTACTGTCATTTTTTTGATAACGATACTCGCCAATCCAGTTAGATTGGTCAGATTTTTCGAGTGCTCCATAAATACTTTGCAATACCCATTCCCGATCCTCAGGATGGATGTGATTGGACCAGGATTCTAAAGTTGGGGTGGTTTTTTCAATTTGATATCCAAACAGATTTTTGAAACCAGCTCCCCAATAGAGGGTGTTTTCTGTGATATTCCAATCCCATATCGCATCATGGGTCGCTTCGGTAACTTTTTCAAAGCGTTCATTGGATTGAAACAGTTTTATATCCGACTCTTTTCTTAGTGTAATGTCTTTAAAATAAACAGACAGTCCGTTGGTTGATGGATATACCGCCACTTCGAGCCACATATTCAATGTCGGGTAAAACTCTTCAAAGGTCAAATTTTGCTGAGTTTCCATGGCTTTGTGATATTGGCGGAAAAAGCCAGTTTCAATGACATCAGGATATTCATCCCAAAGGTTTTTGCCAATGATGGCATCCCTTTTCTTACCTAAAACCTTTTCGGATTCTTTGTTCCAATAAGTTACTACCCAATCTTTGTTTACATTGAAAAAAGCATCTCCGATACTTTCCAGTATGTTGATTTTCTCCTGATAGGCTCTATCAAGTTTTTCTGCCTCCTGCTTACTTTTATCTATATTCCTGAAGTATGCAGATACACCACCCTGTGATGGATAGGCATTTATTTCATACCATTTTTCATCTCCCGGGTAATAGTATTCAAAGGATTCCTTCTTTTTTGAACGGGCGACTCTTTTATAAATTTTGTGAATGGTGGTATCTACACTGGCTGGAAATAATTCCCAAATATTCTTGCCCAAAACATCTTCAGCTTTCTTTAAGAGTAAGTTCTCAGCTTCCTTGTTGAAATAAGTAAACTTCCAGTTTTTGTCCACAGCATAAAAAGCGTCAGATATACTTCCCAAAATCTCACGAATTTGAAGCTCCAGCAACTTGTAAGCGTGAATATCCTGAAAACTGCCATATATCCGTTGGCATTTCCCTTGAATCATTTCTACATTTCCAATAACCCGAACCCAACGCTCGTTCTTTTTCTTAGTGATTATAACAGCTTCAAAGTCAAATACAGCACCAGTTTCAATGCTATTTTGTAAAGTGTCATTTACCATTGATCGAAAATCTTCCCTATAAAATCTTAGACCTGTTTCTAAATCAGGCGTGAAAGTTTTCGGGTTTGTTTCGTGAAGTTCGTGGACAATGTTGGACCAGTATACTTTGTTACCCGCAACATCAAATTCCCAATTTCCAATTCTAGCGAGTTTTGAAGCCTGCTGGTAAAAGAAAATATTTGAGTCTTGTTTATTCGCTTTCATTTTTCAATTATTTATCGTCTGGTCTATACTTGTGCATAACGTCTTGGCACTACAGCGGGTTTGGGACTAAATTAAGACCATTCCTCGGATTTGCCAAATCATACCAAATACAAAACCAACTTTCCATTAAGCCAATTGCCCAAATCCGTTGTAGTAGTTGTTATGCGTTCGGTTGTTTGAACTTGATTATTCTCTTTAAAGGTTTCTTTTTCGTTCAGCAATTCTACTTTCAAAGGTTGGATTAGTTTCAATTGATTTAATAAAATCAGTTTCAAAACTACCAATAGTTATAATTTCAAAATCAATAAAAAAGTAGTGTCTTAATCCGTTTTGCTTTAAAATCTGATTTAGAGACTTTTCAGGTAATCTTTCAATTTTAAGAGAGTCTGAAATAGGTTTGTCGAATTGGTAGATTCTCAATTGATCAGTATTTAACTCAAGTATATTTTTTAATTCACTTAAATCAGTTTGAATGTCAAACTCCATTTGTCTTACTGATAAGTTTTTGAATTCCGTTCCGCTTTTTGTTTTCAAATCTGTTTTCCACCATTCAATGACCTGATTTGGACTGAATCTATGAATAAATATTGAATTTAGATTTTTGTCAAATAGTTCCCAAACTTCTTGGTTAGAATTAATTTCAAAAGTTATTTCATTCATTTTCTATTGGTTTCGACATTACAGTTTCTGTAATTTTTGCGTAAATATTTATTCTTTTGGAAACAATTTTTCTGCGTAAGTTCGGTTTCAACTGACGCATAACGTTCTGGTACTACAGCGGGTTTGG